>CAYTVF010000109.1:0-13867 GCA_964441345.1 uncultured Desulfopila sp. | reverse complement strand
TCCTCGGAACTGAGCTGAATGCGCAGGACGTTGGCGCCGGCGATCACCGCGGCATAGACATGGATCGGGAAGGCCGGGGCCGGCGTCAGGACCGTGTCGCCCGGCCCGAGCAGAGCCAGGCAGAGATGGGAAATACCCTCCTTGGAGCCGATGGTGCAGATCACGTCATCTTCGCCGGTCAGATCCACGTCGTAATTGCGCTTGTAATAGAGGGCGATCTCCCGTTTGAGATTCCTCATGCCGCCGGCCACCGGATAGCGATGGGCCTTCGGATCGATGGCCACCTCACAGAGCTTTTCGGTTACCGGGCCGGGCGTCGGGTCAACGGGGTTGCCCATTCCCAGGTCGATTACATCGTCGCCCTTCCAGCGTTTTTCCATTTTCATTTTATTGATCATGCCGAACAGGTACGGCGGCAGCTGATTCATGCGCTCGGCAAAGCGGATCTTAAATTGTTCTTCCATGGTTATCCCTTTCTGTTGAAACTGTGCAGCGGTATTGGTCTCTGTTATGCAGGTTTATCCATCGTACCATTTTCGCCGGGATATTGCCAATCCGGTAATGATACTGTTGGTGAGATTTCGCTTTACCGCCTTACCTCAGCCTCTCGGGCACTTGCTGCACCGTTTGCCGCTGCCTTTTTTGCCTTTGCCGCAACACTTGTCCTTGTCCTTGTCCTTCTCTTTTTTCTTTTTTCCCATGACCTTCTCCATCTCCCCATGAAATTGCTCGGTTCTGCCGACTCAAAATCCAAATCGCGGTGCTACTGCCTTCACCATAATTCCACCATACCGCCCCGTCCAGTCCGGCAGGGAGATAAGGGAGGCCGCCGAGTCCCTTAGATCGGGACGATCTGTTCCGCCCGCTGTCCCTGCCATACATTCCGCTCCGCCATTCTCCCCTGCAGCTCCCGGCTGAGTATGGCGGCGAGGGTATTCCACCGGGGGGCGATCAGGAGCGCGGGATGAGCAGTCGCCCACAGCCGGTGGATGGTCACCCCGGCTGGAATGATCGGCAGGGCGCGCAGCAGAAAACGAAGGTACTCTTCGCGGGAAAAGAGCGTCACCTTGCCCTGATTGTAGAGCTCATGGAGGGCGGTATCGCGGATAACCTGAAGATGGTGGAGCTTCAGGTGCGTCACCCCCAGCCGGCATACCGTCGCCAGCGACTGCAGCATCTCCTCCTCGCTCTCCCCGGGGATCCCGAAGATCAGGTGGGCGCCCAGCTCAAAACAGCCGGCCTCGCGAATCCGGCCGGCGGCATCGCGGAAATCGTCAAATCCGTGATTACGGTTGAGCAGCTTCAGACTCCGCTCATGGACACTCTGCAGCCCCAGCTCGAAAAGACATTCCTTGCCCGATGCTGCCACCAGTTCGGCAAGCGGCTGGAGCAGTTCGCCCGCAACAAAATCCGGCCTGGTCGAGAGAATAAGACCGAGACAGCCGGCACCCTCCAGCACTTGCCGAAGCACCGGCAACAGCCTGCCGGCCGGCAGGGCCGTACAGGTTTCCTGCTGAAAGTAGGCCAGGTAGTGTTTAAATCTGCCCTTGAGGAGCTTTGCCTTCCCCTCCTCGATCTGTCTCGCGAGAGTATCGGAACTCCGCAGACAGGATGGGGTAAAGCCGGCCGGCCGGCAGAAAATGCAGCCGCCATGTTCGCGGTTCGGGCACGGTTGCCCCAGATCCAAGGGGATTTTTCCTATGCTCGCCCCGTACTTCTGCCGACAGTGAACGCTGAAGGTCCGGATCGCGGGTACCCGGCTCGCCTCAACCGGCCAATCGCCGTGGGACCTTTCGGCAATCACCGCAATGCAAGGGTTACCAGGCAGCTCTTCAGCGATCGTTTGGGCACATGATGGACGCCGTGTTCATCCCGCCAGTAACGGATATTATCGCGGACATTATCACGGACATTATCACGGATGTCATCCCCGCTTTCGCACTCTTCGATGATCACCGTTTCCCGCGGCTTGCCGAGGGCGACGACCAGGGAAAGATGGAGATGATCGGGCATGACAAAAAGGGAAGCCAGCTGGGGGTTGAAGGCGCCGATCCTGCAGCCGCCGATTCTTTTTTCCATCGCCCCGAGCAGCAGGTTCTGAGTCGCCACCCCGAGGTCGAACTGGGCTTCGCTTTCAGAGACTTTCAGCCGATTTTTGTTCAAGAGACAAAGGACATATGCACTCGGCCGTTCACCTTCGACCGGTCCCTTCCAGTCGGTCAGGTAACCTGCCCACCCCAGGAAGGGGAAAATCTTTGCGCACAGTTCCGGAGTATTGACCAGCATATACTGCCAAGGCTGACCATTCCGAGCCGACCCGCCCAACCGGGCCAGATCGATGAGTTCGTCGAGGATTGCCGAACTGATCTGCTCTTTCTCGATGAAACGTCTGAACGTCCTGGTTTTTGCGATAATTTCTTTCATATAACTCCGTTTTTTAAAGGGTTGCTTTCCCCTCGGCGGTTATGCCGAACTTGCAGCGCACGGGGCTATCGACCAGCCCCTTCTTTTTCAGGGCCGCTATCTGATCGCTCACCACCTTTTTATCCAGTCCGGTTGCTTCGGCAATATCCTTGGAACCGCAGGGCCTCCCGCAGCCAGCCAGGGCCTCGAGGATTTTCCTCGATTCGTCGCCCGCTTCTTTCGTCTTCGTTGCACAACCACAGCCGCATCCACTCATTTCGTTTTCTCCTTGTTCTTTTTTTTCAGACATTCCGGGCATATTCCTATTATCTCCAGACGATACCCGGTTATCGAATAGCCTGCGACACCCCCTAATTCCTCAGGGTTCCAGCCCTCATGGGCAATGTCGAGGTTGTCAACCCGGTGACAGACGACGCAATAAATATGGTCATGCGCCGAGGCGTCGTAATCAAAACGTTTCTGCCTGCCACTGATTTCCAGTTTGCCGATCATTCCGGCTTCGGATAAAATCTCAAGATTACGATAAACAGTTGCCAGGCTTATGCGCGGCATGACCTTTTTTACAATGTCGTAAAGCTCATCCGCAGTCAGATGTCTTTTACTTTTCTGTAACTCACGCAGGACAATCTCCCGCTGATTGGTCATTCGCAACTGCATACGCCATCCTTGTTTGTGATAATTAATACTAACTGTAATTAATTATTGTTTACCGGTCAAGAGGATTTCTTTATTTCGTATGGCAATGGGAATGCGGTCGGCAAGCCGCCCGAATCCGGTTCCAACGCTTGCGCCGAGGGAACCGGTCAGGCTCTATCTTCTGTCCAGGGTATTTTTGATCAGCGCCGACAACTCCTCGATGGCCATCGGCTTGCAGGCCATATCGGCGACAACCGGCTTCCCGGCGCTCGCCCCGGTCAGGGCGGCGGAACCGGGGTTCGTGCAGATGATGATCGGCAGATCGGGGCGGATTTCCCGCATTTTATCGGAGAGTTCGATGCCGGTCACCCCGGACAGGACATGGTTCATCATGACCAGGTCATAGTCGTTGGGATTTTCCCGGACCAGTTCAAGGGCCTGACTCCCCTCTCGCCGGGATACCGCCCTGTAACCCAGCATTTCGACCATTACCCCGGTCATCTTCAGAAAGACCTCATCGTCATCGACCAGCAGAATGGACTCGCCGCCGTTCGAGTTCGCGGGGTCGGCGGGATTCCGGTCCTCCCCGGCCCCCTCGGCCAGGGGAATGTGGACGAAGAAAGCCGAACCGTTGGCGGGTTCGCTTTCCACCTCGATAAAGCCGCCATTGCCCTTGACGATGCCATGGACGATGGCAAGCCCCATGCCGGTGCCCTTGCCGACTTCCTTGGTGGTAAAATAGGGATCGAAGATCCTTGCCAGGTGCTGCGGGCTGATGCCGGCACCGGTATCGCGAACCGTCAACCGGACGTAGGTCCCGGCCTTGATTTCGTCTCCGCCGCGCATAACCGGTTGGTCGAAAGTCACCGAATCGAGGGAAATGGTCAGGATTCCCCCCGTCGCTTCCATGGCATGGAAACCATTGGTGCAAAGATTGAGCAGGATCTGATGGAACTGGGTGGGATCGGCAACGATCGGACCGCTCCGGCTGTCGATCTTCTGGATGATCTCAATCGATGACGGCAGGGATGCCCGAAGCAGCTTGACCGATTCCTTGATAATGTTGACCGGGGGAAAAGTGACCCGCTGGACATCCGACTGCCGGGTGAAGATCAGGATCTGCTGGATCAAATCCTTGGCCTTGTTGGCCGCCATGATGATCCTCTCGATATACCGGTCAAATTCGTGGTCGCCGCCGCTGACCCGTATAGCCATCTCGGCCGACCCCAGGATAATAGTCAGTATATTATTGAAATCATGGGATATGCCCCCGGCCAGAGTGCCGATTGCCTCCATTTTCTGGGACTGGCGAAGTTGCGCTTCCAGTTTTTGCTTATCTTCCTCGGCCTTTTTCCGTTTGGATATGTCCTGCCCCTGGACGGCAATAAAAAGCATCTCGCCTGTTTCATCCCGGACCGGCGAAACCGTGCGGAGAAATGAGTGCATCTCCTTGTTCCGGTCATAAAAAACGGCCTCGTCGTTGGTCGCTTCCCCGGCCATCGCTCTCTCGACGATGGCCTGCAGCGATTGGTGCTGCTCGGCGTTGCCCAGGCACAGGATATCCCACAAATACTGGCCGACGGTATTGCGGCGGGCGGCATCGCAGAGCTCTTTAGCCAGGGCATTGAGTTCCAGCACCCGGCCCCGGGCATCGAGGATGGCCATGAACTGGAACGACTGGTCAAAGGCGGTGGTGAACCGCATCGTGCTGGTTTTGAGAGCCCGTTGCTGGGCCAGGATATGCCGGTTCGCCCGTTCCAGTTCCATGGCCTTGTGCTTGAGAATCTCCTTCTGGCGAAACAGCTCGATGAAAACCTGAACCTTGCTGCGCAGGATCTGGGCATCGATGGGTTTGAAAAGATAGTCGACCGCGCCGGTATTGTACCCCTTAAACACATGCCTCTGCTGAAAATTTATCGCCGTGACGAAGATGATCGGGATATGCTCGGTCTTCCGGTTGCCGCGCATCAGCGAGGCGGTTTCGAAGCCGTCCATGTCCGGCATCTGCACGTCCATGAGAATCAGGGCGAATTCCTTTTCCAGGACGAACTCCAGCGCTTCCTGGCCGGAATTCGCCTTGACGAAGGTAATCCCCAGAGTTTCCAGCACCGCTTCCAGGGCTATCAGGTTGCCGGGCCGGTCATCGACCCCCAGAACGCATATCCGCTCGTCGTCGATCATGGTCATTCCTTTATGTTTCAATACAGCCACACGCGCATCATCGAGAGCAGCTTATCCCGATCGATGGGCTTGGCCAGATAATCGCTGGCCCCCGCCTCGATACATTTGCAACGATCGCCCATCATGGCCTTGGCGGTGATGGCGATGATCGGCAGTTTCTCGAAACGTTTCTGTTTCCTGATCTCGCCCATGGCCTGGTAGCCGTCCATCTCCGGCATCATCATATCCATCAGCACCAGTCTGGCGGTGGGATGTTCATCCAGCGCCTGCAGCGCCTCGCGGCCGTTTTTGCAGATGGTGATGGTCAGCCCCTTATCTTCCAGGATGGAACTGATGGCGAAAACGTTGCGCATATCGTCGTCGACCAGCAGGATATGCTTGCCCTTCAGCGGGGATCGCTGGTCGTGGATGCGATGGAGAATCTCCCGTTTCGTCTGGCAGAGCGAAGTCTCCACCCGGTGGAGGAAAAGGGTGGTCTCGTCAAGCAGCCGTTCCAGCGAGTTGACGCCCCTGATGATGATGTTTTCGGCATAGGACTGCAGGGTCACCTTCTCCTGGTAGCTGAGATCCTTGCCGGTATAGACGATTACCGGCAGTCCATGCAGGCTCTCTTCGTTCTTTATGGTGGTCAGCAGCTCTTCGCCGGACATATCGGGCAGATTGAGGTCGAGGATCACGGCCGAGGGGTGGTAGTAATCGGCGAAATAGAGTCCGGTCTTGCCGTCTTCGGCGATGATGGCCTTGAAACCCTGCTCATGGGCGAGACCCTGAAGGATGGCGTTGAACTTCGAATCGTCCTCGATGATCAGGATACTCCTGTCCCCTTTCGCCAGATCGTTTCTGTCGTCCCGCACCTCACGCAATGCCCGGGCGGGCTCGCCGCCCTCCGTTGCCGTAAGTGGCGGCCGGCCCGCATCCCCGCCGGCAAGAGCCGCCATGGCGGGCAGCGGGGCAATCTTCTCCCACCCCACCAGATTCCACGGCAGGACCAGCGAGAAGGTTGCGCCCTGACCGGGTTTGCTGGTCACGATCAGATCGCCGCCGAGCAGCCCGGCGATCTCCCGGGAGATCGACAGCCCCAGGCCGGTACCGCCGTATTTCCGGCTGGTCGTGCCATCGACCTGCATGAACGCCTCAAAGATGAGCGCCTGTTTATCCTCGGGGATGCCGATGCCGGTATCGGTGACGGTAAAGACCACGGTCCGTTCGGGATCGAGGGCCGGCAGAGATTTCATCAGCCGCGCGTCGGGTTTGTCAACGAACAGGCCGACCTGCCCATTTTCCGTGAATTTGAAGGCGTTGGACAGCAGATTCTTCAGCACCTGCTCGATCTTCTGGCGATCGGACCTGATGTTTGGCGGCAGATTTTCCCCGATTCCGGTAACCAGAGGCAGGCACTTTTCAACCGAAAGCGGGCCGAAGGCCCTTTCGATGCCGGCCAGCAGGTCGGCGAAAAAGATATCCTCGACCAGCAGTTCCATCCTGCCGGACTCGACCTTGGAGAGATCGAGAATATCGTTGATCAGGGTCAGCAGATCGGTTCCCGATTCGTTGATATTGGCGACGAATTCCAGGTGTTTTTCGGACAGACTGCCGTCGCGGTTTTCCATCAGCACATCGGAGAGGAGCATGATGCTGTTCAGGGGAGTGCGCAGTTCATGGGACATGTTGGCCAGGAACTCGGATTTATACCGGCTGGCGATCTCCAGGTCGGCGGCCTTCTTCTCCACCAGGCTGCGCGCCTTTTCCAGCTCATCGTTTTTCTTCTTGACGCCGTCCCGCTGCTCCTCCAGTTCCTGATTGGTCTGCTGCAGTTCCTCCTGCTGGGTCCGCAGCTCCTCGGTCTGCGCCTGCAGCTCCTCCGACTGCGCCTGGGTTTTCTCGAGGAGATGCTGCACCTGTTCCCGGGCCTGGGCGGTGTGGATGGCGATGGCGATGGTCGCCGTCAGACGCTCCAGCAACTCCAGCTCTCTCTCCTTGAATTCGTTGAATGAACCCAGCTCCAGCACACCCTTCACCCTGCCCTCGAAGATGAACGGCATGGCCAGCAGGAAGCGGGGCGCCGCTTCGCCCACCCCGGAGCTGATCAGGACGTAATCCTCGGGCAGGTTGGACACCATGATTTTATGCCGATCGAGGGCTGCCTGACCGACCAGCCCCTCGCCGAACCGGCACTTCTCCCTTATCCGGGCGGTCGGATGGAGGGCATAGCTGCCCGCGAGGAAGAGCAGTCTCTGATCGCCGGCCACGTAGATGGCGCCCACCTGGAAATCGATCTGCTCCTTCAGGCCGCGGAGCAGATTGTCCGCCAGCGCCCTGACCTCCTGTTCCCCGCGCAGCCGGTCGTAGATGGCGCCCTGCCCCGATTTCAGCCAGTTTTCCAGCTCCATTTCCCGCGATGCCCGGCGCAGTTCGGAGATGTCGGAGACGGTGATGACCAGGCTGCACTGGTTGTCGCCGGAATCCTTGACGGTGTCGGCGGAAATGATGGCATCGAAGCCGGTGCCGTCGCTTTTTTTCGCCTTGATCTCCAGCGTCCAGGTTTCCTGATTGGTAAGCGAGATGAGCATCCGGTCGAACACTTCGCCTGCGACAAAGAAGCGGGCGAAGCTCTTGTTCAGCACCTCATCCAGCTGAAATACCCCGAACAGTCTGAGAAAGGAGGGATTGGCATAGGTGATCAACCCGCGCAGGTCGGCGGTGGCGATGCAGCTGGTGGTCGATTCGATCACCCGTTCCTTGAACTGCAGGTCGCTCTCGGCCCTGCTTCTTTCGATCTCCCGCTGCTGAATGGCACCGAGCATCGAGTTGAAGGCATCGAAGAGAGTGCCTATTTCACCGGTGTTGGTGTTTTCCAGCCGCAGCGAATAATCCATCTCCCGGGAGATCTTCTCGGCGGTGTCGGCGAGTTGCAGAATGGGTCTTGAGATAATGCGCTGCACCAGAGTGGCGAGCAGGTAGCTGAGCGACAGCAGACCGAGCAGCACCCCGCCCATGGTGACGACCCGGGAACGGATCGCGGTCTCGAAGGAGGGGTGGACCCGCAGATAGATCTGGCCGTAGGCTTTACCCTGATAGACGATCGGCTCGATCAGATGCAGGTCGCCATCGATATACTCCCTGGAACGCTTCAGTTCCCTGACATTCGGGCCGGCGATCTTCTCGGTCTTGTCGTAGGCCGCAAACAGTTCGCCGTTCGTCGTGTAGATGCGGGCGTTTTCAAAACCGGCCAGAGCGCCGATGAGGCGCAGGCTTTTCTCGGCATTTTCGGGATAATTGAAGGAGATCGCCGAAACGCAGCTCTCGCCGATCACCGTGGCCACCATTGCCGCCTGGTTTGCCGCAGTCTGCTTGATCTTGCCGATATCCTCGACCAGAACAATGACAAAACCGGTGGTCATGGTCAACACGCAGACCAGCACGATGCTGGCGATGATCTTGGTTCGGATGGAGCTGATTTTAGGAATAAGCATGGGGGCGAGACGGAAGTCAATCGATGATTTTTGCTATTTCAAGGAGTACCAGTTGCATGCGCAGGCCGGATTCTTTCACCTTGGCGAGATTTATCTCAAAATGCAGGGTACCCTGGGCGGTGATATAGAAGTTGATATGACAACCTCGCTCGGCAAAGCCCTTCGTGTCGCCGACCATCAGGATGGGCTTGCCGCGGGCAGCCTCCAGCAATTTATCCAGGTGTTTCTTCTCGGATTCGGCGATAAACACCAGGTCGCTGCCGTCGATTCCGGCGGGGCTGGAAATATATCTGATCGTTACCGGCCTGTTCTTTATTTTTTCGGTGGCATAGAGTTTTTCAAGGCTGCCCTGCAGGGGACTCTCGCCGATCACCGAGACCACAAAAGGGCTGCCCGGATCGGCGGCAACGGAGGTCTCGGGCCAGTCGGTGAATCGGGCGAATTTTTCCAGGAAGCCGGCCTTGAGCAGATACTCCATCGATTGCGGCCGGGCATATGCCGGCCAGAGCAGCAGAAGCACAATCACCACGGCGGTGGTCCGGCGGAAAAAGAAAAAACCGCCTGGGCCGGGCAGACATGCGGTGGTGTCGGTTTTTGGTATCATGGGAAACGGTCCCTTAAAATTTCATGCCGACGGTCGCCAGTATCGTCAGGGGCTCGCCCAGGGTGCCGCGATCGGCCCAGGTGTTGTTGACATACGTCGGATAACGGTATTCCTCGTCGAGGATATTCGAGCCGCGGATATTCAGGTACCAGCCGGTGCCGAACAGGTCGCCGACCCGCAGGTTGGCGCCGAGCAGATAATAACCGTCAACCTCCTGCCCCACCCGGCCGCCGGCAAAATTGTTCATCCGGACGTCCCACTCGGTCTCCATCTCGTCGACATAGGTTCCGGTCAGGGCGAAACTGATGGTTTCGGTGAATTGATAGGACGCCTTGGCATAGCCGAGGAAATGGGGGGAATAGGCGACATCGATATCCTCGAAGCCGTCCCGCTGGTCCTCGGTGTTCTGGTAGGTCAGACTCAACTCGGTAATCAGTTTGGAGAAGGGCTTTGCCTGCAAGGTGACCTCCGCGCCGTCGGTGACCAATTCCCCGCCATTGGCAAAGTAGGTGATCAGACTCTCCGATTCCGCGGATACGGTCCGGACGATGAGGTTATCCAGGATGTTGTGGAACAGGGAAAAATTGACGGTGACATCGGCGGATGGAGACGTAATATAGTTCGCCTCGAAGGTGTGGATCTCTTCGGTTTCGAGATTCGGCAGATTACCTTTCACCTGATCATTGTTCTGGAAAAACGATGGCCGGGCAATGGCTTTGCCGTATAACAGTTTTACGATATTCCTGTCATTGAACGAGTATATCGCAGCCAGACTCGGAATAAACTCGACATCGTCTTCGTCATAGGAACTTGTGGTGCTGGAAGATGCCGCGCTGCCGGGATTACGTTCACTATTCAGCCCGTATTCGAGCATCTGCTCCAGGCGCAGGCCCGTCACAAAGCGTATCTTTTTCCATGGCGTGTAGTTGGCCTGGGCAAAGACCGCCCACAGGTCTATCTCGTCGCTGGTTGTCGCTTTTTCCGACAGGTTGAAGATGGGGATATCCCCACTGAAACGGGTATCCGTGGTATACTTGTAATACGCTCCCGTGGTCATCTCGAGATTCTTGGCAAGGTTCAGAAAGGCGTCGAGCTCGTACTCGAAATAATCGGAACCGCCTCTTGATTCTCCCGCCTCATCGCCTGTGAAGGCGCTGTTTGTGATATCCCAATTGAGATTGAAGTTGAAGTTGTGGAAAGTCATTTTGCCGTTAAGCCGTACATCATCAGTCACCTGATTTTCATAGCCGAGTGAGACTATTGCCATCTCCCTGTCATAAGTACTGCCATCGGTCACCGAAGGCTTGAAGATAAAAGCCTCATCACTGGACCTGTTAAACATCAGGTCGGTGTAGAAACCTTTATATTTGCCGGAAAAGATGAAGTTCCCGGAATTGCGCTCGAGTTTGTCTTCGGTCGTATCATTCGTCTCGTTGATGCCCCATGGCCTCAAGGTGGACATACTGGAGACCATCTTCGACAGCTTGTGGTTGGGGCCGTCGTCGTTTGCCAATCCCGCGCTGAGGGAATACTTGAAGTCGCCTTCGCTCCCCGCAATCTTGGCTGCGCCTTTTTCTTTGCCGTTGCCGAGGGACGCGGCAACGAGGCTGGTATTGTCCTCGGAAGAATTGGTGATGATGTTGATGGCTCCAAAAAAAGCACCCTGCCCGTACAGCACCGACATCGGCCCCCGCACCACCTCGATCCTGTCGATCGCCTCCACCGGAATGTTAAAATTGGACATCTCGTTATAGTCGAAAAGGCTCTCCGTCTGGGCGACACCATTGATCAGGAAAATGATATTCCGCGGATATCCCGCATAAAAACCGCGTACGCCAAAGGTTTTGCGATATCCGGCATAATCGTCGATGGCATACATGCCCGGGACGTTCTCAAGAATTTCCTCCAGGCTCATATACCCGTATTTCTCAATATCGAGCCGGGTGATGATTACCGCGCTGGCCGGAATATCGGCGACCCTCTCTTCCTTCTTGCCGGCCGTCGTTATCTTGATATTCATCATCTCCTCGAAAGACATTTTCAGAATATCCGCTGGAACAATCGAATCATTGCCGGCAGCCAGTAAATTTGGACTGAAGGCTGCAATTGCCAAACCAACGAGTAAAAAAATTCTTAAGCCATTCATGGAGACCCTTCCCAGTGAAATTTACTCTTCCCACCCCATCATTCGTACGCCACCCTTCTCATACCAAATCAGGCGTAAAAAGGTCAATGATTATAGGTTGTCCCGGGCCACATAGTTACACGAGGCTATCGATTACGAATCTTTGCGGATGTGCCGTGATGCGCTGTACATTGGGTTCCATATTCACGGTGATTTGTCGGGGAACCATCTGTTCCGGCACCGGTGGCGATGATCCGGCCCTCGGCAAACATCGCCGACAGTTCTTCCATCATCATGACGATGGAACCGTAATCGGTAATGATATGGTGGATGCTTAGGAGCAGGACGTATTCAGTCCTGCAGGAGTTGTAGAGCCGCCATCGCAGGGCAGGCCCCTCCGTCAGGTCGAAGGGACGATCCGTCTCCGTTTGCCGTTTTTCATTAATGAGAAGAGAGTAACATTCCAATTGTCCATGCGCCGTTTCCCATGCCATTTCGATTTCGATTTCGATAGCGATTTCGATAGGTTACCTAACAACAGAATCTCTTTGTCAACGGCAAACAGAAGGGCATCAAGCGACCTCAGTCGCTAGCCCGCTCCATGCCCCGCCACAGGGTGCATCGGCCAGAGCATCGGCACCATGATCAATATGACCGTCATCAGGATTATGCTGAGCAACAGCCCTGTTTTGAGGAAGTCGATGAACTTGTACTTGCCAGGACCGTAAACGAGGGTGCAGGAAGGTTCGAATGGAGTGACGAAGGAAACTGAGGCGGCAAGCATGATGGCTATGGCGAAAGTCCGCTCATTGGCGCCAAGCACCTGCGCCGCCTCAAGCGCGACCGGCAGCACGACGAGTGCCGCGGCAGCGTTCGACATCGGCTGCGTCAGCACCATCGTGATGAGAAAAAAGCCGGCCAAAACGACCATATCGCCGAACGGCCCGAGATTGTCGACTATGAGCCCGGCCAGGTATTCCGCGGCCCCGCTGTGGCGGTCATCCATCGCAGTGCCGAACGCGGTCATCCCGCCTATCAATATAATTAACCGCCAGTCGATAAACTCATAGGCATCTTTAATCGTGATCGAGCGCGACAGGATGGTCAGCACGGCCGCCCCGAGAATGCTGATTGACAGAGGCGACCAACCCAGCCCGCCCAGGATTATCGCCACGGCAAAGAAAGCGAGCGTGCGTATTCCCTTTTTCTTGCGAAAGGCCGAAGGATGAAACTCTTCGATAATCCAAAGATCCGACTGCCGCCTGAATCCGGCAAGGCGATCGGCCGGTCCCTGCACCAGCAGCATGTCCCCCATGCGTAATCTGATGCGCCCGATCTTTTCGCGTAAAGACTGGCCATGGCGGTTTATGGCGAGTGTGGTCATCCCGTATCGCGCGCGGAAGTTCGCTTCTTTCAGCGTCTGGTCCCTCAGGTCCGATTGCGGGGTGACTATGACTTCCATGATCTTGATATCATCGCTTTGCAGGTCGGGGTCGCCAAGCCTTACATCGGCACGAATCTCTATCCCGGCCGTCTCCTTGATTTTGATGAGTTCGGTGACTTTGCCCTCGATCAGCAGCACGTCGTGCGGCTGTATCGTCATGCGACTGTTCGGGAGGTATTTCTGCTTGGCTCTTATTACTTCAAGTATCCGAAAATCCATCTTCGCCAGATCGGACTCGAATATTTTTTGTCCGATGAGATGCGAGCCGGGGATAACGACTATCTCGCTCAGATACTCGCGCATGGCGAACTCTTCCGTCAAACTTTCGTCTTTGTGATCAGGCAGCAGCCGCTTGCCAAGAAGCATCATGTAGGCAATGCCGACGGCAACGATGACCAGGCCGACAGGAGTGATTTCGAAAAGAGAGAGCGGCTCCATCCCCGATTTTGCGATGTAGCCGCTGACGGCAACGTTGGTCGAAGTGCCGATGAGCGTGCAGGTACCGCCAAAAATCGAAGCGAAAGCAAGGGGCATAAGCAGCTTCGATGCGCTTACCTTGGACTTCCTCGCCATGCCGATCACGGGCGGCAGAAATATGGCCGTCGCCGTCGTATTGTTCATAACCGACGAGACACCGCTGACAATCGCCATAACGGCAAGCAGCAGACGATTCTGACTTCCACCCGCAACCCGGTGAAGCCGTGCGCCCATGGCATCCACAATGCCCGTGCGCTGCAATGCGCCGCTTATGACGAAAATGGAAGCAAGAATAATGATGATGTCGACGGATATCTTTTCCATCGCAAACAGCACGATGGACGTAATGAGCAACCCCAGTACGATTGCTATCTGCATAATGGCCCTGTCGCCGGATGGATCGGGGAGAAAAAAAATTGTAACTATTCAGTTTATTTCAATAGTATCCACTTTGTCTGCTTGGTAGTAGCCTCCCCTCCCTTGACGGGAGGGGATTGAGGGGA
>CAYTVF010000108.1:0-14065 GCA_964441345.1 uncultured Desulfopila sp. | reverse complement strand
GTTTGACATATGTATATCAATATTATATAATATTGCAAAATAGGACACGGAGGTGTGCCATGCATAATTTATCACAATTGAAAAAGCAGCAGGTTGGCCTCAGGCTACCGAAATATATAATCGACGAAATTGATGAATTAACGGAACAATTTTCACTCAATAGGACAGATATCGTCATTGAAGCGATAAAATCGTACCTTGCTGAGCAAAAATCAAAAATGCTGTATGCAAGTTTTGATGAATCCTGCAAGGAATTGAAATCTATTATGAATGGGGATATGCCACAAACAACGCTCAGAGACCTTATCGATGAACTTGAAACTGATAATAACTCCTGAGTTTGCCAAGTCCGTCAAGAGTCTCATCAAGAGATATAGACCTATCTTAAAAGATCTGGAAACGTTTGAGCGCGAGTTGGCGAGTGGGAAGATCAAAGCGATTGAACTTGGCAAAAACTGCTACAAAGCCAGACTGCACAATTCATCCATTCCTACCGGCAAAAGCGGTGGTTTTAGAATTATCTATTTTTATAAACATGAGACCACGATATATCTCCTCTCTATCTATTCCAAAACAGACCTCGATAATATCAGCGAAACCAAGCTGATAGAGATTTTGAAAAATAACAATCTGGTCTAACGAGAATGTAACTGCAGACGGATGTGGCGATGATCATCGGGCGGACGCCCAAGGATGAACAGATGAAAAGAGTCTGTGCTGAGGAATGATGAAAAAAATAGCGTCTCGGGCTGTCGCGGAGCCCGAGACGCTATCTCAAGGCAGGTAAACCCCAGTTGTTACCTGCCCCATCCCATCGTACGAAGGATCTTATACTTTATGCCGTGTAGGACATAAGGTGTCAACCGTTTCTTTTCTTTTAGTATCGCTTTAAAGAGATCTTTTTTCTTTTCGGGGATCGGCGGACGCCTGGCCGGGACCAATGACAGCGATTTGGACGGGCAGGCGCTGATGCAGGCGCCGCACCCGAGACAGTTGTCCGCAAGCACCGTCATCCGTTTTTTTCTCTTGCCGTTTTCGGCGGCTATCGCTTCAAGGGTCGCAACATTGCAGGCCTTTTGGCACAATCCGCAGCCAAGGCAGGTCTCGCCGTCGATCTGCAGGGTATAGTTGGTCTTGGCCACCCCCAGGGGGAAACCCTGCAGCACCCCGCCCAGCAACTCGCAGCAGCAGGAGCAGCAGTTGCAGATAAAAGAAGGCCGATGCCGGATATTGTCGGTGATATGGGTCAGCCGCAGTTCCCGTGCCCGGTCGAGTACCGCGAGCAGCTGCTCGGTGGTCCGGTACTCGGCAAAGCCCCGGCGGACCATGAATTTGGCCGCGGTGCCGAGGGAGATGCAGATCTCCTTGGTCGGTGCATTCTTCTTGCAGCTGTCGTTCAGGTGTTCTTTTTTATGGCGGCAGTAGCACATGCCGATACCGCCGTATTTGGCATTTTTAATAATTTCCCGGGCGCTTTCGTAGGTGGCGACCTGCGAGCTGACCGGGATATGTTCTTCATAGGGCAGCGAGCGGGTCAGCGGGGTCTTGCCGCCGAAGAATTCGCGGCCCATCTTCTTGTCCGGGTCGCCGTAGAGATATTCGTGCATCAGCTGGGCCAGTTCGGCCACCGGCAGATCGTGACGCTGCTTCATGAAGCTGAACTCAAAGAAGCCGATCAAGCCCGGCATCAGCAGGTAGAAGGTTTTGCCGCCGTATCTGGTGTCCATCACCAGTCCCTTGTCGGCCATCTCCTCCAGTTTTTTCACCAGTCTGGCCTCTTCCCAGCCCGTCGCCCGGCCCAGCTCCTTCAAGGTCGCCTCGGTCAGGGGAAAACGGGAGGCGACAAAAGCCTCTTCCTCGGTAAAGAGGATGGCCAGGATCTGCCGCAGCTTGTCGCTGTCGGGCAATCCCACCGGGTATTTGTTCAACCGGTCGATGAGTGGTACGATGCTGCTTTTGCCATCCAGATGATGCCCCATTGCTGCTCCTATTCGTTCATGACGTACTGATCTTTCAAGCCGTACACCGCGGCCCAGACCCGGGCAAAGCCTTCCCCATCTTTAACAGGTTTTTTGATCATTTTGGTGAAAATTTCTTCCTGCTCGGCTGAATTTTCCTGGCTGAGATTCATCTGCAGGGCAAAGGCCGAATAATCTTTCACTAAAAAGGTGAAGATCTGCTCCAGCACATCCCGGTCGGTCCGATAGATCCTGGCGTTTTCCAGGATCAGCTGGCCATAGACGATGAGGGTGAAGAGTTCGCCCGCGGCCAGCATATAATCGATATTTTTCGCCTGCTCCTTGCTGGGCGGGGCGGAAATGAGCAGCTTCCTGAACAGCTCCGCCTGCTCGCGAAACACCCGGACATTAGGGGAATCGATCCCTTCGTAGGCCAGCCGGTAATCGGGGAAGCGAACGGTAGCGAGGCTGCCGGTTTTCTGCTTGAAAAGATAACCGTCGTCGCCCGCCTCATTTTTCCGGGGAATCTCCGGATAATCGACCGGCTCAAAAAAGTAGTTGCGGACGAACTTGATGATAAGGGCCATATTGACATGCTCGGTCCCTTCAAGTTTCGGCAGCATGCCGATATCGCGGATAGCCATCTCGAAATATGTATCCTGCTCAAAACCCTTGGCGGCGATAATTTCATGGAGCAGTTTCACCACCTTCTCGCCCTGGCCGGTCACCTTCATCTTGACGATCGGGTTGAAGAGCAGATAGCGGCGGTCGTCGTCGGAAGCCGCCCGCATATAATCGGCGGCCCGGAAGGCGAAGAGCTTCATGGCGATCATCCGGGCGTAGCTCTCGGTAAAGAGCTTCTTTACGTGGGGAAAATCGGTGACATAACGGCCGTACAGATTCCGGCTAGCCGCGTGATTCAGCGCCTCGTAGAAACAATGGGTGGCAATGCCGATCGAGGCGCAGCCCAGCTCGAACTTGCCGATATTGATGGTATTGAGCGAGGAGTTCCAGGCGTGCTCGCCGCGCGAGAGGATGTCCGCGTCGGTGATCGGATAGTCGTGCAGGGCGTATTCGGCAACATAGGCCTGGCGGACGCCTGAGGTGTCGATCTTTTTCACGCACTCGTATTTTTCGTGGTTCGGATCGACCACGAAAAAGACATATTCGCCGGTGCCTTCAATCTTCGCGAAGGTGGAAACCAAGGCGGCGCAGTTGCCGTTGCCGATATAGTATTTCGAGCCCCGAGCCAGATAGGTGCCGTCCAGTTGGGGGACGAGGAGCATCTCGCTCGAATAGAGATCGGCGCCGTGGGTCTTCTCCGACAAACCAAAGGCGAAGATGCCGCCTTCCTCCAGGAGTTTCGCGGTCTTGCCCTTCACCTCCTCGTTGGTGCCCATCCAGATGGGGCCGAGGCCGAGGATGGACACCTGCCAGGCGTACCAGTAACAGAGGCCGTAGAAGCCGAGGACTTCATTGAACTCGCTGATCCGCCACATATCCCAGCGGCCGCCGTCCCGGCTGTACTTTTCCGGCGTGAGAAAACCCGCGAAGATCTTTTCTTCCTTGATGAAGGTGAGAAAATCGTCGTACCAGACCATGGCCTGGTCATCGGCCTTGATTTTTTTCAAGCCCTTTTTCTCAAAAAAACCGATGGTCTTTTCGACCAGTTCCCGCGACTTGGCATCGGCATGGAGTCGCTCATATTTTTTCGGATTGAAGAGTTGCACTCGTATTCTCCCTGTTCTGTTTCTTTCAGGCGATGCTTCTGCCGGCGTTATAACCCTGATGGTTGGCTTCGAATACTGTCGCCGGGGCCATGGCGTCGCCCACCACATTGAAGGCGATCCCCAGCTCTTCGACCAGCTTCTGCAAAGGATTGGCCGATCTGGTGCCGACCGCCAGCACCACGTTGTCGGCCGGCAGTTCGCTGATCTCGCCGCCATGTTCTATTCTGACCCCAGCCTCGGTAATTTCGAGGACTTTCGCCTGCGTCAGGGTCTTCACCCCGTAGCGGCTGACATCCTGCAGCATCCCCCAGCGGGTCGATTTGCCGAAGTTGGCGCCGAGCGTGTCGGCCATTTCGACCACCACCACTTCTTTCGTTCCCTCGGTCGCCAGTTTGTACAGTTTTTCCGGGGCGACCGCGCCGTTGACCAGGAGGAACTTCAGCTCTTCGCCGGACAGCGTGCCGATTTCGCCGAGCAGCAGAGCGGTTTCAATCCCCACCGCGCCGCCGCCGACCACCACCACCCTCCGGCCCGTCGCGACGGTCCCGGCCAGAACTTCCCAGGCCTGGACGACATGCTTGCGGTCCACCCCCGGAATGGGCGGCGTTATCGGCTCGCCGCCGGTTGCCAGGATGACACAATCGGGCTTTTCCGCCGCAAGAGTCTTCCGGTCGACCGGGATGCCCATCACTACCTGGATACCGTGCAGAGCCACCTGCCGGGCGAAATCCTCGGCAAAGATCACAAACTCGCCGCGGCCCGGAGGAGCACCGGCCAGATGCAGCTGTCCGCCGAGGCGCAGACCCTTTTCGTACAGCGTCACCCGGTGGCCAAGCTCCGCCGCAGCAATCGCCGCCGACATCCCGGCCACCCCGCCGCCGACCACCATGACCTTCCGCGGCGTTTTTGTTTTCTCCGGCTGCGCTTCGTACTCATGCCCCGCCCGCGGATTGCAGAGACATTCCACCGGCTTCATCTTAAAAAGATGGTCGAAGCAGCCTTGACCACAGGCGACACAATGAACAATTTCGTTTTCCCGGCCGGTGCGGATCTTCTCCGGCAGCATCGGGTCGGCGATAAGCGCCCGGCCGATGGCCACCATATCGCAGAAATATTCGGAAATAAGCAGCCGGGCAATGCGCGGATCGTTGATGCGATGGCTGGCGATCACCGGCACCGACACCCGCTCTTTTATATCACGGGCCAGATAGGCAAAGGCCCCGCGGGGAACCTTGGTGACGATCTGCGGGACCTGGGCCTCATGCCAGCCGACATTGACGCACAGGGCGTCGACCCCGGCCTCGTCGAGGGCCACCGCGAACTCCAGCAGTTCATCCTGGCCTATGCCGCCTTCCATGAAATCGTTGCCGTTCAGCCGCACCAGGATCGGATAGTCGTCGCCGACGCGGCCTTTAATCTCAGCCACCACCTCAAGACCGAAGCGCATCCGGTTTTCCAGGCTGCCGCCGTATGTATCCTGACGCTTGTTGGTGAGCGGCGAGAGAAACTCGCTGATCAGATAGCCGGTCCCGGCCAAAATCTCGACCAGATCATACCCCGCCTTGCGGACCCGCTCGGCCGCGTCGCCAAACCTCTTTATGGTGGCGGCAATCTCCTCCGGTTCGAGCTCTTTCGGCGTCTCCCGGGTCATCCGGCAGGCAACGGGCGACGGGGCTACCGGTTTCCTGCCGCCCAGGAAAAACGAAGAGTTATAGCGGCCGGCATGGTTGAGCTGGACGGTGGCCTTCGCCCCGCCTTCATGGATGGCTGCCGCAAGGGCGGTAAGACCGGGAAGATGCTCATCGAGATGGGCGCCGATATTGGCCGGGCTGCCGGAGAATTCATCGACGGTGGCATAGCCGACGCTGATCAGGCCGACCCCGCCCTTCGCCCGTTCCCGGTAAAACTCGATCAACTGGTCGGTGACCTTGAAATCCCTGCACATATTGAGATGCATGGCCGGCATGAACAGCCGGTTCTTCAGTTCGACGGCACCGATGAAAATTCTGCGAAACAACGGATCAGACATGGTTCCTCCTTCAGCAGCCCGTGGCTGCATGGTACAACTCATCTACCTGGCCAAAGAGACCGATCTCTTCGAGCGCCCGGCGCAGCATCTCCGGCTCGCCGAGCAGATCCTTCATGAAAACAACTTCGGAGGCCTTGAGGAAAAGATGGAAGGTATCCTGGACCCGGTCACCGAGCAGCTTATCGATCAGGACCATCAGGTTTTCCTCATCCTTGAAAGGCCGGAGCTGTTCGACCCGGACCAGCAGTTTTGAGACATAGAAGAGCAGGGTGGCATCGATCCCGGCAATGGTCTGGCGGTGCCCCGGCAGCACTTTTCTGTTTCTGAGACCGGCCAGCTTAACGAGAGATGAACAGTACGCCGCATAATTGTTGAAGCGATCGCCGCTTTCAAGATCGACATCGAGCAGCGGCGATTGAAAAATCCCGCGCAAAAGGGTATCGCCGGTGACTGCCCAGTCCTCCCCGGCATAGACCAGATCGCTCTGGGAATGGCCGGGGCAACTGATCACCTCGATTCCCAGCCGGTCCAGCAGTTCCTTTTCCGCCACCTTGAATCTTTTCGGGAAAGGCGGGAAGAGCGCGCCGCTGTCAAAGATCTGCTTGAGTCCCGTAAGATACTCCCGGCTGAAACCGAGGTCCATCAGCAACCGATACATATCTTCCATCCGGCGGTCGTGCTCGGATATTTTCAGGCAGTCGCGATACGGCAGATAGATCGTGGCGTCGCTGTGCTGTTCGAGCCAGTGGGCCTGACCGTAATGATCGATATGACAGTGGGTGACGATGACATGGCGGAGATTCGCCAAATCGATATTTTTACGGAGGTACCGCTCTGTTTCCGGAGTCGGCGGGCCGGTGTCGAAAAGCACCAGTTCCCCAGCCATCATGCCGGAATAACAGTGGACGGGTCCGACCATATAGGGAGTGTTGATGGTATGCTGCGTTAATCCGGCCATAGCGTCGAAAGCCCCATAAAGCACCGATAGGCACCGATGCCCGCCGGAATGGGCGGGCATCGGTGCTCTTTAGAGTTTAGAATACATATTTTTCCGCTTCACAGGCCGCCCGGGCAAGAGTCCGTTTAGCGGTGAGCAGACCGGTTGCGTCGTACTTGCCGAACCGCCTGATCCCGGAAAGTATCATGGTCAGGGTATCTCCTTCCTCGATGAAGAAAGCGCCCTTTCGTGCCGAACTGGCAGCAATCTCACAGGCCTCGAAGGCGAAGATCTTGACCGCGGCATTATACATTTCCTGCTTGGATTCGCTAACCTTGCCGAAGTTTTTCTCGGCCCGCAGGACCGTACTCTCCAGGGCGAAGATCTGGATGGCGATATCGGCCGCCGCCAGCAGAATCTCCTGTTCGTTGGCCAGCTTGTCCATAAACTTCTGGACGCCGACGCCTGCGAGAATGAGGAACAGGGTCTTGAGGTTCTTGATCAGGGCTTTTTCCTTGGCGAAAAGAACCGTATCGTCCAGTTCCTCAAAGCTCGGGGTCATCAGCGACTCGAAAGCCTTCATCGCCTCGGCCTGCAGGGGCAGCTCGCCCTTCATCGCCTTGCGCAGGATCATGCCGGGGATGAGCAGGCGGTTGATCTCATTGGTGCCCTCGAAGATCCGGTTGATCCGCTCGTCGCGGTAGAAGCGCTCGGCCGGATAATCGGAGACGAAGCCGTAGCCGCCATGGATCTGCAACACCTCGTCGACGGTCCGGGCCAAAACCTCACTGCAGAATACCTTGGAGATGCCGCACTCCGAGGCATATTCCTCGATGCCCTTGAGGTATTCGTCGTAGTAGTTGTCGATGCCCTTCTCGATGGTCGCCAGCTTATCGTCGAGCAGGCCGGCCAGACGGTACACCAACGACTCGGAGGCAAAGATATTTGCGGTCAAATCGGCAATCTTCTCGGAGATCGCCCCGAACTTGCTGATCTGGGTGTTGAACTGCTTGCGCTCGTTGGCATATTTGATGCCCGCGACCAGGGCCATCTTCGAGGCCCCGCAGACGCCCGCGCCCAGCTTGAACCGACCGATGTTGAGGACGTTGAAGGCGATCTTATGGCCCTTGCCCTTCTCACCCAGCAGGTTTTCCACCGGTACTTTGCAGTTGTCGAGGATGATCTGGGTGGTCGACGATCCTTTGATACCGAGTTTTTTCTCTTCCGGCCCGACGATCAGCCCCGGAAAACTTTTTTCCACCAGAAAGGCGGTGAAGTGTTCCTTGTCGATCTTGGCGAAGATGGTGAACAGCTGGGCAAAACCGCCGTTGGTGATAAACTGTTTGGTGCCATTCAGAATGTAGTGTTTGCCGTCCGGCGAAAGCACCGCGGTAGCCTGGGCGCCGAGGGCGTCGCTGCCGGAGCCGGGCTCGGTCAGACAGTAGGCGGCACACCACTCGCCGGAGGTGATCTTCTCCAAGTATTTTTCCTTCTGAGCGGCTGTGCCGTAATAGATGAGCGGCAGGGTGCCTATTCCCGAGTGGGCCGAGTAGGCGACCGAGAAGGAACCGGCGGCAGCCATCTTCTCGCCGACCAGCATGGAGGAGGCCTTGTCGAGTTCCAGCCCGCCGAACTCTTCCGGCGCGTCCATCATGAGGAGACCAAGCTCGCCGCATTTCTTCATGCCTTCGATGACGAGACCGAAGTTCTGTTTATCGATCTCCTCGATCTTGGGAGCGATGTCGTTTGCGACAAACTGCTCGACGGTTTCGCCCATCTGGCGTTGTTCATCGGTAAAATCTTCCGGGGTGAAAACATCCACACAGGGAGTCTCTGCAATCAGGTATTCGCCGCCTTTCATTATTTTTCCAGCCATTATCGTCACCTCACAGTTTGAGAATATTTTTCTCTTACAATCATAATAATCTTTCGAAAATCCCGGCAGCACCCATGCCGCCGCCGATACACATCGACACCATGCCGTAGCGCAGCTTTCTCCGCCCCATCTCATGGAGCAGAGTGGTGGTCAGCTTGGCCCCGGTGCAACCGAGCGGATGGCCGAGGGCGATGGCGCCGCCGTTGACATTGATGATATCCGGATTGAGGCCGAGGGTCTTGATGACCGCCAGGGCCTGGGCGGCGAAGGCCTCGTTCAGTTCGATCAGCTGGATATCCTCCTGCTTCAGTCCGGCCAGTTTCAACGCCGCCGGGATCGCGACAATCGGGCCGAGGCCCATCACTTCCGGGGCGCAGCCGTTGGCCGAGAAGGCGAGGAAACGGGCGATCGGGCTCTTATGGATCTTTTCGAGATACTCTTCCGAAACGACCAGGGCGACGGCCGCGCCGTCGGTCATCTGGCTGGAGTTGCCGGCAGTTACCGGGCCGCCGACTTTAAAGGCCGGGCGGACCTTAGCAAGCGACTCCAGGGAGGTGCCGGGACGGACCCCGTCGTCCACCGTAACCAGTTCCTTGGTGCGGATCAGCTTGCCTTTGATCACGGCATTTTTCTCGATCTCGACCGGGATGATCTCGTCGGCAAACCTGCCGGCTTCAATCGCCGCGGCGGCCTTGGCGTTGCTGGCCACGGCGAAGGTGTCCATGGCCAGCCGGTCGATGCCGTACTGCTCGGCCACCAGCTCGGCGGTGACGCCCATGGAGGCGAAGGCCTCCGGCCAGTCGACCATCATGCCCGGATTGGCGCTGTATTTCAGCCCGCCAAGGGGTACGCAGGACATCGACTCGACCCCGCCCGCGACGATACAGTCGGCAAAGCCGCACATAACCCGCTCGGCGGCCATGGCGATGGTCTGCAGGCCGGAGGAGCAGAAGCGGTTGATGGTCTGGCCCGGCACTTCGATCGGCAGGCCGGCTTTCATCGCCGCCACTCGGCCGACGTTCATGCCCTGCTCGGCTTCCGGGAAGGCGCAGCCGAGGTAGACATCGTTGATGGTCATCGGATCGATCCCGGTACGCTCGACGAGCCCCCGGATCGCCAGGGCCGCCAGATCGTCCGGCCGCATGTCCTTGAATTTTCCCTTGTTTGCCCGGCACCCCGGAGTTCGGTAGCTGGCCAGAATGTATGCTTTTTTCATATCGATTCTCCCTTATATGGGTAATTTTCTTGTCGTAGCGTTTTTTTAGTTCCTGAGCGGTTTGCCGGTCTTCAGCATATGCTGGATACGCTCGGCAGTCTTTTTATTGCCGCAGAGTTTCAGGAAGTTTTCCCGTTCGAGCTGGAGCAGGTAGTCTTCGCTGATAGGGGTACCGGGGTTGACATCGCCACCGCACATAACCGAAGCGATGATGGCACCCATCTCGGCCTCGTACTCGGTAATAAAATTACCCATCTTCATATTCCACAACTGGCTCTTGATGGCGGCGGCAATCCCCCGGCCCGGAGCCGGGATATTCACCACCGGTGTTTTTGGCCGGTAGTTGACGGCGAGCGCCAAAACCTTCTGCTTGGCATCGCCGATCAGCCGGTCGATGTCCATGCTGATGCTGTCGCTCGTGCGCATGTAATCCATGCCAAACAGTTCGGCCGCGCCCATGGAGACTTTCGCCATGGCCAGCTGCTGGAAGTTCTTGATGATAAAGGGCTGCACATCGGTATTGAACTGCTGGCCCAGCTGGATGGCGCGCAGACTCATCTCCTTGGTGCCGCCGCCGGCGGGCAGGAGCCCGACGCCGATCTCAACCAGACCCATATAGGTTTCCGAATAGGCATTGACTGCATCGGAATGGAGGCAGAACTCGGCCCCGCCGCCCAGGGTCATGCCAAAGGGCGCGGCAACCACCGGCACCTTGGCGTATTTGACCGCCATGGTCGCCTTCTGGAAGGCCTTCACCATCATGGCGATATCGTCGTAGGCGCCTTCGGCAAGCGCCACGGCCATCATCATCAGGTTGGCACCGACCGAGAAATTCACGCCCTGGTTGCCAATCACCAGGCCGACACCCTGCTCTTCCGCCCGCTTGATCGCCTTGTGGGTCATCGCCAGGATGTCGCCGCTGATCGCGTTCATCTTCGAATGGAACTCGAAACCGAAGACGCCGTCGCCCAGGTCGACAATCGAACAGCTGGAGTTTTTCTCGACGACTTTGCCGGCCTTCTTGAGAATCTCCAGGCGAACTTCGCCGGCTTTGACCGGCATCGGCACGTAACTCTTTTTCAGGATATCGAAGTATTGCTTGCCGCCCTGCTCGTCGTAACGATAGAAAGCTTCGACGCCCTTCAGCGCCTCCGGCACCTTGACGCCGTCTTTCTCCGCTCGTTTGACGAAGGCCTGGACGCCGATGGCATCGAGCATCTCGAAAGGACCGATTTCCCAGTTGAAGCCCCAGCGCATGGCGTTGTCGACATTGACCACATCGTCGGCGATCTCGGGAATCCGGTTGACGGCATAGATGAGGGTGTCGCGGATACTTTTCCAGGCGAACTCGGCCCCTTTATCGCTTGCGCCGACCACCATCTTCACTTTCTGACCAGGGCTGTCGACCTGCTTGACCATCTGCGCCGAGGCGAACTTGGGCTTGGCCAGCGGTTTGTATTCGCCGCTTACGTAGTCATAGTAGAACAGCGCCTTCTTGCCGTTCACCATCTCTTTTTTGTAGAAACCCTTGCCGGTTTTGTTGCCGAGGAGTCCACCGTCGATCATCTTTTGCATGAACTCCGGCATCTTGAACACCCCGCGTTCCTCGTCATTCGGCAGGAGTTCGTAGGAGTTGGTACCGACATGGCCGAGGGTGTCGAGGCCGACCAGATCGGCCGTGCGGAACGCCGCGCTCTTCGGGCGGGCGGTGGCCGGACCGGCGATGGAATCCACCTCTTCGACGGTCATGCCCATCTCAACCATATGCTGGATGCCTTTATAGATCGCATAGGTGCCGATCCGGTTGGCGATAAAATTGGTGGTATCCTTGGCGAAGACGATGCCTTTGCCCACCCGCTTGCTGAGGAAATCGGCCATGCCTTTAATCACGGCCGGATCGGTCTCGTTGCAGGGGACGATCTCCATCAGCCGCATATAACGCGGCGGGTTGAAGAAATGGGTGGCGAGGAAATTCTTGCGGATTTCGGCCGGCAGCACCGCCGCCATCTCGCCCACCGACAGGCCGGAGGTATTGGTGGTGAGCACGGCGCCCGGCGCGAGGTTCGGCACCAGCTTTTTCAGGAGATCGAGCTTGATCGGCATATATTCGACCACCACCTCGATAACCCAGTCGCAATCCTTGAGCTTCGCTAGGTCGTCGACCAGATTGCCGACCTGAATCTGCCCCGCATATTCGCTTAAGTAGAACGGCGCAGGTTTAATCTTCATCAGTCCCTGCAGCCCGTTCCGGGCGATCCGGTTGCGTACGATCGGATTGTCGAGGGTCAAGCCCTGCGCCTCTTCCTGCTTGTCCAAATTTTTCGGAACGATATCAAGCAGAAGAATTTCCAATCCCGCATTGGCCAGATGAGCGGCAATGGTCGCCCCCATTACTCCGGCGCCGAGTACGGCTACTCGATTAATTTGCCTCATGTTCTTTCTCCGTTAATTTTTTGTCTGCTGGGCAATAATCCCATTGCCTTTGGTTACATAGAGATCCTCGATAATATCCTTGTATTTTTCGAGGATGACTTTGCGTTTTAACTTCAAGGTGGGAGTCAGCTCCCCGCCTTCGATTGAGAAGTCATTAGCAACAACAGCAAAGTATTTTATCGTTTTGTACGGCGGATAATTCTTGTTCAGCTCCTTGATCCGGGTTCCATACAGTTCTTTGATTTTCGGGTTGCGCACCAGCTCCTCGATATCGGAGTAAGCTATATTTTCCTGCCGCGCGTAGTCGAGCAGGGTTTCGACATTCGGCGTGATAACCGCGACCAGATAAGGTTTGCAGTCGCCGAAGACAATCGCCGAGGAAATATACTTGTCGAGCTTCAGTTCGTTTTCGATCGGCTGCGGCGCGATGTTCTTGCCGCCGGCGGTGACGAGGAGTTCCTTCTTGCGGTCGACGATATAGACAAAGCCTTCATCATCGATCCTGGCGATGTCGCCGGTCCTGAACCAGCCGTCCTGCAACGTTTCCAGGGTGGCTTCATCGTTCTTGTAATAGCCCCGCATCACCTGCGGCCCTTTGACCATCAACTCGCCGTCCGGCTCCAGCTTGAGTTCGGTCTCCCGCAAGGCCTTGCCGACCGAGTCGAACCGCACCATCCCGACGCCGCTGATGGCCACTCCGGGGCTGGTCTCGGTCAGGCCGTAGCCGTTGAAGACCGGAAGCCCGATGATCCACATGAATTCGCAGATGGTCTTGTCGAGCGGCGCCCCGCCGCAGAGGAAATAAGTGAGCCGGCCGCCGAAACGGTCGCGGATCTTGCTGAAAACCAGCTTGTCGAAAAATTTATATTGCAATTCGAGCAGGCCGAGGGGCTCGTTTGTTATGTATTTTTTATTGACGTACTCACGGCCTACCTCGATCGCCTTCTTGAAGATATTTTTGCGGAATTGCGGCATCTGCTGGACGCTTTCATTGATCTTGGCGTAGATCTTCTCAAACAACCGGGGCACACTGACCATCGAAGTCGGCCGAACCTCCAGCATGTTTTCCATAACCGCGGCCGGATTTTCGGCGAAGGCGATGTGATTGCCGGTCATCAGCGTCACATAATATCCGCCGGTCCGCTCGAGGACGTGGCTGAGCGGCAGGAAGCTGAGGGTGGTCTGATCTTTCTGGTTCATCCCGAGCTGCGCCGCGCCGTACTCGGCGTTGATCATGATATTGCGCTGGGTAAGGAGTACGCCCTTCGGCACCCCGGTGGTGCCGGAGGTGTAGATGATGGTGATGATGTCGTCCTGGGTGATCTGCTCGATCTGCTGCTCGATCTCCTGCTTATCTTCAGCCGAAACGGGAGTGCCGACTTCGGCCAGCTGGTACTGGGTAAAGACCGGAAAGGAACGGTGCCCCATGAACCGTTCGAAAGAAATCACCAGATCGACGTTGGGGATCTGGTCCTTCACCGAAAAGAGCTTTTCGTACTGCGCCTTGGTCGAGCAGAAGACGATTCTCGATTCGCTGTGATTGATGATGTAGGCCGCCTGCTTGCCGGTACTGGTGGCATAGATCGGCACGGTGATCCCGCCGGCGCTCTGGATGCCGAAATCGGATATGGCCCAGCCCAGGCGATTCTCGGAAAAGATGGCCACCTTATCCCCCGGTGTCATGCCAGCCTTGCGCAACCCTCTTGCCAGCATCAGCACCCGCTCATAAAACTCCGCATAGGTGAGAGAGTGGTAACCCCCCTTCTTCTTGTAGCTGATAGCGGGTTTATTGCCATACTTTTTGGCGTTGTCTCTGAGTATTGCCGGGATCGACTGATACGACATGATGCTCATACGTTTCTTTCTCCCCGAGAACTGATCTCGCT
>CAYTVF010000107.1:4468-14147 GCA_964441345.1 uncultured Desulfopila sp. | reverse complement strand
CCTATTTTTTTAACTTTTCGATTGCTTTTAACACTTGTCGGACTTGATAAAACTTCGCTTTCCCCTTCCCGTCTTGAATGTTAACCCTTGGATCGCCCGCCCATGGAGTCTTGTAAGCTCGATAGCTGGTCCCCTTCTGTCGGGCCTCGCCAAAATAATGATCGCAGACCTTACAAGGGTCTGAAAACTTGAAGTTATTGGGATTTTCTTGCATCCCATTCAGGAGTTCGCTTATCTTGTCCATGACAAGATAGTATCAATAGTGATACTGAATGTAAAGTGGGAAAGCAAAAAATCACACAGAGAATGGCGGCTTGTTTATCCGTTCTACAGATTGATGACCACTATGCCGAGTTCCCCGACATATCAGAGTCCGCCCTCTTGTTCTCTGATTGCGCTTTTATTGCAATAACCTCTCTTCCTTCCTTATTATCTTACACACGTGTGTAAATATATTTATTGACTTGCTCGCACACGTGTGTAAAAATATATCCATACAGAGGGGGAGGCATGAAGAAACAAAACCTGGTCAAGGAGTTGAAGGCAAGAGGGGCCATGCTGATACGACAGGGCAGGAATCATGAGTTTTGGGAGAGCCGGAAAGGCTACAGGTTCCCTGTGCCGAGACACAATGAGATCGACGAAAGGCTGGTGAAAGAAATCTTAAAACAAGCGGAAAAATGACAGGATAGGTCGAAAGGCCTCTCCTGTTATTTCAAAGAGAGGAGCGCCCGAAATGGATAAAATGTTTACATACTATGCAATTTTCTACAGACTTGAAAGCGGCGGCTTTGGTGTGCGCTTTCCCGATGCGTCATCGATCCATACAAGCGGCCGGGACCTTGACGAGGCGCTAGCCATGGCCATCGACGCCCTGAGCGGTATGCTGGTTGTCGGCCGTAAGGGCCGGGAATACTCGGCACCAAGCCGTTATGACGCGGTGAAGGAGCAGGCCGCCGAAAACGAGTTAGTATTCCCCGTGGTCCCGAGCGAATCGGCAATGGAAGAATACCGGCCGAAAAAGCGGGTCAACGTTATGGTGCCGGTAGATCTCCTAGAGCGGATCGACGAGCACGTTAAAGCCATCTCCGGCATGGACCGATCAAGGTTTTTCAGCGAGGCTGCGGAACGATCCTTACACAGTTGAGGGAAAGTCGAAGTAATCGACATTTTCCATCAACTGGTTCTGGTTGTTATGAGCGTAGCGTGCCGTCATGTGAAAGGCCATTTAAAGGACTCTAACTCCACTTATCGAGATTCGAACCCTCGTCTCCCAGCCATGCAAATTATTTCCTTTAACTGGATTTTTTTGATAAAGTCTCAAGCAGTCAATTTATCTCTAAAAAGATGGTATTCTGTGATCGGATGGAACCCATAAGGAAATGGTTGCAACGATGCTGAGAAAAACAAACCGCTCCCTGTTCTTGAAAATTCCGGCTGAAGAGGCCTTTATTCGTCTTGCTCCCGTTTTTGTCGGCCAGGGTGCAATGGGCCTGGGACTTGACGAGGCGGCGGCAGACGAAATGTCACTGGCCGCCGAGGAGGTTATGGCCTATCTGGTGCGAGCAGGATCACCCGGCGGCGAAGTCGAGGTCCGTTGCTTTGCCGGCAGTCATTATGTGCAGACCGATTTCTCCTTTCCTTTGGAGAATCTGGGGCTTCGCGCATTTAATATGACCGCTACGGTCAACCTGGACGATGAATCCGGCATGGATGAAATGGAACTTCTCATCGCCTCGCGGATGGCCGATCAGTTCAGGATCTCCCGCCGGGCGAACGGCAACCCGGAACTTACCCTGATCAAGGAGTTCTCCTATCCGGAAATAGCCGGTGACGTCGCAGCCGAAGTGCATCCCCTTTCCGGTTTCAGCATCAAAGAGCCCGATTCCGGGCAGATCAAGTGGTTTCTGCGCCTGGTCAACCATCTCTGCCACGCCTCGGTATTTCCCAGGGATTTTCTCACTCCGGGCAAGATTGTCGACATGGCGGCAGCCGGCGATTATCAACTGCTCGTGGCCATGGGTCCGGCCGGCGAAATCGGCGGGGGCATCGCCTGGAGATGGGAGGGGGAAAAAACGGTCGAGCTCTTCGGCCCTTATATTTTCCATCCCCAAAACCACCCCGATATGGCCCGCGAACTCATGGATGGCTGCATCGGCAGAGTCGCCAGGACTTCCGCCCTGATCCTGATCAGCCGCATGCCGCCTCCCGATCTGCCGGAAGGCTATCTGGAACCCCTGGGTACCATCGGCATGCCTGGCCCGGATGGCGTACCCCAGAGAATAACCGCCTATTTCCGCGAGATCCACGAGGATATGGGGGCGGTCGCCTGGGCTCACCCCAAGCTCCACGATTTTCTCGAAAAAGAATACCAGCGACTCTATTTCCCCCGCGAGATCCGCCCGGTCGCAGCCGAGGGCGAGGCGGCCGACACCTTTTCCGTGTTGAGCGCCGAGATGGACCGCCGCCTCGGCCTGGCAACGCTGCGGCCGATCTGGCCCGGCGCCGACCGGCTGGAAAACCTAAAAAGCCATTTGCATCTGATGCACCGCGAGGGCCTCATCTCGGTGTTTTTCGAAATGGATCTCGGCTCTTCCTGGCAGGCCGAGTTTACTCCGGCACTGCTGGGACTCGGCTTTACGCCCCGGATACTCCTGCCCCATGCCGGCACCGGAGATCTGCTGATCTTCGAGCGGACAGGCGAATCGTCATGAACGGTGCCGGCAGGGGAACAGCGGATATCGACCGGCTGGTTCCCGATTACATCAAACATTTCGAGGCCTATATCCCCAGCAAACCCGATGACGTGCTGATGAAGATGTCGGGCTGCGCAAGGCTCTTTCGCCTCAACAACAACGAAAACCCGCTGGGCCCGCCGCAGAGCGCCCGCAAGATCATAGCGGCCTATCCTCCCGCCCGGGCCTCGATCTATCCCAGCGGCGACGCCTATCACCTGCGCAATAAGCTGTCGTCGCTCTTTTCGCTCCATCCCGAGCAATTCCTGGTGGGCAACGGCGCCAACGAGGTGATCGGTTTTGTCATCAAGGCCTTCTGCCAGGAGGGCGACAACATCATCACCGCCGACAAGACCTTTGCGGTCTATGAGTGGGTGGCGATGTTTTCCGGTTTCGAGGCCCGGCTGGTGCCGCTTGCCAACTTTGCCTTCGACGATGAGGGGATGCTGGCGCGGATCGACAAACGCACCAAAATTCTCTTTATCTGCAACCCCAACAACCCGACGGGCAGCTACTGGAGCGAGGAACGGCTCCGCCGCTTCCTGGATCGGGTGGCCGGCCGCCAGATCGTGGTTGTCGACGAGGCTTACTGCGAGTTTGTCGAAAAAACGGATTTCCCGGACGGCATGCGGCTCATCGCCGACTACCCCAATCTCGTGGTCTGCCGGACCTTCTCCAAGATGTACGGCCTAGCCGGGCTGCGGATCGGTTACCTGGCCGGGAACCGGGAGGTGGTCGATGTCATCCGGCGGACCTGTGTGGTCTATTCGGTCAATGGTCTCGCCCAGGAGGCAGCGCTGAGAGCCCTGGACGATCCGGAACATGTCCCGGCGACCCGCGAGCTTATTCGCCAAGAAAAAAGCAAACTGGTCCACGAACTTGAGCTCATGAAACTGCCCTATGTCGCGGGAGAAGGAAACTTTGTGATGATCCGCCTGCCGATAAACGATGCTCTGGCCTACCGCAAACTGATGACCCGGGGCATAATGGTCCGCTGCATGGCCGGATTTCGCTTTCCCAACTGGGTTCGGGTCACCCTCGCCCTGCCCGAAACCATGGTGGCATTCGTGACGGCACTTGCCCAGGTGATACAGCATGAACGATAGAGTTTATCAGATCGGCGAGAACATGCCCAGACCGGACGCCGTTACCAAGGTGACCGGCGCCGAGCGATTCGCCATCGACTGCTACGGAGACGGAGACGGAAAAAATCTGCTCTGGGCCGGGGTGAAACGGGCCGGGGTGCCGCACGCCCTGATCCGCGGCATCGATTGCCGGGCAGCCGGCAAGGTGGCCGGGGTGGTCGCCATTCTTACCGCACAAGATATTGCCGGCAGCAACCGCCAGGGCGTCATCCGCAAGGATCAGCCGGTGCTGGCCGACGATAAAATCCGCCATTGCGGCGATGCGGTCGCCCTGGTCATCGCCGAAAACAAGCCGGCGCTGGCGGCGGCCCTTGAGCTGATTGTTCCGGATCTGGAAATTCTCCCCGCGGTCTTCGATCCCGAGGAGGCGCTGCAGGAAACGGCGCCCATCATCCATGCCGATCATCCCCGGGGCAACGCCCTCTTTCACGCCGCCATCTCCACCGGCGATGGCGAGGAGGCCTTTGCCGCCTGTGCCGAAATCGTCGAGGGGAAGTTCGATCTTCCCCACCAGGCCCATGTCTTTCTCGAGACCGAAAATGGCCGTGCCATTGCCGATGCGAACGGAATGGTGGAAATCATCGCATCTACCCAGACGCCCTTCAGGGACCGGTTCGAAGTAGCCGAAGCCCTCGGCATCGAAATAGGGCGAATCCGAATAATCGCCCCCTACTGCGGCGGGGCCTTCGGCGGCAAGGACGGCATCACCGTGCAGAGTCTCCTGGCCCTGGCCGCCCTGCGCTGTCCCGGCAGGCCGGTCAAGATGTGCTGGAGCCGGGAGGAGAGCATGCTGGCCGGCGCCAAGCGGCATCCGGCGCGGCTGTACTACCGGCTGGGCGCCGACCGCGACGGCAGCCTGAGGGCTCTCTCTGCCCGGATCTACTACGATACCGGCCCCTACGATCACCTGGGCGGGGCGGTGGCGGCCCTTGGCCTCGAGCATGCCGGCGGACCCTACCGGATTCCCCATACCCGCCTCGAAACGTGGGCGGTCTATACCAACAACCCGCTCTCCGGGGCCTTTCGGGGATTCGGCGTGCCCCAGGTCGCCGCCGCCATCGAGTCGATGATGGATCTTCTCGCCGATCGTCTGCACCTCTCCCCTTTGACAATCCGCAAGAAAAATGCCCTGGTCAGGGGGGATCGATGCCCCGCCGGAGTCGTCCGGGATGGCTCGATCGGCCTCAGCGAATGTCTGCAAACCCTGAAAGCCCATCCACTCTGGCGGCAACGGCAAGCATGGAAAAAAGAGGCGGGCCCGCTCACCCGGAGGGGAACCGGGATTGCCTGCGTCTGGCACGGCATGGGCTATGGTCCGACGGTGCCGGATTCCGCTACGGCCGGCATCGAGCTGACCCGCGAAGGCAAGTTCCGCGTCATCGGCGGCGTGGTGGATATGGGCCAGGGCAATGCTGCCACCTCTCTCCAGATCGCCGGGGATATCCTCTGTCAGCGGCCAAGCGCGCTCGAGCTGGTCCTGCCCGATACCGGCAGGACCTTTCCTTCTGGGTCCGCCTCGGCCAGCAGAACCACCTCCACCTTCGGCAATGCCCTGATCGGCGCGGCCGAGGCCCTGAAGAAGCGACTTCTTGCCAGAGGCGCCGATCTGTTGATGGCCGGCGACTGGACCGAGATGGCGCTCGTGCCGGGCGGCATCCTCCACCTTCCGACGGGGAAGGAGATCCCGCTCGCCCGGCTTGCCGGCCTTCTCCAGCCGGCCGAACGAAGCGCAACATATCATTTCCGGGCAGCCGTTTCCAGACAGATGGCGGGGGTTGACCCGAACCTGCGACTGCACGGCTTTCCGCATACCACCTTCTCCTTTGCCATCCATCTCGCCCGGGTCGAGGTGGATATGCTCACCGGACGGGTGACGGTGGTCAACTATCTGACGGTGAGCGACTGCGGCCGGATCATCAATCCCCAGCTCTTTGCAGGACAGCAGGAAGGTGGGGTCACCCAGGGGTTGGGCTACGCCCTCTTTGAAGATGTGAATTGTGTTGGCGGAAGGATGCAGGCCTCGGACCTCACCACCTATATTATCCCCACCGCCGCGGATGTCCCGGCGATGGAAACCATCGCCGTGCCTCTGGTCGAGCATTCCGGCCCCTATGGCATGAAAGGGGCCGGAGAGATCGCCATCGATGGTCCGGCCGCGGCGGTGGCGAACGCTGTGGCGAATAGTATGGCGGATAGTTGCGGTAGCCGGCTGTATCGATTTCCCATGACCGCCGAGCGGGTCCTGATGGCCCTTTCGGCAGGCGGAGATGTATGAAGATCAATTTTGTCTTGAATGGCAATGAGATGGAGCTGGATGCGGCCGCCGATCGTCGGGCCGTCGATCTCCTGCGGGAGGATCTGGGGCTCACCGGCACCAAGGAGGGCTGCGGTACCGGTGAATGCGGAGCCTGCACGATTCTGGTCGATGGCCGGCCCCGGCTGTCCTGCCTGATGCTGGCCGGCCAGCTGGCGGGAGCGCGGCTTACGACCATCGAGGGGATTGGTTCGGGGCCGGAAAAGCTGCATCCGGTCCAGCGCTCTTTTGTCCTGCACGGGGCCGTGCAGTGCGGCTTCTGCACACCGGGCATGGTCATCACCGCGACCGAATTTCTCGCCCGGCAGCCGCATTCCGACCGCTCGGAAATGGCCGGGGCAATCAGCGGCAATCTCTGCCGCTGCACGGGCTATAGCAAGATCCTCGATGCCATGGAAAATGTGGCGGAGGAAGTCGTGGTACCGGAACACTTACCGCCGCCGGCACCGCGAGCCTGTTCTCCGGCAGCGGCATCGACCGCAGCCGGGCGAGCTGTTTTCTCACCGGGATCGATGGCTGAGCTTTGGGTGATTCTCTCCGATCATCCCGAAGCGAGGGTCTTTGCCGGAGGCACCGATCTCCTGATCTGGCTCCGCGGCAGGCGCATAGATCCACCGTCACTGATCAACCTGGCGAAAATCGAGACCCTTCGGGGGATCGGCGAAGATTCCCATTGGCTGCGGATCGGCGCAGGCACCAGCCATGCGGCACTGCTGGACGATCCCCGGATCACGACCATGTTTTCCGTTCTGAGCCAGGCCTTGCAGACCCTGGGCTCGCCCCATATCCGCCGCATGGGTACAATCGGCGGCAATATCGTTACCGCTTCGCCCGCCGGCGATACCCTGCCGCCGCTCCAGGTGCTTGACGCCGAGGTGGAACTGTGTTCGGTCGCCGGAATGCGCCGGATGGTGATTTCAGACTTTATCCTCGCTCCCGGCAAAACAGCCCTCAGGCCGGGTGAAATTCTTACCGCCGTATTCCTGCCGAAGCCTGCAGACCATGTATTTCAGCATTTCGAGAAGGTGGGACTGCGCAGCGCCATGGCCTGTGCGATCGCCAGTCTTGCCGCGGTGATCGGTGTCTCCCCCGACGGCCGAATCGAGTCCGCCCGACTGGCCTGGGGCAGCGTGGGCCCGACGGTTGCAAGAATTCCGGCGATCGAGGCGGCCCTGATCGGTGAAACCCTGAGTCGTAAAACCCTTGAGAGCGTTATCCCGCTGGTCGCCACTGGGATTTCGCCCCTTGACGATGTCCGGGCAAGCACCGCCTACCGGCGGCTGGTGGCCGGCAATCTCCTGCTGCGCTTAATGAAATTCGCCCCCCCTTCAGCCGGGATGCAAGCCGAAGGTTTGCCCATGGAGAAAAGCCTGTGAGCGATGATAACAACACCGGGGAATCCTTCATCGGTCTCCTCCATTCCCGTAAGTTTTTCTGTCTTATGGGGGCCGCTTTTCTGGCCTATGCCAACATCTCGGTGTTTTTCGGATTTTACGACCATCTCCGCACTCTGCCCATCGATCCCGCCGATTACGGCGTGCTGATCGGGGCACTGGCCGCGGTGGCCCTCCTGGTCCGGCCGGTCATCAGCCCGTTTTTCCATGCCGGCAACGCCCGGCCGCTGCTCTTTCTCGGCACCTCCCTGGCCGTGGCATCCCTGGCCGCTTATTCCCTCGCCGGTGGATTCTGGAGCCTTCTGCTGATCCGGGTACTCCACGGGATTTCCTTCGCCGTGGTCGGTACGGCCCTCATGACCCTGATCGTCGAGGTCATTCCCAAAGATAGAAGCGCCCAGTTTTTCGGCTATATCGCCGTGGTAACGCTGATTCCCAACACCCTCGTCCCGCCTTTCCTACCCCTGCTGAACACCCTGCTCGGCGGCTTCAATCAGATTCTTCTGGCCTTTGCCGCCCTGACGTTGCTGATGTTTCCCCTGGTATGGGCGATTGAGGACAAAGGCACGGGCAAGGAAGACCAAAAGACCTCGACCGGACTTACAGACCGGGAGATTATTGAAGATCTGCGGGATCCCCGGGTGATCCTGCTGCTTTTGTCGATGCTGATGCTGTATTGCGGCCATGCCCTGATTTTTTTCTTCCTCGACGGATACGGCAGGTCCATCGGAGTAGCCTACGCCGGGGTGTTTTTGACCCTCTCCACCATCGGCGAGATCGGTGTCCGGGTGGTAGCCGGATCAGTTTTCGACCGGCTGGACAAGATCCGGCTGTCGATCTGGACGCTGGCGGGCCTGGCCATCTGCTACTTTATCCTCGCCCATGTCTCCGGGATGTGGCTGTTTTTCGGACTCGGCCTGCTCTTTGGCCTTGGCTGGGGAATCGCCATGCCGGTCTTCAACGGCCTGATGTTCGACGTATCGAAACCACGCTTTCGCGCCTTGAATATCAACCTCGGCCTGCAGATGTTCCAGGCCGGTTTTTTTCTCGGACCGATCATCGGCGCCCCCCTTCTCGCCAGGTGGGGGTATGGGACGATCTATCACCTCTGCGCCGGGTTAAGCCTTCTGGCCGTAATGCTCATGCTTTTTAATAAAAATAAAAAGCTTGCAGCTGCACAATGCATCGATAAGGAGATGGAAAATGAGTGAAAATCGGCAAACGCCAAAGGATATCGAAGCCGGCCAGGAATGGCGGGTCTCGCAGTTCATGCCCGGGGACGCGCCGGGGGTGGTCGGTCTTTTCCGCTCGGTCTATGGTGAGGGATATCCGGTTCGGACCTATATGGATACAGAGCTTCTCATCGCAGAAAACGATGCCGGCCGAACCATCTCCAGTGTTGCCAAAACGGCGGGCGGCGAGGTCGTCGGCCACAATGCCCTGTTCAACAGCGCCCCGCATCCGGGGACCTTTGAATCCGGCGCCGGCGTGGTTCATGCCGCTTATCGGGGCGGAAAGGGAATTTTCACCGAGCTGGTCGCCCACGGTCTGGAGATTGCCGCCGGCATGCCGAACGTGCAGACCGCCTTTGGCGAACCGGTCTGCAATCATCCTTTCAGCCAGAAGTTGACGCTGAAATTCAGTTTCGTTACCCGGGCCCTCGAGGTGGATCTGATGCCGGCGGCAGCCTATGAAAAAGAGGCGAGCGCAGCCGGCAGGGTGGCGGCTTTTCTCGATTTCAAAACCCTCCGGCCAAAGCCGCAAACGGTGTATCTGCCCCCGGTGTACCGGGACGATCTCAATTTTTTCTACGAGGATCTTGGCGATGAGCGGGAATTTCACACAGCCGACAGCCATATCCCGGCTAAAACTCTCACCGATCTGCGCTCGCAGATATTCGCCTTCGCCGGGGTGGCGCGGGTGGCCATCCATGCCATCGGTGCCGATTTTTCCACCTGTCTTGATGCCCTCGAGCAGACCCTTGCCGGTGAAGGCGTTGTGGTGATTCAGCTTTGGCTGAAACTCGACTGCCCGTGGGTGGGCGCTGCCACCGAAATCCTGCGGGAGCGGGGATTTTTTATCGGCGGCGCC
>CAYTVF010000107.1:0-4425 GCA_964441345.1 uncultured Desulfopila sp. | reverse complement strand
CCGCAAACAGCCCGACTGGGACGGCATCTGTACCGTGACCGAGCGCGGCGCCCAGGTTCTTCGACGAGTGCGCGCCGACTGGCAGCGCACCCGGGAGTAATTGTCCGGCTCTGCCCATAAACCTAAAAACAAGGAGGATTACCGTGGATATTGATATACAGATGGAAGGCAACGCCATTGTCGCCGCAGTCCGCGGCCGGGTGGATACGATTTCCGCCCCGGCTTTTGAAAAGGGTGTTGCCGGAGCCTTGAACGGCCCGGAAAAACTCCTGGTATTCGATCTTTCAAGCCTGGAGTACATCAGCAGCGCCGGTCTGCGGGTGATCCTCAGCGCGGCAAAAACGCTGAAAGGCAAGGGTGGAGAAGTCCGACTGGCGGCGAGTTCCGGGCCGGTGAAAAAGGTGTTCCAGATTTCCGGCTTCCTCTCCATGTTCAAGAACTTCGAAACCAAGGGTGAGGCTCTTGCAGGATCCTGAGCACATCCCGCCCGTCGTCTCGATCCATCTGCCCGCCAGTATTGAAAACCTGCCGGATTTTATCGGTCCGGTGCTGGCGCTTGCTTCCGCATACCATCTTGACGAGGAAAAGAAGAACGATCTGGAGCTGGCACTGGAGGAGGCCCTGGTGAATATCTTCCGCTACGCCTATCCGGAAAAGACCGGCATGGTCGATCTCACCTGCCGGATCGAGGGCGGCCGCCTGATACTTCTCATCGAGGATGAAGGGCTGCCTTTTGCTATAGATACAACCGCGGCAGCCGATCTCACCGCGGATATTTGCGAACGCAGAATCGGGGGCCTGGGCATTCACCTGATAAAAAATCTCATGGATGATGTCCGGTATCGACGGGAGGGAAACCGCAACCTGCTCGAGTTGACCCTCTCCATTGACCCTCAGGCGGTACAACGATGAGACGCCCACAACACCGGTTCAGTCGCCTTATCCTAGTCTGGTTGATTTTTTTTGTTTTTTGCGCGGCTTCGGTCCGGGCCGATGAACCCGCCCTCAAGAAACTCTCCTTTCTGCCCCAATGGAGTCCGCAGGCCCAGTTCGCCGGATATTATATGGCGCTGCACCAAGGTTTCTACCGCAAACACGGCATCGATCTCACCATTCTCCAGGGTGGACCGAGGAGGTCAACGGTCGATTATCTGCGCAACCGCCAGGCGGATTTTGCATCGCTCTGGCTCTCTTCCGCCCTGCAGCTGGCCGATGAAGGAGTGGAAATAGTCAATGTGGGCCAGGTGATTCAACGCTCGGCCCTGGTCCTGGTAGCCAAAAAATCCTCGGGCATCCAGACACCCGAACAAATAAACGGCAAAAAAATCGCCCTGTGGCCAGCTGACTTTCAGATCCAACCGAATGCTTTTTTTAAGAAATTCAACCTCCAAAACACCATTGTAACCACCGAAAATCCGGTCAACCTCTTCCTTCGGGACGGTGTCCAGGTCGCATCGGTGATGTGGTACAACGAGTATCACACCCTCCTCAATTCCGGCCTCGACCCGGAGGAAATGCAGCTATTTTTCTTTGATAAAGTCGATCTGAACTTTCCGGAGGACGGCATATATCTGCGTCAAGAGACCTTTGCGCAGGACCCGGAGGCAGCCTGTGGTTTTGTCGCGGCCTCCCTTGACGGCTGGCACTACGCTTTTGCCCATCCGGAGGAGACCGTTGATTTCATGCTTTCAGTCATGGAAGGGGCCCATGTACCGGCCAACCGGGTTCATCAACGCTGGATGCTCGACCGGATGCACGATCTCATGTTTCCAGCGGCGGATGCAGCCCCGATGGTGCTGCAGACTGAGGACTACCGGAGGGTCGGTGAAATCCTGCTCTCCTCCGGTCTGATAAAATCCCTGCCCCCCTACCAATCCTTTTACCGGAACTGCGTATCTCATGCTCAAAAATAGAACCATTGCCTTCCGGCTGGGGGCACCGGTCCTGCTTGGATCTGCCGTGATATTTCTGGTAATTTTCGGCACCGGTTATCTTCATTCCCGGGAGACGATCCTGCGCAACGTCGAGAAAGATGCCAGGAACCTGGGATTTCGGGTTGTCTATCAGATCGAATCGGTGCTTGCACCCGTCGAAAAAATGGCGGTCAATCTCGCCATGCAGATGGAAGAACCCGATATCACGAAAGAAAGATTGCTGAAAATGGTGCGGCGATCGTTGCTGGCCAATCCGGAAATATTTGGCTCGGCTGTCGCCTTCGAACCCTACGGTTTCGACCCTTCGGCATGTTTTTTCGCACCGTATTTCACCAGAAAGGATAACGAGGCAAAACTGTCTTATCTCGGCGGAGACGATTATCGCTATTTTTATTACGATTGGTACCAGATTCCCAAAGAAACCGGTAAACCCAGTTGGAGCGAGCCCTATTTCGATGAAGGGGGCGGCAATATCCCGATGGTCACCTTTTCCGTTCCACTTTTCCACGAGAGAAATAGGGACCGCCGCTTCATCGGCGTGGTTACCGCGGATATTTCCCTGATATGGCTGGAAAAAATCCTTTCGGCGATGCGGATCTACCAGACCGGCTATGGCTTCATCCTGTCACCGAACGGCACCTTCATCACCCATCCGCAGAAACCGTGGATCATGAATGAGACGATTTTCAGCATTGCCGAAGCCTGGGAAGATATGGAGTTGCGACGCATCGGCAAACGGATGATTCAAGGCGAGTCGGGATATGTCCGGTTGTCCGAGCGTACCATGGGAAAAAACGGCTTCCTCTTCTTCGCGCCGATCGGCTACAGCGACTGGTCCCTCGGGATCTTCTTCCCGGAAGCCGAATTGATGGCCGAACTCCATGGTCTGAACCGCCAGCTGCTGTCGCTGGCGGCGGGCGGCCTGGTGTTGCTGGCACTGGTGGTCCTGCTCGTTGCCCGGACCATCACCCGGCCTTTGACTGCCCTGACCGGCGCCGCCCGGCAGATGGCCACCGGCGACCTGCAGATCACAGTGCCGAGTCTGCACAGTGGCGGCGAGGTGGGAGTTCTGGCGAATTCCTTCGAGCACATGAAAAATTCCCTGAACGTTCATATTAAGGGGCTGCTTGAAACCACCGCGGCCAAGGAGCGAATGGAGAGCGAACTGAATATCGCCCGGGATATCCAGATGAGCCTTCTGCCGAAAATCTTCCCCCCATTTCCGGACGTCCCGGAGTTTGACCTCTTTGCCCTTTTGCAACCCGCCCGGGAGGTTGGCGGGGATCTCTACGATTTTTACCGCATCGACGACGAACGGATCTGTTTTGTGCTCGGGGATGTGTCGGGAAAGGGAGTTCCTGCCTCGCTTTTTATGGCGGTCACCATGACTCTCATCAAGATGACGGCCGCCGGAGGCTTGTCGCCGGACAGGATTCTCCAGGAGGTGAATGCGCAGTTGAGCAGGGACAACAGCTCCTGCATGTTCGTCACCCTTTTTTGCGGGCTCCTCCATACCGGCAGCGGCGAGGTCTGGTATGCCAACGGCGGCCACAACCCGCCCGTTCTCCTGCGGATCGCGGAGAAGTCCTCGTTTCTGCCGGGTACCGACGGCATTCTGCTTGGCGCAATGGAAGACGTTACCTTTGCCATGAAACGGTTGGTACTGGCACCGGGCGAGAGCCTCCTGCTTTACTCGGACGGCGTCACCGAGGCCACGGATGAACAGGATGAGCTGTATTCCGAGGAGCGGTTGCTGGAGCTCCTGGACGGACTCGGCGGCCGGGGTCCCAAGGAGACGGTCGGGGCGGTCATGGAAAGCGTGCTCGCCTTCGCCGGCAAAGCACCCCAGGCCGACGATATCACCCTGATGATGATCCGCTTCAGCGGATCCTGAGCGGGATATCGGAATACAAAAACCTCTCAGATCGGCGGCGCAATCGTCACGACAATCCTCATATCGGTCGTTGCCCGCACCCCATGGGGCTCCCTGATTTGCGAGATGAGGATATTGCCGGTTTTTGCGGGAATTTCCGCACCCTTGTCGCCAAGGAAGAAGCCCTCCCCTTCGATCACCTGAATGGAGAGTTCACCGTCCAGATCGTGGGAGTGAACCGGAAAAGTGGCGCCGGCCGACAGATTGAAATTGATGATCTTGAAGAATTCGGAATCTTCAACGAGAAAAAATCGTTTCATCGCCCCCGCCGTAAATTCGCGGGTTGTACTCAGATCGAGAACTTTCATACCTTCTCCTTTGCTGATATTGAAGAAAAACACTGAACACTCGCCTTTTGGGAAGATTGTCCTCCCGAAATCGCTATCGAAATCGCTATCGCTATCGAAATCGAAATGGCATGGGAAACGGCGCATTTGGACTGTTACGTTCTTCTCATCAATAAAAATTCCCCTCACCTTTCGAAATGGTAGCTATTCAGTTTATTTCAATAGTATGCACTTTGTCCGATTGGTTTTAGCCTCCCCTCCCTTGACGGGA
>CAYTVF010000106.1:0-14149 GCA_964441345.1 uncultured Desulfopila sp. | reverse complement strand
GCGCTGATGGAAGGCATCCATCCTCAGGAAATCGCCATCCCCTTTCCCGACGGGAGCAGAAAGATCTTCCTGGTGCATTCCTGCCGGACGGCAGAGGGGATCGCCACCGCCTCGGTCATAAAAGATGCCGGCGACGACCCCGATGTCACCAACGGCGCCGAGATCGTCGCCACCGTCAGTTCCCGGCACAAGACGGAGGATGATGAAGACTGTGTCGAGCTCGGCAACATCCGCATCTGCCGCGGCATGGGCGTGGGCCGGGTGACCAAACCGGGCCTGGCGGTTGCGGTCGGCGAGCCTGCCATCAATCCCGTTCCGCGGCAGATGATCTGCGACGCGGTGCGGGAAGTAATCGGCGAGGAAAAGATGACCGTCACCATTTCAGTGCCGCAAGGCGAAGATCTGGTGAAAAAAACCCTCAACCACCGGCTGGGGATCGTCGGCGGCCTGTCGATTCTCGGCACCACCGGCATCGTCCGGCCCATCTCCGCCGACGCCTGGACCGCCACGATCAAGGCTTCCCTCGATGTGGCACGAGAAGCCGGCCTCACCGAGGTGGTCCTTTCCACCGGTCGTACTTCGGAAAAAGGGGCTCAGCAGATCCTCGACCTGCCGGAAGAGGCCTACGCCATGATGGGGGATTATCTTGAATTTTCCCTGAGAGAAGCGGCGGCAAGAGGTTTTAAGACAATACATCTTGCCGGAATGTGGGCAAAAATCATGAAAGCCGCGCTCCGCATCCCGCAGACCCACGTCCGCCACGGCGCCCTCGAAGTGGCGGAAGGGGCGAGCCTGCTCGCCTCGCTTGGAGCTGAAGGCGAACTGCTGGTGAAAATCGAACAATCCAATACCGCAAGAGAAATGTACAGTCATATCGAAGAGGCCGGCAAAGACGAGCTGATCCGGGCAGTCTGCGGCAAAGCCCAGGAATACTGCCGGGAAGTGACTGGCGGCACGGTGCGGATCTACCTGATCAACCATAAAGCCAACCATATGGCTGAAATCATCGCTCATGTTTAAGATCTTTGTCATCGGCATCGCCGAAAGTGTACTCTCGACCCGGCAGAAAAAACTTTTGGCCGGGTGCACCCTCATTGTCGGAGCGCGACGCTTTGCGGCGATAACACGCAAAATTCCGGTCGAATTCCAGGATATTGCCCCGCTGACTCCGGCGCTTGCCGAAATCGCCAGACACCTGGAGCATGGCAACGTAGCGGTGCTGGCCAGCGGCGATCCCCTGTTTTACGGGATAGGCCGGCGCCTCTTGGCCGACTTTCCCGCGGAACAGATCGAAATCCTCCCCGCCCTCTCCTCGGTCCAGCAGGCTTGCGCCCTTTTCCGCATTCCCTGGGATGACGCCTTTGTCACCAGCTTGCATGGGCGGACTGCAGCTCATCTGCCCGGCCTCCTGCTCGGCCATGCCAAGTCCGTAGTCCTGACCGACGCCAAACACAGCCCGGAGCGTATCGCCCGCCTGCTCCTCGATTACCTGCATTCGATCGGCGAGATGAAACTGGTGCGGACAATCAGGATGATGGTGGCCGAAGACCTCGGCCTGGCGAATGAAAGTATTTTTTGCGGCACCCTGGAGGAAGGATCGACCCGTCACTTTACCCCGCTGAATATCGTCTGCCTGTTGATCCCCGCCGCTGCATCCCTCCCCGACTACCGGTTCGGTTTGAGCGAAGACCAGTTCCATCACAGCCGGGGGCTGATCACCAAAAATGAAGTCCGGGCGGCAACCCTGCATCAGCTTCGTCTGCCGGAAACGGGGGTCTTCTGGGATATCGGCGCGGGCAGCGGCTCGCTCTCGATAGAAGCGGCCCGGGCCAACCCGAAGCTGACCGTCTACGCCATCGAACAAAAAGAGGAAGAGCTGCAGAATATCAAAAACAATATTGTAAAATTCCGCGGTTTCAATATAGTACCGGTCCCGGGCCGGGCGCCGGAAGCTCTTGAGGGACTCCCCGCCCCCAGCCGGATCTTTGTCGGCGGCAGCGGCGGTTCGCTGCCCGCGATAATCGAGATGGCGGCCGCCCGGCTGCCCGTACACGGCGTCCTGGTGGTCAACGGGGTGACCGACAGGACCGTGCAGGAAGCGCCGCCGCTTATGGTAAACCATGGCTTTACCGTGACTACATCCGTCATCGGGGTGACCAGAACGGAACCGGACGATGCGGAAAAAGAAAATGAAAAAGAAAAAGAAAAAAAATTCAATCCGATAACCATAATGACAGGAAGACGATGAGCGAAGAACGCGACAGCAATACGGCGACTAATACTCGGCATATGGTCCATTTCGTCGGCGCCGGACCCGGCGACCCGGAACTGATCACGGTCAAGGGCAACCGTCTTCTCCGGGAAGCCGATCTGGTCATCTTTACCGGCAGCCTGGTCCCGCGAGCCCTGGTGACCGGGCTGAAAGCACAGGTATACGATTCGGCCGGAATGAACCTGGACGAGGTCTTTGCCCTCATCCTGCAGTCATGGCGGGAGGGCAAAAAAATCGTCCGCCTGCATACCGGCGACCCCTCAATCTACGGGGCGATCAACGAACAGATCGCCCTACTGCGCAAGCATGATATTCCTTTTATTGTGGTCCCCGGAGTCAGCTCGGGCACCGCATCGGCTGCGGCGCTGCAGACCGAGCTCACCCTGCCGGAGGTGTCGCAGACGGTGATCTTCACCCGGCGCGGCGGCCGGACCCCGGTCCCGGAGAAAGAGCACCTCGCTACCCTTGCCACCCATCAGGCGACGATGATGATTTTTTTGAGCGTCGGGATGATCGATGAGGTGGTAGCCGACCTTCGCGCCGGCGGCTACCCGGCAGACACCCCGGTGGCGATTGTCGAGAAAGTCAGCTGGCCCGATGAGAAGCAGCTGCGCGGGACACTTGCCACCATCGGCCGTCAGGTGAAGGAAGCCGGGATCACCAAAACGGCGATCATCGCTGTCGGCCAGGTTCTGGCCGACAGCCCGCCGCCCGCCCTGTCGAAACTCTATGACAGCGCCTTCACCCATGGCTTTCGGCAGGGCACCAGCCATCCATGAAAATCGGTGTTGTGGCTATAACCAAGGGCGGCAACATGCTGGCCCGGAAGCTTGCCGACGAATTGGGCGATGCCACTTTCGTTGACCGGCAGGGGAGGCAAAAAGTCGCCGAGGTTATTGCCGATAGCTGGCATCGCTTCGACGGCCTGATCTGCATAATGGCGGCGGGCATCGTGGTTCGGGCCATCGCCCCGCTGCTGCGGGACAAGCTGAGCGACCCCTGCGTCGTGGTGATGGACGAGAAGGGCCGCCATGCGATCAGTCTCCTCTCCGGCCATATCGGCGGCGGCAACGACCTTGCCGAAAAAGTGGCGGCAGTCACCGGCGGCACCGCGGTCATCACCACCGCCTCCGACACCCTCGAACTGGTCGCCCTTGACCTCTGGGCGGGCGAACAGCAGCTGGTCGCCCCCGACCGGGAAAAACTTACCGCGGCGGCCGCCATCCTGGTCAACCGCGGCGAACTGAAACTCTACACCGACGTGGCGGTTGCATCGCTGCCGCCCGGATTGTCACGCGCAAGCGAGCCCGGTCAGGCGGATGCGATTATTTCCAACTCCACCCGGTTCAGCCCGCAGGCGATCATCTTTCGGCCCCGCAACCTGGTGGTCGGCATCGGCTGCAACCGCGGTACCCCGGCGGATGAGTTTGAGGATGCCCTGGCCGAACTTTTTGCGGATTTGCAGCTCAGCAGGCGGGGCATCCGCAACCTTGCTTCAATCGACCAAAAAAACGATGAAACCGGACTCTTGCAATTTGCCGCCGACAATCGCTGGCAGATCGACTTTTTCCCCGGTAACCTCATCAATACCCTTACCAATCTGGAGATCTCCCCGGCAGCTCTCAAGGCAGTCGGCGCGATCGGCGTGGCCGAACCGGCAGCACTCCTCAGCGCCCAAAGCAATCTCCTTATCAGCAGGAAAAGAAAATGGAAAAACGTAACAATGGCAGTGGCAGAGGCACCCTTTTCGTTGTCGGCACAGGCCCCGGCGCAGTCAAGCAGATGACCCTCGCGGCCTGCGAGGTCCTGGAAAAAGCCGATGTTATCATCGGCTACAAAACATATCTTGAGCTGATCCCCGCCTTTCTCGCAGGCAAAGAGGTGATCTCCTCGGAGATGATGAAAGAGGTCGACCGCTGCCGCACGGCCCTGGCAACCGCCGAAACCGGCAAAACAGTCGCCCTGGTCTCGGGCGGCGATCCCGGCATCTATGCCATGGCCGGACTGGTGTATGAACTGGCCAGGGAATCGGGGAATTCCTGCGCTATCGAAATCATCCCGGGCCTTGCGGCAATCAACAGCTGCGCCGCCCGGCTGGGGGCCCCGCTGATGCATGACTTCGCCGCCATCAGTCTCTCCGATCTCCTCACCCCCTGGGAACTGATCGAGAAACGGCTGGCGGCCGCGGCCATGGCCGATTTTGTCACCGCCATCTACAACCCCAGATCGAAACGGCGGACCGACCAGATCGTCCGGGCAAGGGAAATTTTTCTTAGACATCGGGCGGCGGCGACCCCAGTCGGCATCGTTACCGCGGCAACCAGGGAAAACGAGCGGATCGCGATCACTACTCTTGAAAACATGCTGGAAAATGAGATCGGCATGCAGTCGACCGTCATCATCGGTAACAGCCAGACCTATACCTGGAACGACCTGATCATCACCCCGCGGGGATATAGCGGCAAATATCAGCTGTAAAGGATCTTTCCCTCGTCAAACAAGGTTTCTTTGCGAGCCTGAAAAATTTGTTTTTCCGACCTCCATCCAACCGGCGGATGATTTGTTCGGCCACATAGCTGTCCGGGGCAACGATCATCCTCAAGATAACTATGAGCTTATCTCACTGGTTCAATGCATAGATAATCGCCTTGCCTTATCCAGGCCAGATACTGATGGAGGAAAGGATGAAAGGGAATCGTGATATCCAAAGGGAAGCTGCACCCAGCCGGCGCAGGCCGAAACGGTCTGCGCAGTTGAATCCATGGCCCTTTGAATAAACCGGTATCCGGATCTTCGAGAAACCGGTTAAAGGCTTTTTCCACTTGACGATCCCGGAAGGCAAAAGCCGACTGCAGATAAAAGAGCACCTGTTTTTTTATGTTTTCGGCGATATGGGCGGGAAGCATTTCTTTAATTTTCCAGTTTCAAATTACCTGTTTCCAGTTGATCCACTTGTTAAGATATTTGCCAGTTATGGGCGAGGCTTCCAAGCTTTGATTCGTTTCTGGCATTCATAACCAGGGAGCCGCGGGTTCAGTTCCTTGAGCTCCAGCAATTTGTCATGTGCTGCTGTTTTAGAGATCAACCCACAAGCAACGATTTCGTCCAGTACCCAGAGGATGCCATGCACCGGTATATTCTGCTGCTCAGCAATCCGACGCAGGGCACCATCCCCGGTGAGTAGTGTCCCGGTGAGTCTTTCGGCAAGATACAGACAGGAACAATCGGCAATGGAAAGGACCGGATTTTGCACTTCCATCAGTTGAATCTGCAGTAAATCTTCAAAAGAAAATTTTTGCTTGGTGAGAAGTTGCCTTTCAATAAAGCTCTCCAACTCAGCGATATTTTCTTCCTGTATCTCCGCGAACACCAGATCCGTTACCTGAAAATCGAATTCCATTTGAAAAAAGGTATCGAGGAGATCGATTTTCAGTAGATCGATCAGGATATTCGCGTCATTTACCAGGAAGATCATGAAACGACATGAACCTCCCGTTCAAAATCATCAAGAGGAAGATTCAGGAATTCCGAACCCTTACTGTAGCTGATAATCTGTTCTGCCGCTGCGTGAAGGACCAGTTGTTTAAAACGATTGGCTATTTCCTTTCCGGAATAGCTGCCTGGCTCTTCCTTGCGCCAGCCATTTTTACTGACATAGATCTGAAACATTCTATAGGTCTGCTCGGAAATAAGCCCAAGAGTACGAGCCCTGGCCATTATCGCCTGCATGGAAATACCGTAAATCCCTTTGAGTTTTTTCAGCTCCCATTCGGTTACCTTCTTCCGTTCCCCGCCGAACTCTTCCCGGATAACCTTCTCCGGCAGAAGAAGGGCGCCGGCGAAGGCATGGCAGAGTTTCTCATGGTCATCATTTTCGCAGTCGGAAAAATCAAAGAGGAGATGGGCTAGTTCGTGGGCAATGGTAAAACGCTTGCGAACACAATCTCCCTTTTTAAAAACGGCAATAACCGGGATATCCAATCCCTCGGCGTACCCAGATAATCCGACGAAATTTTCACTGGTTTCCACTTCCAGAATCTTGAAACCTTTATCCTCAAGCAGCTCGGTAAGCTGTTGGACAGGGGCGTCGCCCAGGTTCCAGCTTTGCCGGATATCTGCTGCCGCCTGCTCGATATCTTGATGGTTGCGGATTTTTTTTCGTCCGATCAGCGGCTTGGCAGCAGTGTGTGAAAGGTTGAGAATCTTTTCGATTTCAATATACTTCTGGAGAAAGTCGATGGTTTGGTACTTTATCCGATCCTCTTCTTTCCGGCTAAGGGTTGATTTCTTGCGAAAGGCCAGACCGGATATGGCAAATTGCGAAGAGCGAAAAAAATAGTCGGCCTTTATCCCCAGCGCCTTGGCCAGAGCAAGCAGCACCTCACTACTCGGATTGATCTGCCCCTTCTCATATTTGCCGATTGCCTGTTTGCTCACCAGGGACCCAGTTGCCTGTGCCAAAGCTTCTAAGCTCAATCCCGCCATCTTACGGGCTGATCGTAATCGTTCGCCAAATTGGTTAATCATGATATCACCTCCATTAGTTGACAAATATCATATTTTTAAATATTTTGTCAACCAATGGTTTGAAGACCATCGTTTCCGATCAAGACAATTTCCCACCTATTCACAAGAAGTAACTCCGGCAAACCGTTCCTTGAACACCCGGAATGCCTGGGCATAATCAGCTTCCCGGTCCACTTTGGCAAAGGGTGGGTAGAAGGTTTTGGTCACCGTTTCAGTATCATTATTAATTTGCCAACTGACGGTGAGCGGGGATTTTCCATCCCAGTTAGCACGAGCATCACGGAAATCAGTTGCCCCTTGATTTTTTCTGGTTGTGTTGGGAATGTGGAGACCTCTGGCGTCGTATTCGTCTGCAAGTTCATAGCCGCGCATAACCGGGAACTGGACTCGATAGATAGTGAGAAGCTCCTCAAGGGTAAGGTTGAGGGCCAGAGCGACAAGCACATCAATTGGAAGGAGCTCAAGGGTTGAACCGTAAATATCTCCCTTACCAATCAATCGGATGATAAAATCCGCTACCAGAGAGCATGCCACACCGGTAAAAAGTGTTCCTTGCGTATTATTCTGAAAAGTTACAGAAATAATTGGATTGGTATGCGACATTCCCGGAGGCATTAATGATGACATGAGAGAACGTTCCGCTCCTGTCCCACACCTTCGTCTATTCACATATCTAAACTTGCCTGTAATAGGTATGGGAAGACTTTCCCAATATTGCACCTCACCGGGATTCACCAGGGTAAACGGTGTGTCGGTTATTCACTAACCCAGATGGTTGAAATAGTTGAGCCATTATATGATCTTCTCTCTAAAAAACTGACCCGCCATGATCAGGAAGCAGTGATTAATGGTTGACGACCGTGCGTGAAGAAACAGCGTCATTATCCTTAAAGTTCATCTTCGAACCATTCTTCTGAATCACAGTCCGATCCCAACTCTTGTTTTCTGTCTATCCAATCTTCACCACTCAGTTTATCTACCACGTTTTCGAGAAGAAACAATGATCCGACGGTGTCGCCGGAAAAATCATCCCTGTTACTCATGGGCAAGAGAGAAAATCTGGGCAGACCTTGCATCACCAGAATTGATGAAAATGAGTGGCACGATAGTATCGCTGATGGCCACTTTAGATGCAAAAATGAAAAAGTAACTGGAAAGCTGTGGTTCTCTTGGCGGTGGATACCTTGCGGCTATGCGGAGTCATGGATGGGCGATGGTTGCAGTCCTTGTTCCCTTTTCATCGCCTTGGTCGCAAGAAGACATACTGGTGGAAGAACCTCTCAGCGACAGCCGCATGCTCCGGCCAACCGAGGGAATATATTATCGGCGTCACTGCAGCAAGCTTCAATCCCGTCCTTGACCAGTTGCAGCTCATCCGCGTCGGTATCCGCCCTTTCCTCTTTGGCAATGCCCAGGTCCGAGATGAGCAGATGCGCTTTCGGATCGATGCCCTTCGCCAGCAGAATCCTGGCGCCACAGCCGGTTGCACAGCCATCGACTGCCACTATTGCGGCCCTTGCCGAAAAGGTCGTCGGCTCCTCTCCACAAGATACTCTGGCAATACTCCAGACGGTGCCGCCCTGCTCGCTCGCAAATTCGAGCGAGGCCGCAAGCGACAACCTGCCGATATTCGATGCTCCGGCGCAGGGCAGGAGGATGTATTCCATTTTTCCCATGTTCTTTTGAACCTGAGTGAAATGTTTTGATTTCGACCGGACTGCCGCAACATCCGTCAATCCCCCATACAGGTCCCGACATTGCGGGCGGCACGCACCCAGGGATGGTCTTTCGGCACCAGATTCCGTTTGCCCACCACGTCTACGAGCGGCACCGTCTTGGTGCCGTCGCCATCGACGGCGATCATCACCCCGCTGATGCCTTTTTCGATGCAGTCGACGCAGGCGCTGCCGAGCCGGGTCGCCAGCATCCGGTCGGCGGCGGAAGGTGTCCCGCCCCGCTGATAATGACCGAGGATGGTCACCCTTGATTCCAGTTCGGTCAATTTCTCCAGTTCCTGCGAGAGCCTGAGGGTATTGTTGGACCGCTGGGCGGCAAACTCCAGCAAGGCCTCCTCCACCTTTTTCAAGCCCTTCAGATCTTCTTTTTCCTTCGCCTTGACCTTCGCTTCCTTGAGGCTGCTGTAGCGCCGATAATCGGCGACGGAGAGCGCCCCTTCCGCCACGGCAACGATACTGAAATTGGTCCCCCGCTGCTTCCGTTTGCGGATGGCATTACTGACCGCCACCAGATCATAGGGAATTTCGGGTATAAGAATCACATCGGCGCCGCCGGCGATCCCTGCCCCCAACGCCAGCCAGCCGGCATTATGGCCCATGATCTCGACGACGATTATCCGGTGATGGCTGTGGGCGGTGGAATGCAGCCGGTCGATCGCCTCGGTGGCAATCTCCATGGCGGTGTGAAAACCGAAGGTGACGTCGGTCATCGCCACGTCGTTGTCGATGGTCTTGGGGAGAGTGAGGATATTCAGTCCTTTCTGCGCCAGACGATAGGCGTTTTTCTGGGTTCCGCCGCCGCCGATACAGATCAGGGCGTCGAGGTTGTGGCGCCGGTAATTGTCGCAGATGACTTCGGTCATATCCATGACCGCGCTGCCGACGGGCATCTTGTGCGGCTTGTCGCGGCTGGTGCCGAGAATCGTCCCCCCTCTCGTCAGGATCGAGGAAAGCGTTTCCCGTTCAAGCCGCATGGTTCTGTTCTCCATAAGGCCGCGAAAACCGTCACGAATGCCCAGGACATGCATGCCGGTCGACAGTGCCGACTTGCCTATGGCACGAATCGCCGCATTCAGCCCGGGGCTATCCCCTCCCGCAGTCAGGATCCCGATATGTTTACTCATTATTTTCCTTCTACGACCAGTTTGAATTGATGAAAAAAAGGGTGGCGGCAACGGCATATTATGCCCGTTCCCATACTTTTCTACAAATTATTCTTGTGTCAAGATCGCCCGGCTTCGGTCAGCTTAAGCTTTGCCGCAGCCGCATGGTCCCTTTTCCGCCACGGTTTGACGATGATGTCCTGACTCCGGCACATGTCCCTGCAGCGGTGGAAATTCGCTGAAAAAGACGGTTTGGGCTTGCTTGCGACCCAGCTTCTTTCTCAGGAAGGCGGCAAGAGGTTTTACCGACAAGGCCAGGAGGATAAACACCGCGGCGAGTTTGACGCCACCCGGAATCAACTCCGAGGCTTCACCGATGATCGCCCTGGGGGAGATGTTCAACGCTTGGTACAGTGCGTCAACCCCGAGCCCGAAAAGAACCGCACAGGCGGACAGGATGATCAGATACATCGCGGTACTTCTTTTACCGAGAATGCGCAGCAGCACTGCAAGCGAAGTGATATTGGTGGCAGGCCCAACCAGGAGAAAGACCAGGGCCGCGCCCGGACTCACTCCCTTCATGATCAAGGCCGCGGCGACGGGGGTCGAAGCGCTCGCACAGATATACAGCGGAATGCCCACCACCAGCATCACCAGCATGGAACTGAGCCCGCCACCCAGCAGGCGGGCCATCAGATCGTCGGGCACCAGCGTGGTTATCAGAGCCGCGATGAACAAGCCGATGAAAAACCAGACGGCAATATCCCCCCACACTTCCCGGTAACCAAACCGCAAGCCGGCAACAATCTTTTCCATAAAAGTGTGATGATCGGCATGGACATCATCGGGACAGTCAACCCCATCGCAACAGTTGTCCACCGGACAACGCAGGTCCCTGCGGATCTCACCACCGTCCTGCCAGAACCAGATGTTTTCGGCGAGGCCCGCGGTAATCGCCGAAACAAACGCCGCCACCGGCCGGATAACGGTGAGGATAGGATCGAGCAGGGCATAGGTGATGGCGATGGAATCGACCCCGGATTCCGGGGTGGAAATGAGGAAGGCCGTGGTTGCCCCTTTGTTTGCCCCCTGTTGCTTGAGTAATGCCGCCGCCGGCAGCACGCCACAAGATCAGAGCGGCAAAGGTACGCCAAGAAGCGCCGCTTTAATCACTGAACTGTACCGCCCCCGCCCCAGATGATTGAGAACCGTATTCGGGTTAAGGAATACCCCCAGCACCCCGGCGACGGTGATCCCGAAAAGGATAAAAAATGAGCTATCCACCAGGATATTCCATGATTCTCTTAAAAATATTTCTGTAAATTCAAACATTTCCTTCCCATACGTATAAGTTTGATGTTTTTAAAAAAAAGCGAGCGCGCTTTCCTTCTCCCCAGCAAGCAATGTTCCGGCCAGCGCGATGAGTTGCCCGAGCCGTCTGTCCACCACGCGGTAATAGAGGACGGTTCCCTCCCGCCGGTTGGCCACCAGTCCCATGGTCCGCAGCAGCCGCAGTTGATGACTGACAGCCGATTCGGAGACATCCAGCAGGGCTGCCAGATCACAGACACACATCTCCTGATGCAGCAGGGCATGGACGATGCGCAGCCGCCCGGGGTCGCCGCAGGCCTTGAACAGACCACTGATTCCTTCCATTTCCGCCTGTCCCAGATCCCGGGCTTTGGCCTGGTCCACCTTATCCTGATGGACTATCCTGCAGCCGCATTTGTCGTTGTTCATCCTACCTCCATTTCTATATATGATCACATGCTCATATATAGAGTCTCACTCAAACGAAGTCAAGAAAGCAGATGCAATTTCCCGGTGAATTGATCATACTGGGCAAAATAATTTTTAACCCCCAACCATCACCTCAACTCAAATAAAGAAAGAGCGCATGACCGCCGCGGCAAAAAAATCCGGAACGCTTTACGTTGTTCCGACCCCCATCGGCAATCTCGAGGATATCACCCTGCGGGCTCTGCGTATACTGAAAGAGGTCGATGTCATCGCCGCGGAGGATACCCGCCATACCCGGCAACTCCTCAACCACTTCGGCATCCATACCCCGCTGATCAGCTATTACCGGGAAAAAGAAACGGAGCGCAGCGAGGAGATCGTCCTCCGTCTCCAGGAGGGGAAAAATGTTGCCCTGGTCAGCGACGCCGGCACCCCCGGCATCTCCGATCCGGGAGCCATCGTCGTCCGCCAGGCCCATGAGAATTCCATTACCGTCGTGCCGCTGCCCGGGGCCTCGGCCCTTACCACCGCCCTCTCCGGCGCCGGCGTAGACTTAACCGGTTTTCTCTTTCTTGGTTTCCTCCCCGCCAAAAGCAGCCAGCGCCGCAAGGCCCTCGCCGCCTTCAGCACCTGCGAATATCCGGTGGTGGTCTATGAGTCGCCCCGGCGCATCGATGCCCTGCTGGCCGACGCCCTGGAGATCCTCGGCGATCGCCGGGCCTTCTGGGCCAGGGAGCTGACCAAGGCCTTCGAGGATCTGCAATACGGCACGCTGAGCGAACTGCTGGCGAAAAGCAAGGAGAGCAGAAACCGCGGGGAATTTGTCGTGATTATCTGCCCGGGGGCAAAAGAGGAAGTCAAGGGACAGACTCTTGACGAATTGATCCTCTGGTACCGTGATAATTCCGAGCTATCGCTGAAAGATGTCAGTCGCCAGCTGGCAGCCGATCTCGGGGTTTCCCGGTCGCAGATTTATCAGCAGGCCCTCGCGCTCTGGAACAAATGATTAGGAAGAGCAATCAAAATGAAAAAAAAAATTGTGCGGACATGCATCACCCCTGAAGGCAAATTCCAATACGGCGTCCACAAACCGAGCTATGCGGTTGCCAATCTGCGGCAGGATACCAACCTTGCACTCCTTGGTCTCACCGCCGACAATGAGCCGGTCGCCAACGACCGGAATTTTCCGATAGGAAATATTTCAGTTCCGGATGCGGACTGGATTTTCGAGATCCCGAACCCCTTCCCCTTCAGGGGCTGCACCTATATCGACAAGGAATGGGCGGACGCCAGTGCCGATAATCCGGGCAGAATACGATTGCCGGCACCGCCGCGGGTCTCACTCTCCGAAACCCTGCAAGAAGCCGAAATAAGCCGTGATTTCTTCAACCGCTTACCGGCCCCGCTGCTCCTGGCCCTGGCCACCTGCTCGACCGACCCGGCCGATCTGATCCGGCTTGCCGAGTTCTCCTGCGAAATCCTCAAGGCCCCTGACCAGCCGGACCGGCCGATGGGGCTCCGCTACCGCAAGGACGACACAGGCAGATTGCGGCCGATGATCGGCAACCATCCCCTGTTCGAGGCGGTGGCCAACAACCCGTACCTGCCGGACGCCTATAAAATCGTCATGGTCATCCGGCCGGGCGCCCAGGGCGCCAGCGAAATAGTCGGGGAATGGCCGAAGGACGATACCACCCACGTCTTTGAATATCTGCGCCGCAACTCCTATATTCCCGGCGGGCACTACGCCGCCAACATGGCCGACGACGCCGTCCGCTACCGCATCAATGATCTCGGCCCCGGCGATATCAAAGGGTTGCGTCACCTCTACTACCAGCGCACTTTCGTCCGTCTTGCCGGGGAGTTGCAGCTTTCCCTGCCGGCTGCTGAAAAAATGCTGAGCGAGGATGAGCTTGAAACACTGCGGCTTGCTGTTGTGGCGAAATTACCGAAGGAAGGAAACGGGACGGCCACCGGAGCTGCCGCCGGAGCCACCGGAGCCACGCTGTGGGGCTGGAATTTCGGTTTTGATTTTGCCCCGACCGAGTACCGGCTGCACGCCTCCCATCAGCAGATCCACCAGCAATACGCCATGGTGCCCGGGGAGGTTGCGGCCTATAACGACGGCACCGAACAATCGGTCGGGCAATTCCCCTCGTACAGCTGCGGCGATCTGCTGACCGATCTGATCGTGGACTACAACAACATCCACCACCGCGACTTCTTCAGCGATTACCGGTCGGCTCTCGCCGCCAATCGTCGCATGGACAACCGTAACGATCTGCCGGCCAGTCTTACGGTCTGGAGCGATAGCCGGGTCATGGTGTTTGTCCCCAAGGCCCAGACCTCGCAGTGGGAACTCCAGCTGATGACCCTGCCTGACGAAAACGGATACCTTGCCGGTAACATCGTCGAATGCGATCGGCTGATGCGCCATTCCCTTGATACCGGTATCCTCATGGCCCAGAAAGCCCTGGCCGGACTCGGGGCAAGGATGGTCACCTCGATTGAATATTCAAAAAGACTGACTGCCGGCAACCCGCACCAGCCGCTGCTCTACGCCCTGCTGCCGCGTCTGCCCGAATCGCCGGGGGCATTCAGCGAAGCCCAGCTGCGCTTTATCAACGGTCATTACCCGGAGGATTTCGCCGCGGCTTGCCGGAAACAGCTTGAAAGGTGATCTCCGGTTCATCGCAGGATTCCAGCCAGTAGGCATTTAAGTCATTTTCTTCCTTGTGATATACAAGGTAAGTAGTGTATTTTTCAAACCC
>CAYTVF010000105.1:0-14154 GCA_964441345.1 uncultured Desulfopila sp. | reverse complement strand
TGCTCAACAGCCATGACGAAGGCCGCGAGATCCAGAGCAAGGCCAGGGAAACGGCACTGAACCACCTTGAGAGCAATATCAAGCAGGTCAAGGAGTCCCTGACCGGCCGGGCAATGGACGACCAGGGAAAAAAGCGGACGGAGACGGTTCTTGCCGCCTATGTCGCTTTCAAGGACGGCTTTGTCCTCTTTGCCGACCACGAGACGGCCAAGGTCGCGGCGGCGCATAACGCTGTCGAACTGTTCAACGGCTTTGAGGAAATCATCAAGAAGGGCGATTTCCGGATCGAGGACATGCAGGTGGCGAGAAAAATCTTCAATACCGGCGTGACTGCGTATTTTCAGCACCCTTCCGACCTGCGCCGCCGGGAAGTAGAAGCTACCCTGGTCAAAATGAACGAAAGTATCGCCGCATGGTTCGATCTCATCCAAAACAGTGACTCCCTGCGTAAGATCCATGCCGACATAATAGCCAGGATGGACCTTATCAAACAGGCCCTCCAGCAGTATTATGCCAGGTTTGAAGGGCAGCAGCAGGTCAGCGTTAAAATGAAGACCGCCGAGGAACTCATCAATACCAGCATCAAGGACGTGGTCCAATCCACCGGCAAGAGGCTGGACCAGATGAAAGCCCTGGCCCGGACCATCATTTTGGCGGCTATCTTCGCGGCGGTATCGATGGGCGTGCTGTTCGCCTGGCTGACTACCCGGTCGATCACCGGACCTATCAGGCAGGTCACCGCCGGCCTCAAGGATGTGGCCGAGGGTGAAGGCGATCTGACCAAGAGGCTGGATATCGATATGCACAACGAAGTGGGTGAGCTCGCCTCCTGGTTCAATGTGTTTATCGAAAAGATGAATACCATGATCCGCGATATCGCCGACAATGCCAGGCAGCTCGATAGTTCGTCCGCGCAGTTGACGGAGATCGCGGCCAGGATGTCGGATGGCGCCGAAACCATGTCCGGACGGACCAACTCCGTTGCCGCTGCCGCCGAAGAGATGAGCACCAGCATGACCTCAGTGGCCGCCGCCAGCGAACAGGCCGCGGCCAGCGTCAATCTTGTTGCCGCGGCAGCCGAAGAGATGACCGCCTCGGTCGGCGAGATTGCCGCCAGCAGCGAAAGGGCGCGCGCTATAACGGAAAAGGCGGTCGCCAAGGCCAACAGCGCCACCGAACGGGTCAACCATCTGGGCACGGCGGCAGCGGCCATCAGCAAGGTTACCGAGGTGATTACCGAAATCTCGGAGCAGACCAACCTGCTCGCCCTCAACGCCACCATCGAAGCGGCCCGGGCCGGCGAGGCAGGCAAAGGTTTTGCCGTAGTGGCCAACGAGATCAAAGAACTGGCCGGGCAGACTGCCAGAGCCACCCAGGATATCAAAGGAAAAATCGAGGATATCCAGCAATCCACCGGCCATACGGTGACCGAGATCGGCGAGATCACCACGGTTATCCGCAACGTCAACGACACCGTCGGGGAAATCGCCACCGCCGTCGAGGAGCAGGCCGCCACGACCCGCGAGATTGCCGGCAATATTGCCCAGGCCTCCATGGGAATCCAGGAGGTGAATGAAAATATGGCGCAGAGTTCGGCCGTTGCCAGCGATATCGCCGGCGACATCGGCGAGGTGAGCAATGAAGCAGCCGGGATGTCCACCAACAGTACACAGGTAAAAATGAATGCCGACGAACTCTCCAAACTGGCGGAACAGCTCAATGGTGTTGTCGGCCGTTTTAAGTATTGATGAGGTTGTAACTATTCGTTTTATTTCAATAGTATCCACTTTGTCTGCTTGGTTTTAGCCTCCCCTCCCTTGACGGGAGGGGATTGAGGGGAGGGTGAGTTTGCTACATAGGTGGGCGAGTTTGCTACGAAGTTGCATATTGCGGCCTCCCCCACCCCCTAACCCCCTCCCGCAAGGGGAGGGGGGACTTTGTCCATAGAGCTGAATGGATACGATGAGGTTGTAAAGAGTCTCACGCACCGTCATTGGAACATCCCGTAGGGGCGAACCTACGTGTTCGCCCTAATAATGGGCAGACACTCAGGTCTGCCCCCACCGTCTGTCCTGAAATTACAGTATTGCAGCTCTTCTACAATTCCGCCACACGGCTCCGCCCGCGCCACAAGCCCTCACCATTCGCACAATTTACCGTAATTACACCACATATTGTCTGTTAATCAAAAAAAACCTCCGCGGCGATTATGGCAATACCGCGGGCACGGATTTTGATAATACAGTTGCAATTCCATTTTTCCCGCGCTATCCGTTTTAAAAGAACGAGACCGGCGGCAAACAAGACATCATCAAGAGGGGGAAAAAACCATGAAATCCAAGAGATTCATTCTGTTCATCTTTTTGGCAGCACTGGTACTTCCGGCAATTCCGGCAATCCCGGCCAATGCCGGTGAAATCCACCTGTCGGCCGCGGCCAGTCTGAAAAACTCCGTCGTCGATATTATCGCCGGGTTCGCAAAAATCCAGCCGGACGCAGTTGTCCGCACCAATTTCGGCGCCTCGGGCGCCCTGGCGAAGCAGGTTATCCAGGGCGCACCGGCCGATCTCTTCATCTCGGCGGACAGCCAATGGATCGATTATCTGGTGCAGGAAGGCAAAGGCCAGGCGGACAGCAAACGGATCCTCGCCGCCAACAAACTGGTCTTTGCCGGGAAAAAGGGACTTGCCGTGAGCTCCCTTGCCGACCTGCAAACCCTGCAGCGGATCGCCATCGGCTCTCCCGCCAGCGCCCCCGCCGGCAAATACGCCGAGCAGGCCATGCAGGCGGCCGGCGTCTATGAAGCTCTGGTGAAGGAGAAAAAACTGGTCATGGCCCAGGATGTCCGCCAGGCGCTGCTTTACGCCGACCGGGGGGAAGTGGATGGCGCTTTTGTCTATGCCACCGATGCGCTCCTCGCTCAACAGGCGCAGGTCCTGTTCGCGGTACCCGAAGGTCTCTACGACCTCATCACCTACCCGATGCTCATGACCGAATCGGGGGCGTCGCGACCGGAGGTCCGGCAATTCTACAGCTATCTGACCAGTCCCGAAGCGCTGGCCATCCTGGAAAAATACGGCTTCGAGCAGGCCCGGCAGGCCCAATAAGGGATCAGGAAAGAACATGTTCGACCTCTCACCCCAGGACCTGCAGGCCATCTGGTTATCGATCAAGGTTGCCTGCGGCGCCACCTTGATCGCCACCCCCCTTGGTTTCGCCGTGGCCTATGTCCTGGCCTTTTCCCGGCTGCCGGGCAAACCCCTGCTCGAAGGGCTGGTCAATCTGCCTTTGGTATTGCCGCCGGTGGTGGTCGGGTACCTGCTCCTGCTGCTCTTCGGCCAGTCCGGTTTTCTCGGGCCGCTGCTGCAGCGGATGGATATCCGCATCATCTTCACCCTGTCGGGCGCGGTGGTCGCCTCGGCGGTAGTCGGCTTTCCCCTGCTGGTCCGGGCCATCCGGCTCGGCATGGAAGGCATCGATCGCAATTGCCTGCAGGCGGCACGAACCCTCGGGGCGGGCTGGTGGGACACCCTTCTTACCATCACCCTGCCCCTCTCCGGCCGGGCGGTTCTGGCCGGCATGACCATGATGTTCGCCCGCAGCCTCGGCGAATTCGGGGCGACGATCATCCTCGCCGGCAATATCCCCGGCGTGACGCAGACGATTCCGCTGGCCATCTACGAATATACCAGCACCCCCGGCGGCGACCGGATGGCCCTGAATCTCTGCCTGGTGTCGATCGTCCTGTCCTTTACCGTCCTGCTGCTGAGCGAGGCGGCCACCCGGACGTTACGGAGCAAGTGAGCCTGTGGAACTCGACGTAAATATTGAAAAACATAACGGCGGCTTTCATTTTTCCGCCTCTTTCACCTTATTCGCCAACCGTTGCGGCATCTTCGGTCCGTCCGGCAGCGGCAAGTCGACCCTGATGCACCTGCTGGCCGGCCTGCAGAATCCGGACCGGGGCACCATTCGCCTGGCGGGACAGACCCTCTTCGACAGCGGTGCCGGCATCAATCTCGCCCCGGATAGGCGCCGCATCGGCGTCGTTTTCCAGCATGCCCATCTCTTTCCCCACATGGATGTGCGCCGCAATCTTTTCTATGGCTGGCGCAGGACTCTGGCCACTAAGCGGCGGATCGCGCCGGAGGCCCTGATCGATGTCCTCAACCTCGGCCACCTGCTCGACCGCGGTATCAGCAAGCTGTCCGGCGGCGAACGGCAGCGGGTGGCGCTTGGCCGGACCGTCCTCGCCTGCCCCCGGCTCATCCTCATGGACGAACCGCTGACCGGTCTCGATCAGGAACTGAAGTACCAGATCATCCCCTATCTGAAAAAGGTCTTCGCCGAATTCGCCATTCCTTTGCTTTTTATCAGCCATTCCCTGCGGGAGATGCGGTTGATGACCGACGAGGTCCTGGTTTTTCGGGAAGGAAGTCTGCAGGGCAAAATGGCCACCGAGGAACTGGCCCGCAGCAGTATGGCCGGTGGCGGCTACGCCAATATGCTGACGCTTGGCCGCCCCGGAATGAGCGGCGATTTGTGGGCCTACCGGTGGGGTGAAAACGAGCTTATCCTGACCGACCGGGGAGAAAGCGACGACAATCTCTTTGAGCTGGACGCCCGGGATATCGTCCTCTTCAAACGCCACCCGGAAGCAACCAGCGCCCGCAATCTCCTGACCTGCCGGGTGGTCAGCCTGTTCGGAGTCAACAACCGGGTCGGCGTCGAACTGGCCTGCGGCGGCAAGACCCTGGTCGCGCAGATCGTGCCCGAATCGGTGCGCGAAATGGGTATCTCGGCGGGAGTCGAGGTTGTAGCGGTCATCAAGGCATCATCGTTTCGCCAACTGCTCTGACCATCCGCCCCCCCTGCTACCAGTCGAGAAAGACACTACCCTCTGCCCGAGTCAAGCACCTGCCGGACCTTGGCGGCCAGGTCCACTCTCGAGAACGGCTTCTGGATGAAACATACATTTTCATCGAGTACACCCTGATTGGCGATTATATCGGCGGTGTACCCCGACATGAACAGACACTTCAGCCCCGGTTTGTCTGCCTGGAGTCTTTCCGCCAGATCCCTGCCATTCATCCCGGGCATGATCACATCGGTCACCAGCAGGTCGATCGCTTCGGCGGCTGTTCCGGCCAGGTCGATGGCCTCCCGGGGATTTGCCGCCGGCAGCACGGTATAACCCAGCCGCTGGAGCATGGTTGTGGTCATGGTCAGGATAGTCGGTTCGTCCTCCACCAGCAGGATAGTCTCCACGCCGCCCACAGCGGTATCGACAAATCCTGCCGGCAGGGACACCGCCGCCTTTTCCGTATGGCGGGGCAGGTAGATCGTGAAAGTCGTGCCCTCGCCCGGTTCGCTGTACACATTGATGAAGCCGTTGTTCTGCTTGACCGCCCCGTAGACCGTGGCCAAACCGAGACCGGTTCCTTCGCCTACCCCCTTGGTGGTGAAAAACGGCTCGAAAATATGGAGCAGCGTCTCCTTGCTCATCCCGCAGCCGTTATCGCTGACCGACAGGCGCACATACTCTCCCGGGATAAAGCCGGCATGGCTGGCGCAGTACTCCTCGTCGAAGGTCCAGTTGGCCGTTTCGACCGTGATTTTGCCGACGCCGGCAATGGCGCCCCGGGCATTGACGCAGAGATTGGCAAGGATCTGATCGATCTGGGAGGGATCCATCTTGATCGACCACAGTCCGCTGCCGGCCAGCCAGGCCAGATCGATATCTTCACCGATGAACCGCCGGAGCATCTTGAGGATCGCCTCGACCATCTCGTTGAGGTCGATCACCTTCGGCACCGTGGTCTGTTTGCGGGCAAAAGCCAGCAATTGCCGGGCAATATCGGTGGACCGTTCGGCCGCGGCATGGATTTCTTCGAGATCGCTATAAATCGGCAAGCCCTGGTCCACCTGCTCCATAGCCAGCTCGGTATGGCCGAGAATCACCCCGAGCATGTTGTTGAAGTCGTGCGCCACGCCGCCCGCAAGCTGGCCGATCGCCTCCATTTTCTGCGCCTGCTGCAGCTGGGCCTCGAGCCCTGCGTTCACCTCCTCGGCCCGCTTGCGCTCGGTGATATCGTGGCCTATCCCCAGCACCCCGATGAGCGTTCCCTGGCTGTCGTACATCGGCGTCTTGATCGTATCGAGCAGCGCCCGATGCCCGTCGTCGGCGAACGTCACCCATTCCTCGTTGCTGGTCGGTTTGCCGGCGGCTATGGCCTTGCGGTCGTTCGCTACAAAAAAGTCGGCGAGTTCCCGGTCGACAAAATCGTAGTCGGTCTTGCCGAGGATCTCCGCTTCACTCGCCCCGAACAACCGTTCGAAAACCTGATTGCAGGAGAGATACACCCCATCCTTATCCTTCAACCAGACGAGATCGGGGATGGTCTGCACCAGGGTCCGCAGGTGGCCTTCGCTCCGCCGCAGTTCCTCCTCCGCCCGCTTGCGCTCGGTGATATCCTCGATGACCGAGATGAAGTATTCCGGATGGTCGCCCAGGGCATGACGAACAATCGAGACGGTAAGATAGATCCAGACAATCGACCCATCTTTGCGGATATAGCGCTTTTCGATGCTGTAGACCTGGCTTGCTCCAGTCAGCATCCGGCGAACGTTCGCCAGGTCCTCATCGAGATCGTCGGGATGGGTGATGTCCTGAAACCTATTCCGGAGCATTTCCTCCTTGCTGTACCCGACGATGTCGCAGAGCTTCTGGTTGACCCTGAGCCATCGCCCGTCCGTGGCAACGTGGGCGATGCCCACCGCCGCCTGCTCGAAAGTCACCCGGAATCGTTGTTCGTTTTCCTGTAATTCACGGAAAGAGAGGAGACTGCTGAGGCCATCGGCAAGCCTGCGGCCGATCTCCTTGAACAGATTTTTCTCTTCTTCGGTCCAGATGCGGGGCGAGGAACACTGGTGCATGCCGAACACCCACGGCTCGCCCAGTCTCGGGAAAAGCGGAATAAACATCTGCGACCGGACGCCGAACATCTTGGCCGTGGTTACCGGTCGGTCCGTTCCCTCGACATGTGTCACCGGACCATCCGACTGCAGCGCCTCCCGCAGACTCCGGCTTTCCGCCGGCGACATCGGCACATCCACTCCCAGAACCTTGGCTCCCGGATATTCCGGCCTGGTGATCTCCACCGGCACCCGAAACGACGGGGCATCCGGATTGCAGGGATAGAGCAGCCAGGCCCGGTCGCAATCGAAAATCGCAAACACCGTCTGCACTACCTTCCAGAGCATCTGCTCCGCGTCGGTCGAAAGCTTCATCGCCCGGTCGACCCGCTCCAGGTTTTCCAGGAAAATCAGGTGAGACTTGCGTTGCTCCTCAGCCTGCTTGATGTCGATCAGCTGCGAAAATGTCTTCCGGCCTTGCAAATAGACCACCCAGAGGACCATGATGACAAACGAGGTAAAAAGAGCACTGCTGACGAGCACTTTGCGTTGCATCGAAGTTTGCTGCAGGATTTCTTGCGGTGAACATTCCACATAGAGGATGAGCGGCGTTTCTTCATCATGAATATGGCGATAGGCGATAATCCGCTCATTACCGTCATCATTACCGTCAGGGGCGGAGCGATCGGTAAAAATTCCCTCCGGTGCCGGCAGCAATTGCGCGAGCAGTCCGGGCGGGATTTTTGTGCCGTGCAGCTTGGCAAGATCGCGGGAACGACTGACCAGCACCCCTCCTTTATTGACGATGGTAACGGCAGTATCCCCCGAAAGCTGCAGGCGGGGGCCAAAATCGACCAGCGACTGCTGCTTGATGGAAATAGCAATTACCCCGAGAAAGCCCCCATCTTTATCGTACATCGCCCGCGACAGGGGCAGGGTGTAGCGCTTGGTGACACGGCCGAAAGTCGGCTCGTCGATATACAGGCGATCCCGGCCGCCGTCGGCAAAAAAACGGAACCACTCACGATCGCCGAGAAAAAGACCGGGCTTCACCGCCGGCGTGTCGGTATACTCCAGGTTGCCATGGCGATCCGCCTGGACCACTAGGACCTCGTCGTCGGCCAGCGGCCCGCTGCGCAACAGCCGGACAGCTTCGGCCAGACTCCGCGGATCGCTTACATAGGCCTCACGCAAAACGAGCAGGGTGTCATCGTACTCCTGTAATTTACCGCCGATGACCGCCTCGTAAATCCTCGCCAGATCGGCCATATCGGAACGGAATTCATCCAGCTGCACCCGTTCCTGGCGATTTGCCTCCAAGGTCGCGGCAAAGAACAAAGTTCCGGCCAGGGCCAAGCCCATCGCCAGCCACAAAGTCTTGCCGAAGTGCATGCTCGGCCGCTGCCTGCCGTAATCTCTCGTCATCATCGTTCCCCGTCGAAAAGAGTCGAAAAGAGCTCATTGAGTTCTCCTAATGAGTTCTCTTAAAGTCTACACTTTTTTACGGTGAAGGGTGAAGACAATTCCTAAGTTGCAAATAGTAGTGGGAGACAGCACTGCTTTGGGAGTATTATCTTGCCGGCACTCCACCACCATCGACCCGCGACGATATGGGTCGGCGAGCAAACACCGTGGCGGATGGTGTCGAACATTCTCAACCGGCAGGGAAAACGGAAAACACAACGAATGGCCAAGATAGCATTTATCCTCACAGAATTACTCACCTGGCAGGCAATTCTCGATATCGTCCTGATCGCCATCGGCCTGTTTTTTCTCTATCGCACCCTGGTGCGCCTCGGCACCTGGAAAATTCTGGTCGGCATCCTCGCCGCCTTTGTGGTCTTCTCGCTGGCCAAGGTCCTCGATCTTGAAGGCACTTCCTGGATTTTCCAGAATGTCAGCCATGTGGCGGCCATCGCCCTGATCGTGATCTTCCAGCCGGAGTTGCGGAAACTCCTGGAAAAGGTCGTTACCCTCCAGAAGAAAAAGAGCGCCCCCGGCGAGAGCAGCACGGTCGAAATTATCGCCATGAGTCTCTGGCAACTGGCGTTACAGAAACGGGGAGCAATCATCGTCTATCCGGGCAAAGAACCGGTGCAGGAAAAGCTCTCCGGCGGCCACCGCCTGGCGGCGGAACCGTCCATTCCCCTGATCATGTCCATTTTCGACCCCAACTCCCCGGGCCATGACGGGGCGATGATCATCGAGGAGAACCGGTTGACCAGTTTCGGGGTCCGGCTGCCCATGTCGCAAACCTCGCGGCTGCCGGAGGAATACGGCACCCGGCACCATGCCGCCATGGGACTAGCCGAACAGACCGATGCCCTCGTTCTGGTGGTTTCCGAAGAACGGGGCTCGGTCTCCGCCTTCCGCGACGGAGCGATGCAGCCCCTCGGGTCGCCTGCGCAAATTATCGCGGCAATCATCGATCACCACAACCGGGCCGGCTTTCCCGATATGGAACAACTTGGCCTGCGCGAACGGCGCACCGTTATTCCAATCGCCGCAAGTCTTATTATCGCGACGATCTTCTGGGCCACCCTTGTCACCGTCAACCGGCAGGTCGTGGAAAAATCGCTCACCCTGCCCCTCGAATACATCCCGCCCGCAGAGGGTCTGCAGCTGCTGGGGGAAAGGACCGAGGAGGTCAGGGTCCAGCTGGCCGGACCAAAATCGGAGATCGACAGCTTTGCCATGTCCCAGCCAATGGTGCGGATCGACCTCTCCGGCATGGTCGAGGGGAAACAGACCATCCTCATCACCAGGGACAACATCCGGCTCCCCGCCAGACTCTCCATCCTGGGCAGCAATCCGGCGCAGATCGTGGTCAACCTGGCCGAGATGGTCAAGAAAACCGTGCCCATCGTGCCGCAACTGGTCGGCGCGCTGCCGGCCAACGTAAAACTGAAAGAAGTGAAGGTCATCCCGAGCGAAGTGCAGGTGTTGATACTTCCGCCGAAACGCGGCGATAAACCGCCGATCGTCTCCACCACTCCGGTCTATCTGAACTCCGTCGGTGAAGACAGCCGGATTCTCTGCAAAATCATCGCCCCGCCAACGGTCCAGCCGGTAGTCAGACCCTGGCAGGATGTCGAGGTGGTAATTGAAGTCGTGGAGGGCAAGAGATGAGTCGCTGCCCGGAATCGTTCACGACAATTGCCCCCGCCCCGGGTTTGCCGTTGTTGCCCGCCCTCCGTATTCTGGTATAATGGCGCCCATGAAAACTACTTGGCACTATAGCGATATCATCGATCTGGAATATTTCTTCCATCGGGATAAGGATGCGGCGGAGACCGATCTGCACCAGCGGGACAGAGCTCTCTTTCTCGCAGGGCAAAAACGAAATGGCATCGCCGCCGAACCATCGCGCGGCGACCTGATCCGACTGTGGCTTGCGGCCAGAATCGAGAGCGAATTTCCGGAGGCGGAACTGAGAAGCCCCGGCACGATCTTTCGCGATGCCCACTTTTTCGCCCGAGGCCTCGCCGGGGTTAAAGGCGTGCTGGTTGGTCTGATCGCCGGGCTCTCGTTTTTCGGCTATACCGGGACTACCCCGGTGAACGTCTTTCATTTTCTCCTTCTTTTTATTGCCTCCCAGCTGGCGCTTGCCGCCCTGCTCGGCTGCGGCTGGCTGGTCCGCCTGGCCCTGCCCGGCCTGCGGCTGCCGTCCTGGTATTCCCTGCTCTTTCGCGGGATGATCGACCGGCTCGCCTCGGTGCTGCATAAGCAATGGCTGCGCAACCTGGCCGCCGACAGGCGGGCAAGCCTCGGCCAGGCCTTCGGCATCGCCCGGGCCCACGGCGCGGTTTACGGCTCCCTCTTCTACTGGCCCCTGTTCGGTCTCGTCCAGCTCTTTGGGGTCGGCTTCAACGCCGGTCTTCTGGCGGCCTCCCTCCTCAAAATTACCACCAGCGACCTGGCCTTCGGCTGGCAATCGACCCTGCAGATAAGCAGCGAAGCCATCCACCGGGCGGTGCAGCTGGCGGCTCTGCCATGGTCCTGGCTGCCCCTGGCCGGCAGCTATCCTTCGCTTGCCGAGATCGAGGGCAGTAGAATCATTTTGAAGGAAGGCATCTATCACCTGGCCACCCGGGACCTCATCGCCTGGTGGCCCTTTCTGGTACTCTGTCTGGTCTTTTACGGTCTGCTCCTCCGGTTCGCCCTTTTCGTCTTCGGCAGGATTGTCGAGGGCCGCAGGCTGCGCCGTCTGGACCTGGACACCGCAGCCTGCCTTACCCTGGCCAGACGGATGCTGACTCCGCTCGTTTCCACCCAGGCCGCGCCGGAACCGGAGAGAAGCAGGAGCGAAAACGGCGGGGCCCGGGAACAGCCGGAACCAAAGCCCGCAGCGCCTTCCCTGCTGCCGCAGATACTGCTCGTTCCCGACGATATCTTCGGCATCTGCCCGGTGGCAAAACTCACCCCGCTCCTGCGGAACCGGGGGCTTGCCATCAAGAGTGTGCACAAGTTCATGGCCGGCTATGAGGAGGATGAGGAAATTAAAAGCATGCTGGCCGCCAGCTGCCAGGGCCGTGATGAAGGAATCTTCATCCTGATGGAGGGGTGGATGCCGCCCCTGGTCGCCTTTCTCACCTATCTGAAGGAACTGCGCCAGATACTGCCGCCGAAGACCATGATCCACCTCGGGCTGGTCGGGCGCCCGGTCCGGAGTGGCTTTACTCAGCTCGACCCGCAGCATCTCAAGCTCTGGCGGAAAAAGCTGATGGCCATCGGCGATCCTTATCTCCACACTTTTTCCCTGATCCCCTGATTCCCCGACAGGAGCTTAAGATGATACCGGAATTTGCCATACTTGGTCATCCAAACGAAGGTAAATCCTCGGTGCTTTCCACCCTGGCCGAGGATGATTCGGTCCGGGTCAGTCCCATTCCCGGCGAGACCACCGAGTGCCGCTCCTTCCCCGTGATTATCGATGGCCGGGAGGTGCTGCGTTTCACCGACACCCCCGGCTTCCAGAATCCGGCAAGGGTGCTGGTCGAGATGAAGCGCCGGGCGAAATCCGGCGAGAATCCCTTAAGCGAATTCCGCAAATTTGCCGCCGGGATCCCGGAACTGCACGACGATCATGAACTCCTCGGCCCGCTCGAACGGGGAGCGGGCATCATCTATGTGGTCGACGGCTCGCGCCCGGTGCGCAATGTCGACCGCGCCGAGATGGAAATCCTGCGCCTGACCGGCAAGCCACGGATGGCGATCATCAACAGCAAGGAACATAGCGATGAATATCTCGAAGCCTGGAAAAACGAGTTCCGCAGGAATTTCAATTCGTACCGGGTGTTCAATGCCCACCGGGCGACCTATGCCGAGCGGATCCTGCTCCTCGAAGCACTCAAATCGATCGACCAGGACTGGCAGAAGCCGCTGTCGGAGGTAGTCGCCGCCTTCAGAAAGGACTGGGAGGCGCGCAATGCTGCCACGGTCGACATCGTCACCGGCCTGTTGACCGACTGTCTGTCGCTGCAGCTTACCGAAAATGTCGGCTCGGAGGAGGAGGCCGTGCAGTGCCGGGAAAAGCTGTTTCAAACCTACAGCGAGACCATCGCCCGCAAGGAAAAGATCGCCCACGAGCGGATCCGCGGCTTGTTCAAGCACAATATTTTCCATTACGAACTGCCGCCGCACTCGGTCCTCCACGCCGATCTTTTCGACGAACAGACCTGGCAACTCCTCGGGATGACGAGAAAACAGGTGGTGATCGCCGGCGGACTCGGCGGCGCGGCCATCGGCGCCGGCCTGGAAATGGCGACGCTTGGCCACGGCCTGGGCATTTTCACGGCGGTGGGAACCGTTGCCGGTGCGCTGGGCGCGCTGTTTGGCGGGGAATCCTTTTCCGGCAAGGCCCAGCTCATGGGCATCCCTCTCGGCAGCGAACGGGTGCAGGTCGGCCCGGCCAAATCCATCGACCTGCTCTTCGTCCTGCTCAACCGCTCCCTCCTCTACTACCGCCACACCATCAACTGGGCCCACGGCCGGCGGGACTACGACAAGGCCGGCCTGCCCCTCCTTGCCGCCACCGCGTCGCAGGCGTTTACCAGCCGGTGGTCGGCCGGCAACATCAAAATCTGCAACGATTTTTTCAAGGCCAGCGGGAGCAGAAGCGGTGACGACGGAGAGCGGGAAACTGCCGGGTTCCGGGAGCTGCTCGAAAAGACCCTGCAGGAAATTTCGGAAAGCGAATAAATGACACCTGACCGGACACCACCCTTGCCCGGCTCCTTACTTTTCCTGTACAATCTTACTATACGATTAAGGAACAGAGAACTCGTCGCAATCTAAAAAGAGAGGGCTGCTCATGGCACAGGTTATCACGGGAGTTTTTCCGGCAGCGAAAAAGAATGACGACAAAAAAGCCGGCACGCCGGTGCCGAGCTACATTTTCCTCGTTGCCATCGCTTTCTCCGATCCGCTCATCTGGCGGCGGATCCAGGTGCCGGGAGAGTACACCCTGACCCAGCTGCACGAGGTGATCCAGAAAAGCATGGGCTGGAGCGATTCCCACGTCCATCAGTTCCTGATCGGCAAAATCAGCTACGAACCCACCCTGACAAGCACCATCGTCAGGGAGTCGAAACGGTTCGACGAGCACCGGTATAAGCTCTTCACCCTGGAGGAAGGCATGCAGTTCATGTTCACCTACCTCTACGGCGCCGGCGAGGGCTGGGAACATGAAATCACCCTGGAAGAGGTCGTCCCGCCGACCAGGGAGCTGAAACACCCGATCATTATGGCCGGAGAAAGGGCGTGTCCGCCGGAAACGGTTGGCGATATCCACGAATACCAGGAACTCCTCGCCGCTCGCGACAACCCCGGCAGCAAAAACCATAATCGCCTGGAAGAACTGGCCAGCCGCCCCGATTTCGACCCGGCCTTCTTCGATCTTGAGGCGGCGAAGAAACGGGTCGGGGCTTTGCGATAAAAAGCCCACATGGACGGGGGCTTCGCTATGCCCTTCAGGACGGGATTTTCACAACATTCGTGCAGCCGGGTGCAAGGCGGCATCTTCTCATTTTCATTCGAGTATCCGATAGAGTGTATAATTGTATCCACTTTGGTATCCGCTTTGTCTGCTTGGTTTGAACCTCCCCTCCCCCCGCGGGAGGGGATTGAGGGGTGGGTGAGTTTGCTACAGGGGTGGGTGAGTTTGGCACGAAGTTGCACTTTGTGGCTTCCCCCTCCCCCTAACCCCCTCCCGCAAGGGGAGGGGGAACTTTGTCCATA
>CAYTVF010000104.1:0-14283 GCA_964441345.1 uncultured Desulfopila sp. | reverse complement strand
CCCCCTAACCCCCTCCCGCCAGGGGAGGGGGAAACTTTGTCAATCCCAAGTTTCGACCCCTTCAGGATTCGAGGAGAAAACAATGTTAACCAACATGAAAATCGGAACACGACTGGGACTCGCGTTTGGCCTGATGCTGGTGTTCCTCATGATAATCGGCATAATGTCCATAACAATGATCAAGATCTTGAGCGGGAATGTCACCACCCTGGCGACGGACCGGATGCCCAAGGTAGAAATGGCGCATGTGATCGTCGGCAATGTCAACATTGCGGCCCGGGCCTTGCGTAATATTATAATCGACACGGGCAAGGAGACCCAGGCCGCCGAGTTGAAGAGGTTCGCCGATGCCAGGCAGCTGATCAGTGCCACCATCGATACCTTGCAGAAGGATGTCAAAGACGAAAAGGGCGTGCAAATCCTGAAAGAGATGGTAGCGGCCCGCGCCGGCTACGCCGAAGTGGTTGATCAATATATCGATCACATCAAATCGGATCGATTGGACCAGGCGAAAAAAATGCTCCTGACCAGTGTCCGGGATGTCCAGAAGAAGTATTTTGCCACGGTTGAAACATTGATCGGCTATCAGACGGAATTGGCGAACAAGACCGCCAAGGAGGCGGATGAAAAAGCCGGCCGGGCAGTCACCCTGATCGTCCTTCTCCTGGCCGGGGCGATTGTTCTCAGTGCGGTATTGGGAATTCTTATAATTCGATCGATCACCGGCCCGGTTCACAAAACGGTGAAGCTGGCCGAGACGCTGGCCAAGGGTGATTTAACCGCTCAACTTGAGGTCGACCAGAAGGATGAGATCGGCCGGATGGCCGCTTCGATGAATACGACCGTCGCTCAACTCCGCACCATGATCGGCGAAATTGTCGGCGGTATCACCGACCTGTCTTCCTCATCGACGGAGCTTGCCGCTGTTTCAAAGCAGTTGTCGAGCTCTGCCCAGGACACTGCTTACAAATCCGGCACGGTGGCCACTGCCGCCGAGGAGATGAGCACCAATGTCCAGTCCGTCTCCGCGGCCATGGAACAGTCTTCGAACAATGTCAGGATGGTCGCCACCGCAACCGAAGAGATGACCGCCACGGTCAATGAGATCGGGCGGAGCGCGGAAAAGGCGAGAGAAGTCTCGGAGAGCGCCGTCAAGCAATCCCAGGCGACTTCCGACAAGGTCACCGCCTTGGGGGAATCGGCCAAAAAGGTGGGAAGAGTCACCGAAACCATCACCGAGATTTCCGAGCAGACCAATCTCCTGGCCTTAAATGCCACCATCGAAGCGGCAAGGGCGGGGGAGGCGGGCAAGGGGTTTGCCGTTGTCGCCAACGAAATCAAGGAACTCGCGCGGCAGACCGCGGCGGCGACGGTTGAGATCAAGAATCAGATCGATGAAATGCAGGACACAACGTCCTCGACTATTGGCGATATCGATAAGATATCGACAATAATCGCCGACATCAACAACGTCATCAACGGCATAGCGACAGCCGTCGTCGAACAGTCGGCCGCCACCAGCGAAATTGCCGGCAATATTTCCCAGGCCTCGCAAGGTATCGCCGAGGTAACTGAAAACGTTGCGCAAAGTTCGGTTGTGATCGCCGAGATCACCAAAAATATTGCTGAAATCAACAGCGAAGCAACCCAGGTAGGGGCAAGCAGCAGTCAGGTCGAGTCGAGCGCCCAGGGGCTGGCGGATCTGGCGGCCAAGCTGGAAGTATTGATGCAGCGGTTCAAGGTGTGAACTCCGCGCCTTCTCCGTAACAATATAAAAAGGGATTATTCCGGAATGTCTGTCTTAAAGTATGCCTGACCATGCCGTGCAGGGGAAGCCATGAGCCGCGATATATCTTATAATTCTTCCGATCCGGGCGCCCCTTTCTGGGGCTCGTGGTCCATTCGGACCCGGTTGATGCTGCTGGTGCTGATGTCGATTTTGCCGGCCTTGGGGATCATTCTCCACGCGGGCCTGGAGGAGCGGAAAAACGACATTGAAAATGCGCATGGAAAGGTTCTCCTGACGGTTGAGAACCTGGCGCAACATCAGAACATCGTCACCGCGGGGATGAGGCAGATGCTGATGACGATCGCCCATTATCCCGGCGTGCAAAACGGTGACGTGCAAGCCTCCGGCAAACTCTTTGCCGGTCTTCATCTGAACTCTCCCAATAATTACGGGTTTATCGCCGCCCGGCGGGATGGGACGGCCTTTGCCGCCGGAAAAGAGGATGCACCGCTCAGTTTAGCCGACCGCAACTATTTTCAGGAAGTTCTGACGACGCGAAATTTTGTGGTGGGGGAATATGTGGTCTCGCGATTTACCCTTATTCCCGTGCTGCCGTATGCCTTCCCGGTGATAGACGAGCAGGATCAGCTTACCGGAGTAATTGTCGCAACCGTCAATCTGGAGCAGTATCAAAATCTTTTGCGACAGATGGGTTTTCCGGAAGGCTCCGTCGTCGGGATAGAAGATCGCAATGGTTTGCGTCTGTGCCGCTATCCGAAACTGGATGGGATGATAAACGAGGGCATAGGCCAACCCCTGCCGGAAAAGATCTGGCAGCACATCTCGGGTCCGCTTGAAAAAGGGACCTATACCGAAGCGGGGGTGGACGGAGTTCGCCGCATCTACGGCTTTGTCCAGCTTCGCCTGCCCGAGAGTGAGAAAGCGTATCTGTATATCCGGGTGGGAATCCCGGAAGAAAGCGCACTCCTTGCGGCCACGTACAAATTGCAGGGCAATTTGATTTTTTTCGCCATTGCCTGCAGTTTGGCCCTGGCTGCCGCCTGGTTTCTCGGTAATCTGACTCTTGTCGATCCCATCAAGCAGCTGGCCGAAGTTGCGCAGCAATTGGGGGCCGGCAAGCTGAAGGCCCGCTCGCGGCTCTCCCATATAAAAAGAGGAGAAATCGGGCTGCTGGCGCAGTCTCTCGATATGATGGCTCTTCATCAGGAACAGCGGGAAAACGAACGCCTGGAATCACATAGGGCGATCAGCGACCTGCACCGGCAAAATCAGCTGATTCTCGATGCGGCGGGAGAAGGCATTGTCGGCATGAATACCCGGGGGGAGGTAACTTTTATCAACCCGGCGGCAGCCTCGATGACAGGGTATGCGGTAAGTGAACTTTTAGGACAGGATCTGCACCTGATGATTCATCATTCCCTGCCGGACGGCTCTCCTTATCCCCGGGAGGCGTGCCCCATGCATAAAACGCTGTGCCGGGGGGCGGCCTGCAGGGTAAGGGATGAAGTCCTCTGGCGGCAAGACGGCACGAGTTTTCCCTGTGCATATTCAAGTACCCCGATTGTCCATGAGGGAAAAATCTCGGGGGCGGTTATAACCTTCCGGGATATTTCCGAACGCAAGCAGGCGGAGACGATTTTACGCAAAAGCGAAGCACACTTTCGTCTGCTCATCGAAAATATCTCCGATGTCATCACCGTCCTGGATGGCTGTGGGTTCGTTCGCTATGCAAGTCCATCGCTTGAGCGGGTACTGGGGTATAAGATTACCGAACTGGCCGACAAAAATGGTTGCGAATTGGTGCATCCGGAGGATCGGAACGATGTCGCGGATGAGTTCGGACGATGTTTCGTCAAGGTCGGGGTCTGCTTTTTCCTGCAAATCCGCTGCCGGCACAAGGACGGTTCATGGCGAATCATGGAGACGATCGGCAAGTCGTTTCTCGACCGGGAAGGGCGAATGGCCATTGTCGTTAATCTGCATGACGTCACCGAAAGAAAGCAGGCGGAAGCGGAAAAGGATAAAATGGAGGCGCAATTTCTCCAGTCCCAAAAGATGGAATCGGTGGGGAGGCTTGCGGGGGGAGTCGCCCACGATTTTAATAACATGCTCTCGGTAATTATAGGTCATGCGGGTTTGGTGCTGCACAAGCTCGATCAAGCCGACCCGTTGCGTGAGAACCTTATTGAAATTAAAAATGCTGCGTCGCGTTCGGCGGACCTGACGCGGCAGCTTTTGGCTTTTGCCCGCAAACAGACGATCATTCCAAAGATTCTGGATCTCAACGATACCGTTGCCGGCATCTTGAAGATGCTGGAACGCTTGATCGGCGAGCAGATTGAAATCGCCTGGATTCCCGGTTCCGACCTATGGCCGGTTAAAATGGACCCGACTCAGATCGATCAGATTCTGGTGAACCTGGCGGTCAATTCCCGGGATGCGATACCGGGCAGCGGCTCCATTACCATCGCCACGAGCAACGTGTTTCTTGATGAAAGCTTCAGCCAAAGCCATGCGGCTTTTTCCCCCGGTGCTTTTGTCGTATTGACCATCACCGATACGGGCGAGGGGATGAATAAAGAGACCCTCAACCACATTTTTGAGCCGTTTTTTACCACAAAGGAACTGGGGAAAGGGACGGGTCTTGGGTTGGCAACGGTTTACGGTGCAGTAAAACAGAATAATGGCTTGATTGAGGTCGACAGTGAACCCGGCCAGGGAACAACCTTTAAAATTTACCTGCCCAGGACCTATTCGCCGATGCAGGAAAAATCAATATCGACACCAAGCAAAAAAATATGGGAAACCGGAACGGTCCTGCTGGTGGAGGACGAGAGGTCGATTTTAGACCTCGCCCAACGCATCCTCGAACGATACGGGTATTCGGTGCTTGCCGCCGCCGGTCCGGATGTGGCCCTGGCGTTGGCGAGAAATTTTCCGGGTCCGATCGACCTCTTGATAACTGACATAATCATGCCCAAGATGAATGGCGTAGAGCTCAATGAAGCTCTTAAATCCATAAAATTCGGTTATAAATGTTTGTTTTGGTCCGGCTATATGTCTCTTGCCGATGCCTGTACGGGAGCTCCCTCCGGAGCTCTCGCCGAAGGATTCCATTTTCTCCAGAAGCCGTTCTCGCCGGAGGCTCTGATCGAAAAGGTTCGGGATGTTCTGGCATCCCCTCAACACACTCCCCGGGTGAATCTCGGCCAGCCGGCCGGATCTCTTCGCTCCGGTTTGTTTTCAAACTGACTTGCGCGGAGCGCACCCTCCGTAAGCCAAGACCTGGCTGCTCTCAAGCTGCGTCCTGTTCGGCCCTCTCTGCCGATATGTTGCTGCCACGCAGTGGCATTTCAGCTTGGCGTGGTTATTTTTTGTTCGAGTTGGCTCGATATCCCCAAATCAACATTCCGGGCTTGATCCGGCAGCCGGTGCGGGCAGGTAATCCGTTGCCGGGAAATCAGGTGGAAGGTCATTTCTTTGGCTCTATTGCTCCTAAGACCGATATGAAAGAGAAGCAGCAAGATATTGTGAGAAAAGAGCTGTATGCCACCTTGTATCCGAAAAAGTTCCGCCTTGATTTTATTGCTGCAATTGCTGGAGACCGCGATTTGACCCCCGAAGAGCAACACCTCTTCGAGGGTCTGAAAGCCGAGTATGGCGACAGGATTTACGTCTATATGCTGTTTGTCCTGACGCATCAGAATTATCCCGAAGAAGATGCCCGGTCGCTTTGGGACAGTATCGTTTCCCACAAGTATACGATGGAAAAGCTGCTGACCAGGCCGGTCGGCATATCTGTTGCGGCCATGGATTATCTGGCGAATATCGACCAGCATTTTGAAGAACCCAGTATGATCAGTAAACGGAAAATAGTCGAAATAGCCGATATCGCATTGAAAGATGGGCTGACGCAACTCTTTGATGTTTCGACCTTTCGCACCAAATTGAAAGCCGAAATCAATCGATATAAAAGATATGGCTCGAAGGTTTCGCTGATCATGCTGGATATTGACGACTTTAAACGCATTAACGATTCCCGCGGTCACCAGGAAGGGGATCGGGTATTGTGCGAGCTTTCAAGGATTATCACCACGACAGTCAGGGATATCGACATCTGTTCACGCTACGGGGGCGAAGAATTTTCCGTTATTCTTCCGCAAACGGACCGCCCGGAGGCATTGCAGTTTGCCGAACGGATTCGCGCCAGTGTCGAGAAACACTTTCAGAAAAGCCTGAACGTGACCATCAGTCTGGGCGTTGCCACCTGCCCGCTGAATGCAAAGTCGATCAATACGCTCATTGCAAAAGCCGATAAGGCTTTGTTCCAGTCGAAAAGCAGGGGGAAAAATACGGTCACATTTTTTCAGCATCCGGGGTAAAGGGTATCGTCCCATTGAAAAACGATGAACCAGCCACTCCCACCCATCCGTGATTTGTCGATGTTGTGCGAACATCTCGACGGCCAAGCCTTTTCCAGCTATCGCAAGCTCTTGGGCAAGGCCTATGGTCACGACCTTTTCCGAATCGCTTTTGTTCATATTCAAGGCAGCCCGGGGGCTTTCCCGGCATCGGTATACCATCTCCGGCTATCCCATGCCGTGCTTGGCCTTGCCGACTGGAGCCCGGCCAACGGACCGCGACGGTTGGCCACGGCGGATTATCTGCTGCGTGCTTTTCAAGCCGGCGTTGTCAGACATGCCCGGCAGAATCGCGGAGCCCGGGGCAGCGGCTCCTTTCAGCCTCTCCCGTTGCCGCCGCAGGTACTCGAACGAAAGAAACATTGTCCATTTTCATGCAACCGGGGTGCAAATCGCCTTTCGCATCAGTCTGCCGGGATCTCCTGACAACCGCGTGCTCGGCCGACAAGCGGCTGCGATGTTTTGTGAGGAGTTGCCCGGGATTGTCCGGTCCCTGAGAGAGGCGGTCGGCCAACCCGGCAAGCTGAAAAAGCATTGCGATATTGTTGAAGACATGGTGGTCCTGCAGAAGCAACTGGATTTCTTCTTGATCGACAATCTTTTCCCGTAGCCGCTGGTATTCGGCAAACCTGTCGATTATTGCCGGTAAGTCAGCCGGGCTGTCACATTTTGCCAGGTGCAGGAGTTCGGCCATCTGCTCTTTGGCAAAGATAAAAATACTGTCGGTCGCCAGGATTTCATCCTGCAACGCGTTGATATTCTTACTGAGTTCATCGTACAGGGCACCGTCTTTCTGGGCCTGGCCGAGCAAACTCCGCAGCTGCAAGATGGCCTGGTCCAGGGGCAAGGCCGCTATGTGCGGGGCGACCTTGGTCAGCAAGGCCTTCACTTCCCGGTCGAGTTCGGCGATAGACGAACCATCAGCAGTTCCGAGGGTGGTCAAAATTCGGTTGTCATTCGCACCTGCAAAACGATTCTAGTAAAATGAGTATATATTCTTTTTATTGACAGACAGGTAGTTTTCACTTACAGTAAAAGAGAGCTAATGCTCTCCTAATGTTTTTATTTGGATGCATAGATAGGTAATAATGAGCAAAAATGTACCTACCTGGGAAGGCTGACGGAGAGCCTGGAATATGGTGCTTATGCGGTCACCGAACCAGCTGCAGGCTCTGATGTCGCTGGGTTGCAGACCCGGGCCGTTAAACGCGGCGACGAATACTTCTTCAACGGCAGTAAGATTTGGATTTTAAACGCAATATAATCGCTCGCGAACTGGCGAATCGTTAAGAGGATAGCCATGAAATTGCTCGAAGGTTTGCATGTAGTCAGTCTGGCAGTGAACCTGCCGGGGCCCGCAGCGGCCAGGCGCTTCTGTGGCCTTGGAGCCAGGGTGCTGAAGGTCGAGCCGCCGATGGGCGATCCGATGCAGCATGCCAATCCTCGATTGTACCGGGATCTTAATCGTGGTCAGGAGTTGCTGTCACTCGACCTCAAATCCTCCGGTGACCTGGAGTCGTTGATGCAAGAGCTGGAAACCACCGACCTGTTGCTCACCGCCAGTCGGCCCGATGCCCTGACACGGCTCGGCTTGGGCTGGGATGACCTGCATGCCCGGTTCCCCCGTCTCTGTCAGGTGGCGATCGTTGGTTATCCGCCGCCGTTTGAAAACGAGCCGGGACATGATCTCACCTATCAGGCGAAGTGCGGTTTGCTGACCCCGCCACAGCTGCCACGTACCTTGATTGCAGACATGGCAGGTGGTGAAAAAGCAGCGGCCGAGGGTTTGGCGCTGTTGTTGGCCCGTGAAGGGGGCAAAGGCGCTGCCTGCGCTCTGGTGGCTCTTTCTGATGCCGCGGAATACATGGCCGAGCCCTTTTTAAAAGGCCTGTCTTCCCGGCAAGGCCCGCTGGGCGGGGGGCTTGCGGAATACAACATCTACCAGGCACATGAAGGCTGGGTTGCCGTGGCTGCCCTTGAACCCCACTTTAAGAAGCGGATGAAAGAAGCTCTGGGCTTCGGCGGTAACAGTCCGGATGAACTTCGGCCGTTTTTTGCGACAAGAACGGCCAAGGCATGGGAAAAGTGGGCCGAGGAACATGACCTGCCTATTGTTGCGATTGTCAGTGATTGAAAACAAAGAAAGGACATCATATTATAACTTAAAAAAGGAGCAAAAAAATGAAAAGCGAAAATTGTTACGTTGCCGGTGTTGATATAGTCAAATTCAGCAAGCCGGGAGCCAATGAGCCTTACCGGGTGATGGCCGCAAAGGCGGTCAGAGGTGCCTTGAAGGATGCCGGTCTTGATATAGGCCATATCCAGCAGGCCTACGGGTCCTACATCTATGGCGACAGCACCTGCGCCCAACGCGCCCTGTACGATGTCGGCATGACGGGTATCCCGGTGATCAACGTCAACAATAACTGTTCCTCCGGCTCAACGGCTCTGTTTCTGGCCCGGCAGGCGGTGCAGACAGGTGCAGTGGACTGTGCCCTGGCCTTTGGTTTTGAAGAAATGCAGCCGGGGGCATTGAGTTCCCACTGGGACGATCGGGAATCACCCTTCGATCTGTTAATGGAACATCTTGATAAGATGGGCAATTACCCGCAAGGGCCGTTGGCGCTCCGCACCTTCGGATCCGCTGGACTCTACTATATGGAAAAATATGGCGCCAAACCGGAACTGTTCGGCAAGGTCTCGGTTAAGACCCGCCGCCATGCTGTCAATAACCCCTATTCGCTGTTCGATACGCCACTTACTTTGGAGCAAGTTATGGGCGACAAGATCGTTTTCGGAGGCTACCTGACCCGGTTAATGTGCTGTCCTCCGACGTGTGGTGCTTCCGCAGCCATTATATGCAGTGCGGACTTTGCTAAAAAGCACGGTATCGGTCAATTGGTCGAGATTATCGGTCAGGCAATAACGACCGATAGCGAGACCACTTGGGAGAATCCGATGAACCTCATAGGTGCCGATATGACCCGCCGGGCCGCTCAACAGGTCTATGAACAGGCAGGCCTTGGTCCCCGGGATGCCGATGTGGTCGAACTGCATGACTGCTTTACCCCGAATGAGGTGGTAAGCTACGAAGCCTTGGGGCTTTGTGGCGAAGGGGAGGCTACCAAGTTTGTTGAGGAGGGTGACAACACCTATGGCGGCAAGTTTGTCGTCAACCCTTCAGGTGGCTTGATGTCAAAGGGGCATCCGATCGGTGCCACCGGTCTGGCCCAGTGTACCGAACTGGTCTGGCATCTGCGCGGGCAGGCGGGCAAGCGTCAGGTCGAAGGCGCCCGTATCGCCCTGCAGCACAACATTGGACTGGGCGGGGCGGCGGTGGTCACCATGTATCGTAAGGCGTAACTGTGGTTGACCCTCGAACCATAAAAACCAAGAGGAAAGAGCTGATGATCGATAAAAAATTTATCGGCCTGGCGTCGAAGCCGCACACGGTTGACGTTGAAAAGGGACGGCTGAGATTTTTTGCTAAAGCCATCGGTGAAACCGACCCGATCTACACTGATGAGGCTGCCGCCAGAGCCGCCGGCTACAATTCGCTGCCGGCGCCGCCCACCTTTGCCTTTTGTCTGGAGATGGAGAAGCCCAATCCCTTTGAAGACCTTGAGGCCATGGGGATCGATCTGGGTAAGGTATTACATGCCGAACAGAGTTTTACCTACCATGGACCGATCTGCGCGGGAGACCGATTGACCTTTCAAAGCCGGGTGGCGGATATTTACGACAAGAAGAACGGAGCCCTGGACTTTGTTGTCCAGGATTGCACCGTAACAAACCAAAACGGTGTCCTGGTGTCTGAACTGCGTCGCGTGATTGTGGTGCGGAATGAACCCCGATGAATGGGATAAGTGTTTTGGAAAGGAGTTATGTGATGTCACAGCTTAATTATCAGTCGATTCAGATCGGTGATGAAATCCCCGCTTATACTACACCACCGATCTCTCGGACCACCCTGGCTCTCTATGCCGGCGCATCCGGTGATCATAACCAGATCCATATCGATAGTGACTTTGCCAAAAAATGCGGCATGCCGGATGTTTTCGCCCACGGTATGCTCAATATGGCCTACCTCGGTCGACTGTTGACCGGATGGGTAACGCAGCGCGCGATCCGCCAGTATGGGGTGCGATTCGCTGCCATTGCCCGTGTAGGTGACCGGATCAGCTGTCATGGCAGGGTAACGGAAAAATACGAAAAAAATGGTGAAAAGCTCGTCGAACTGGCAGTTACCGCGGTGAATCAGGATGGAGATGTCAAACTTTCGGGCCGGGCTGTCATTGCCTTGCCTTAACAGGACTTGAAAAAGGAGAAAGAACAATGGGTAAGCTCGTAGGAAAAGTTGCGCTGATCACAGGTTCCGGCCGTGGTATCGGTCGAGCGGTTGCGTTGAAACTGGCCGGCGAAGGCGCCACCGTGGTGATCAACGATCTTGATGAAGCACCAGCCATGGAAGTGGTTGGTGAGATTCAAAAAAATGGCGGCAAGGCCGTGGCCTGTGTAGGCAGCGTGGTCGCAGATGGTTTTGCGGACAAATTTATCAAGACCGCTCTCGACAACTTCGGCGGCATTGACATCATTGTCAACAATGCCGGGTACACCATCGACGCGATGCTGAACAAAATGACCGACGAACAGTTCGATTTAATGTACGAAGTGCATTTGAAAGCACCGTTCCAAATCCTCCGTGCGGCGTCCGGATTTATCTCTACAGCGGCAAAAAAGGAAGCTGAGGAGGGGCGCGAAGTGTTCCGCAAGGTGGTCAATATCTCCTCGGTGGCCGGTATCGGTGGTAACGTTGGCCAGGCCAACTACTCCTCCATGAAGGCCGGTGTCATTGGTCTGACCAAGACCTTGGCCAAGGAGTGGGGGCGTTTCAAGGTGAACGTCAACTGCGTCGGCTTCGGCATTATCGAAACCCGTCTGACCGAAGCGACTGACGAGAAGAAGACCGTCATGGTCGATGGCAAAGAAATCGCCGTCGGTATCCCCACCAAGGTAAAGGCAGGATTTGCCAAGATGATCCCGCTCGGGCGCGCCGGTACGGCAGAAGAAGCTGCCGGGGCCGTCTACCTGCTCTGTTCTCCCGAATCAAACTACATCAGCGGCCAGACCATTGTCTGCGGTGGCGGTCTGACCTTATAATGGCCGAGACGGCTCGGATTTTTCCCGGGCCGGGGACGGAAGAATATACACAATCGCTCCACGTCGGAAGTCCGGTGCGGGGCGATTGTTCTTGTTTATACCGACTTGAAATCACTCCGGATAGTTGGCAACCCACATCGCAACAACTCAGTAGAGCCCCATACTCTTGGAAATGATATGCTTCATTACCTCGGTGGTGCCGGCGAAAATTGAAATGATGCGGGCGTCACGGGTGAAGCGGCAGATCGGGTACTCTTCCATATAGCCGTAACCACCGTGCAACTGCAGACATTTATAGGCCACCCGATTAGTCATCTCCGGGATCCAGGCCTTGGCCATGGTTACCTTGAGGCTGATATCCTTGCCTTCTGAATGCGCAAGCGTCAAAGAATCGATGAAGGTCCGTCCCAGTTCGATTTCCGTCGCCATCTCAGCGATGGTGAAGGCATTGGCCTGGTAACTCTGTACCGGCACTCCGCCTACCTTGCGGTCTCGGGTATACTCGATTGTCATTGCCAGCATCTTTTCTGCCATCGCTTGGGCCATCAGCGAACATACGAGCCGCTCTTGCTGAAGGTGGTGCATAAAGTAGTAGAAGCCCTTGCCTAGTTCACCAAGCAGGTTGGCTGCTGGTATACGGCAGTTATCGAAAAACAGCTCACTGGTGTCCTGGGCGTGCATCCCCATCTTGTTCAGCTTCTTGCCACGGGAAAAACCGGGGGCATCCCCTTCAACCAGAAACAGGCTCAAGCCCTTGTGCGGCAGTGCTTCCTTGTCAGTACGGGCCACAACAATAATGAGGTCGGCCAACTGGCCGAAGGAGATGAAGGTCTTCGAGCCGTTCAGCACATATTCGTCGCCATCCTTTTCGGCCCGGGTCTGAAAGCCTGCCACATCGGAACCGGCATTCGGCTCGGTCGCCGCAATGGCTAGTAGAGTTTCACCGCTGGCAAAGCGCGGCAGCCACTTGGATTTCTGTTCATCGGTGCCGAGATGATAGATATAAGGAGCAATGATGTCGCTGTGCAGTGGCGACATGACTGCCACTGCACCAGCCTTGGCCAGTTCCTCGGTTATTATAGCGGAAAAGATGAAATCGGTTTCACTACCGCCATATTCTTCGGGCAGCCAAGGGCAGAGAAAGCCGTTTTCACCCATCTTTTCATAGACCGACTTCGGCACCATGTGGGCCCCTTCCCACTCATCTAGGTGCGGGGTAATCTCTGCAGCGATAAACTGCTGAAACGATTCTCGAAAAACATTATGTTCGTCTTCATACATGGTAATCCGTCCTTTTATTGTTTGAGGTTTTAATTTTCGTAGTGTCGGCAAGCCCACAGCCGTTCTCGCCGGAATCATAAGGAGAGTGAATGCTCTTATTGTGATCCATAATATAGTATCTGCTGTTGTTTTCGGTCAAGGTTTTATTTTGAGTTTTTACTCTTTTTTTAAAAGGTAAGGCATCCTGATCATTAAACGATTGAAGAGAACTTTCCGGCGTATTTCCAACACCCATGGGCCAGCCAGCACCTGAACACCTCCTTATTGAGTCATGAAATAAACAAAAATAAGAGTAGAAAAGATGCGACCCCCCTGTTCAAAGAGCTTTAAGCAAGGCCGTTTCATCCTGTCAACTAGCTAATATTCGAAAAAACTAACCGGCATTAGAAAAACTGTTTGCTTCTTTGAAAATGTGAGCTTACATTCTCTTCTGTTGGTTTGATGATTTGAAAGCTAGTCATCTTGCATATGCGAGGCGCGTAAATTTTCAATCGTTACGCCGTACTCGACGTATATGCCGTAACGATTGAAAATTTGCAGTAACGAAACTTTTTACGATCCCATCAAAAAAAGGTTTTAATAGAAATGCCCCAGACAGTTGAGCTCAAACCTCGCATAAAGCCTGCCCAGAAACGCGCCGAAAAGACAGTCAAACATATACTTGATGTTTCCTCCGATTTGCTGGAAGAGGTTGGGTTTGAAAGCTTTAATACCAACCTGCTTGCCGAAAGGGCCAACATTCGGATTGCTACAGTTTATCGATATTTCCCCAACAAACTCGCTATTCTCAGCGCCCTTGTCGAGCGTTGGTTAGAACTAACCATAAAATCAACAACTTTTATAGCTGACCTCGCGGCCCCGGGCTCCGATTGGCGTGAAGTTATTAATAAAATAATCGATACATATGTCGGCATTGTTCTGAGCAACAAAGGTCATCTCGCCATTCGCAGAGCGGTTCTCGCAGCTCCGGAACTTGTGCAGATCGAAGCAAGGATGATCCGGAAAATCTCCGTGAACATGGTCAACGCACTGGAAGCCAGGGGCGTCAAGCTTTCGAACCAGCAGATGTATAATGTTGTCGAAGTTTTCATGTCCACGGTTGCACAGGCAATCGACCTGGCGATTATAAAGGGAAAAAAGAAGAAGGAATTTTTGCCGGAAATTATCGCGGAAACGAAACTGCTTCAAACAAGCTATCTTGCCAACTATCTGGACTGAAACAACGATCCCAAAACAGGCCAACAAACAACCTGTTTCTGTTGTTTCCTCATCGGTTTGACCCATGTCACCTCGTCGTAATATCCAGTCGATACTTCTTTGTGTCGTTATGAACAGTCAGCTTCCAAAGCTTAAAGCATCCCCGGATCAACAGTCTTTTCCACAACAATAAAAGGCCTGCCGACTGCATCATTGACCCAGTAATCATTGATGCCGCGAATACAATAATGCATAAGTCGCATCTATTTATTGACTTGCTGAAAAACTTCGTCTATCTTTCAAATAAGAGAGTAAATACTCTTGTAGAGTAATAGCTCTTATAGAGTCATTACTCTCTTAAGCTTGGGGCATGTCAAGGGGGCTTAGTGGGATCTCATGGCGATTATCTAAACCAGAGGCAGTAATGTCCGGTTAGCAAATTGCAGTAAAAAAAAAATGAAAATATTTTAAACA
>CAYTVF010000103.1:0-14339 GCA_964441345.1 uncultured Desulfopila sp. | reverse complement strand
TTTGAGGTATGAAAATGGAGTATACCCCCTTCACCGGTGCTGCTAAATATGTTTTAGATCAGGAGTTGGCAAAAATTGTCAACATCTCGATGGTTCTGGAGATGCCTTTGCTGTTGAAAGGCGAGCCGGGCACCGGCAAAACCATGCTGGCCCACGCCATTGCCGAAACTCTCCGCATGCCGCTTATCATTTTGAATGTAAAATCGAACATGAAACTGGTTGAGGCCCTGTATCAATATGATACCCTGACCCGTCTCAATGACAGCCGGTTCGGCGATTCAATTCGGAATGTCAGCAATATCAAGGAATATATCAAGATGGGAAAAATCGGCCAGGCTTTCACCGCCGGCACGCGATCCGTGTTGCTGATCGATGAAATCGACAAGGCTGAGACGGAGTTCCAGGATGACATGCTCGATGTGCTTGACCAGATGCAGTTCGATATCATGGAGACCGACGAAACGGTTCGGGCCCATCACCGGCCGGTGATCATCATTACCTCCAATGCCAAAAAGGATCTGTCCGATCCCTTCCTCGGGCGGTGCAATTTTCATCATATTGCCTTCCCCGATCCGAAAATGATGCGCAACATTATCGCCGTCCATTTTCCCAAACTCGACCGGAAGCTGGCCGATAACGCAATCGGCACCTTTTTTGATCTGCGGAATATCGACGGAGTCGAGAAGAAGCCGGCCACCCGGGAGTTGATCAACTGGATTCGTGCCCTGGCCAGTGACCCCGATTTCAAGGATGGCGAGCGGCTGAAAAAGGAGATCCCTTATATGGGGGTGCTGTTTAAGAAAAGCGGGGATTACCAGCGGTCGATGAATACCCTGGTGAAGAAGCGGTTTTTTTAAGGACCGGGAGCGCTGATGTTTATTGACTTTTTCTATCAACTCAAAGAGGTCGGCATCCCGGTGAGTCCGACTTCTTTTTTGACGCTGCATCGGGCGATGTCCAGCGGCCTGGTCAATTCCGTCGATGACCTCTACACGGCCGCCAGGACCATTTTGATCAAGAGTGAGAAGTTTTTCGATCTGTACGATCAGGTCTTTGCCCACATTTTTGCCGGGGTTGAAATGCCGGTCGCCGAGGATGACGAGACCTTTGACCTGCTGGCCAGCGGCATGCTCCAGGAGTGGTTGAAGAATCCGAAAAATCTTGCCGATGCTTTGGGTATTGACGAAAAAAAATTGGCGGCCATGAGTCCGGCCGACCTCCTCGACTACTTTAAAGAGCGGCTGAAAGATCAACAAGGCCGGCATGACGGCGGCTCCAAATGGATCGGAACCGGCGGAACCTCGCCCGTTGGCCATTCGGGCTATCATCCCGGAGGCTTGCGAATAGGCGGGGCGTCGGGCCATCGATCGGCGGTCAAGGTTGCCGGGGAACGTCGCTACCGGGATTATTCCGGGCAGGGAGTGCTGACCCGGAGTTCCGTCGGCGAGGCGTTGAAGCGGTTGCGAAATCTCGTCCCCCATGGCGTCAAAGACCGGCTGAACATCGAGTCGACCATCTACCGGACCATGAAAAACGGCGGAGAAATCGAAATGGTTTTCGACCGGGGCATCGTCGATCGTCTCAAGGTTATCTTAGCGATCGACAATGGCGGCTGGTCGATGGAGCCGCACGTCGAGGTAGTGCAGGCCCTCTTCAACTATGCAAAATCGCAGTTCAAGGATCTGAAAACCTACTTTTTTCACAATACCATCTATGACCTGTTATGGGAGGATCCGGCGCGATACAAGCGCCCGGAAGCAATCAAAAATTTTGTCAAACTCGATCCGGATACCCGGTTGATTATTATCGGCGATGCCAGCATGGCGCCCTATGAACTGATGGCCACGGACGGCTCGATCTATGCCTTTGAAAGAAGCGGCAAACCCTCCATTGAGCAGCTCAAGTTCCTTGCTGAGACCTTCGACCGGGTCATCTGGCTGAATCCCATTCCCGAAAACCACTGGTCATACACCCAGAGTATACATGTGATCCGCACCGTATTTCCGATGTTTGAACTCTCCCTGGACGGTCTTGAGAAAGGAGTAAGCTGTCTGGTGAGCCGGTGAGCAGCGCGTATATTATCACCAAGCAAGTGTGCAGTGTGGTCCTTGAGAGTTGCAATGCGGGAAAAAAGAACAGTGACATTTGCATCGTCGGTATTACCGTATTGGCGTTTCAAAATGCGTTCCAAGCCAATTTAATTTCTTTAACCGATTCTTACAAGGTAACCGTACATGTCCCACTTTAAACCGAATTGTCTCCCCCTGTTGATCGGCAGTCTGCCGATTGCAAGCCATACGGAAGCTACAGATTTGATCTTCGAATATACCCCGGACATCCCGCTTTGGCCGCAATTGCCGGCTTTTAAAGAGGAAGGAATGCTCCTCCAGTTTTTGCCGGGGTTGCCGGGAGTGACGGAGCGCGACGGCAAGGTCTTTGTCGATACCGGGAATCCTTCCTTCGAGGAGGAAGTGCTTGCCTTTTACGAAGAGTATCTGATGGTAGCCGAAGGGGCGGCCCCGCTTGAGACCTCCCGTTTTTCCCTTTCCCGCGAGGCAGCCCGTGGATTTTATACCTTCCTTGATGCGGCCGCGCGAAGGAGCGATACGCTGGTTGCCCTGAAGGGCCAGACCACCGGGCCGGTTACCTTCTGCACCGGCCTGGTCGACCAGTCGGGCAGGGCGATTTTCTATAACGATCAGCTGCGCGATGCGGCGGTCAAACATCTCGCCATGAAGGCGAGATGGCAGACCCGGAAAATGGCCGAGATTTGCGGGCGGGCCATTATGTTCTTCGACGAGCCCGGTCTCGCCGGCCTCGGTTCATCGGCCTTTATCACCATTACCCGGGAAGACATCGTCACCGTTCTTGCCGAGGTTTTTGACGGAGTGCGGGCCGAAAACGGCCTGAGCGGGGTGCATGTCTGCGCCAATACCGAATGGTCGGTGGTCTTTGAATCGGGTGCCGATATCGTCAGCTACGACGCCTACTCGTTCTTCGACAAACTTGTCCTCTATAAAGATCATCTGGTGAAATTCTTTGCGGCCGGCGGGATTCTGGCCAGCGGGATTGTGCCGACCGCGCCGGAGTTCATCGATATCGCAACGGTTGATGGTCTGGTCGAAAAATGGTTCAAACAGACCGAACAGCTACAGGCCATCGGCATCGCCGGGGAAACGGTATTTGCCCAGACCCTGATTACGCCCAGCTGCGGAACCGGCGCGGTTTCCCGCGCCCAGGCAGAAAAAGTTCTCGATCTGACCAGAGCTGTTTCAGCACGGATCCGGGCTTCGTTTTCATGATTTTTTGTCACTCGGACAGTCACCCATTGAGAGGGTGGCGAGAGAGGGTGGCGATAAGGTTCTTCTTGCCGGCGGGAGTCAGTTTTCGTATATGGTATTCCCTTTTGGCCGCGGCTGATCGCGAGATTGCCGGTTCACTGTAGACCAGGACGACCGGGCGGCGGGGCCGCGTGTATTTTGCTCCTCGCCGCGCCGAGTTATGTTCGGTCAGACGTTTATCAAGGTTGGTTGTGATGCCGGTGTAATAGGTGTGGTCGAGACAACGGACGATATAGACAAACCAGGGTGGGGCGGAGGCGGCACAATGCTCGGTTTCTTGCTCTTGCATACAGTAACTCTATCGCGACTCTAGAACAGCTGGTTGCGATGGCGGATGAGCGAAACAGCGTTTGACCATCTTGTCAAAAAGAGTTGCAAATGGTATTCAGGACAGTTCCGAAAATATTGGAGCGAAGAGTCAAATTTCAAGGTATATGCCATATGAGCCCGGAAGAGGGGAGTGAAAATTTAGAGAAGCAGGCCCTTACGGAACACCTGAGAGAACTGCGCCTCTGTCTGATTGTTTCGTTTATCGCCGTATTCGTCGGTTTTTGTCTATCATACACGGTGATACGGCCGATAGGTACCTGGTTTTTTAAACCGCTGACCGAGGTGCTGCCGGCAAACACCTCGCTTATCTTCACCTCGTATCAGGAAGGGTTTTTTTTTATCTAAAGCTCGCCCTGGTCTGCGGTATTCTGCTCGCCTCCCCGGTGATTTTTTCACAGATCTGGCGCTTCGTCGCTCCCGGTCTCTACAGTCATGAAAAGAGGGTGATCATCCCGTTTTCCCTCTTGTCCACCTGCTGCTTTATCGGCGGGGCCGCCTTCGGCTATTTTGTCGTTTTTCCCCCCGCCTTTAAATTCCTGGTCGGTTATAACAACGAATTTCTCACTTCGCTGCCGGCGGTTGGTGAATATTTCAGCCTCGCGACAAGATTGCTGCTGGCCTTCGGGGTGATTTTCGAGATGCCGATCTTTATGGTCTTTCTCGCCAAAACCGGGTTGATCGATGTCGCTTTTCTCAACCGGAACCGGAAATATGCCATCCTCATCAATTTCATCGTGGCCGCAATCCTCACTCCCACCCCCGATGTGGTCAACCAGATGATGATGGGGGTGCCTCTGATGATTCTTTACGAGATCAGCGTGGTAGCCGTATGGCTTTTCGCGCGTAAAGGCTTCAGTGGGTTTACCAAGTCCTTGCCCGAAAAGTGAAAAGATATCGCAAGAAAAGAGTTCCCTGACTGGATTTATTTCCTCTCATATATTATAAAAGAGGGGTGTTATTAAACCGTTTTCACACGAATCCCTTGTTTCTGCGCCTCGTGCTTGCGCAGGGGAAATCAGGAAAAATACATGTGGAGGTGCTTCATGGGCATGAATGCAGAATATGAAAGGCTGATTCAGATTGGCAGACCCCCGAATATAACCCGTCGTTTCCCCCATTCCAAAGCCCTGATCGTCAGCGGCAAGGTGATCGACCGGGCCCTTGTCGCCAAAGGCCGGGCGATGACGATTGCCGCCAACGGCCGCAATACTTTCGTCATCCGCGGCGCGCTTCAGGCCACCCAGCGGGCCGATGCGGCGCTGATCATCGAGATCGCCCGGTCCGAGTGCAACTATTGTCCGGTGAATTTCTATAATATCGCCATGCATGTGGATGTGCTGTGCAACGAGTTGGGGATTACCGTGCCGGTGGCGATTCATGCCGACCATTACGGCATTAAGAGCGGAGCGGATCTGCCTTTTGCCAAAATGGAAATACCTGCCATTTTCGATGCGGGTATCACCTCGATCGCCGTCGATGCCTCACATATGCCGGACGATTTGAATCTGCTGGCCAATATCGAGCTGAGCGAGTTCATCCCCCGGTGGGCAGGTCTTGAAACCGAAGTCGGTGAAATCAAGGGAGATCAGGGATTGTCGTCGGTGGAAGACGCATCGTTTCTCATCAAGGGACTGAATGCCCACGGCATCCATCCCGACTGGATCGCCTTGAACAACGGCTCCACCCACGGTCTTGAGGCCAGCGGCCAGGGGATTCAGGTCGAGTTGACTGCCGGAATTCATAAAGCCATCGAGCGTTACGGGGTGTCCGGTGCCCAGCACGGGACCTCCGGCAACAATTCGGAGAAACTCCGGGCCATTGCCGCCGGCACCCATACCACCAAGGCCAACGTGGCGACCGCCCTGCAGATGGTTTCCTGGGGGGTAGAGGTCAACGACTACGGCAATGCCATTCTCGATGGGGACGGTAACTTCAAGAAGGTCAAAGATCAGGGCATGAGCGAGGAGATGTGGCAGAAGATGACCACACTCGCCGCCAAAAACGGCTGGAAGGGCGGCAATTACAAAAATCTCAATCTGCCCTTCGACAACCTGCTGCTGGCTCAGGACAGAGCGGTGCGGGACCGGATGAGCAAAGGGGTCGAGGAGTTTGTTTACACCATCCTCACCAAGGTCTTTAACGCCGAAGGAACGGCCAGCCTGGCCAAAGAGGTAATCCTGCGGGCGGGTTCCTATGATCTGGGACCCAAGGGCAAAGCGCTTGAAGACCCGGCCGAATGGACCAGGGACAAGATTATTGCAAGGGCCAAGACCCTGGCGGTAAACATCGGGCCGGAAGGAAATTTTGACGATTGACCGGGAACTGTCCCCATCCCATTTTGGTAATGATCGCCTGAACGCAGCTTAATTATTCCATATATTGCAATGAAGAAAATACTGATCACCGGCGCTGCCGGCTTTATTGGCGCCCATTTGTCCAAAAAACTGATTGCCGGCGGAGCCGAGGTTGTCGGTCTGGATAATCTCAACGATTATTACGATCCAAAACTGAAGAGGGACCGGATGGCCACCCTGGCCGCAGGTCCCCGTTTCAGCCATATCGATATCAATCTTGCCGACCGGGATGGTGTCGCCGACCTTTTCCGGCAGCATCGTTTTGATGCCGTGGTGAATCTGGCCGCCCAGGCCGGAGTCCGCTATTCGCTGATCAATCCCCATTCCTATGTCGACACCAATCTGGTGGGATTTGTCAATATTCTAGAAGGGTGCCGGCATTCCGGGGTGAAACATCTGGTCTATGCATCGTCCAGTTCGGTGTACGGCGCCAACACCAGGATGCCGTTTTCCGTGCACGACAATGTCGACCATCCGGTATCGCTCTATGCCGCCTCGAAAAAGGCCAATGAACTGATGGCCCATACCTACAGCCACCTCTTCGGTCTGCCCACCACCGGTCTGCGGTTTTTCACCGTCTACGGCCCCTGGGGAAGACCGGATATGGCGCTCTTTCTCTTTACCAAGGCGATTCTTGAAAACCGTCCGATCGATGTCTTCAATAACGGCAATATGGAACGGGATTTCACCTACATCGACGATATCGTCGAAGGGGTCTGCCGGGTCATTCATCGGTTACCCGAGGGCAGCGCGGAATGGAGCGGCGATCAGCCCGATCCCGCCACCTCCTACTGTCCGTACCGGGTGTACAATATCGGCAACAACAACAAGGAAAGATTGCTGCGCTATATAGAGGTCCTGGAAGACTGTCTGGGGAAAAAGGCGGAAAAGAATTTCCTGCCGATGCAGCCCGGCGACGTCCCCGCCACCTACGCCGATGTCGATGATCTGGTGAGGGATTTCCACTATAAGCCGGGCACGACCCTTGAGTATGGCATCGGCAAGTTCGTGGAATGGTACAGGAGCTATTTTAACTGCTGATTTCTCAAGATATTTACAGCTTTTTCGGTAGGTAGTGGGTCGGTACTCATCGATTATCCTTGGTTAAGGCAAATATTTTTCTATATCCAATGCGCCATGAAAAACACCCAGGATGTCGATGGAGTCCTCCGTGATCATGTAGGCAATTCGATAATGACCGTAAAGGAGGATGCGGATATCACCTTCCGGTTCTTCACGATATTTATGGCCAAGTTGAGGAAAATCTCTCAAGATTTGAGTCTTATCAAAAATACCGGCCACAACCTTTTCGGCGGCGGAAAGGTTGTCTTGGCCAATATATTTATAGATCTCCTTCAGCCAGCATTCGGCTTCATGAGACCATCTTATTTTTGCCATGCTCTGATCCGCTCAGCCATCTCATCATTCGAGATGATTCGTCCGGCGCGAACATCCTCAAGACCACGGTCAACCATTTTTGCAAAAGCCAACTCCCGCATGATTTCGTCATAGGTAGCATCATCGGGCTGCGCTAGCACTACTTTGGCGATTTTCTCTTTTACCGTTTGTATCTGCATGATGGAAATCTCCTTATCCAGTGCGGGATAGTGGTCTAGCGGTGCCAGCTGTGGGCAAGCTTCTCGCGAAACTCAAGAATATGAGTTGAAGTTGAAGTCGTCATGCGAGAATTCTATTGATGCAAAGTCGTTCCTGCAACTAAAAAAAAGGCTTATCCGGCAAACGAGTACCTGGATCACTGTCCCGGAGCCGGCCTTTTGCTTTCGCCACAGTAAAAAAAGTTGAGGGAGGTCGTCCAAAATCGCTATCGCTATCGAAATCGCTATCGGGATCGCCCATTGGTGCACGAAGTGCACCCTACTGAAAATCCCCTGACCTTCCGAGATGCGGGATTCGATCCCGATAGCGATTTCGATAGCGATAGCGATTTCGATAGTTCATCTCTCCCCTTATTCCAGATTCTTCAATACAGCATCCAAACTGCTGCGGGCATCGCCAAAAAGCATTCTGGTATTTTCTTTATAAAATAGTGGGTTGGCCACCCCGGCATAGCCGGTTGCCATGGATCGCTTGAGGACTATGGTGGTATTGCCCTTCCAGCATTCAAGGACAGGCATCCCGGCTATCGGACTGTCCGGGACCTCCTGGGCCGCGGGATTGACGATATCGTTGGCGCCTATGACCACCGAGACATCGACTCGGGGAAAGTCGCCGTTGATTTCATCCAGCTCAAAGACAATATCGTAGGGCACATGCGCTTCGGCGAGAAGCACGTTCATATGCCCCGGCATTCGACCGGCAACCGGATGGATGGCAAAACGGACGTTGATTTTTTTCTCGCGCAATTTTCTTGTAATTTCGTGAACGATGTGCTGGGCCTGGGCAACCGCCATACCATATCCCGGGATAATCACAATCTCCTTGGCATTCAGCAGCAGTTCGGCCGCTTCGGCCCCGTCAATGGCGACGATGTCACCGTCGTCGCCGGCCGGACCGGCTCCGGTTGTCCCGGCCGAGGTGCCGAAGCCACCGGCGATTACGGCGATGAATTTACGGTTCATGGCCCGGCACATGATATAGCTGAGGATGGCACCGCTGCTGCCAACCAGGGCACCAACCACGATGAGCAGATCATTGTTCAGCATGAAGCCGGTTGCCGCCGCCGCCCAACCCGAGTAGCTGTTGAGCATGGAGACCACCACCGGCATATCGGCCCCGCCGATCGCCATTACCATATGCAGCCCGAGGATCAGGGCGACGATGGTCAAGGCAAGCAGGGGTGCCGTACCGCCGCCGGCAACAGACTGGTTGATGAATTTCAAGCCAAACCAGAAAGCTGCGGTCACCAGGGCTAAATTCAACCAGTGCCGGGCGGGAAGCAGCAGTGGTTTGCCGCCGATCCTGGCGCTCAGTTTGAGAAAGGCGATCACCGACCCGGAAAAGGTCAGCGCTCCAATGAATATTCCCAGGCAGGTTTCGACATCGTGAATGGTTTTATCAATCCCAGCCAGCGAGGTATTGTTATCCATAAAGTTGGCAAAACCGACAAAGACTGCCGCCAGACCAACCAGACTGTGCAGTATGGCCACCAACTCCGGCATCTGGGTCATCGCTACCTTTTTGGCGAGAAAGAACCCGGTCGAGCCGCCGATCAGAACCGCGCAAAATAAGATGAGATAGTTGCTCGAAACGACACCGATTATGGTGGCGGTAAGCGCCATTGCCATGCCGAGAACGCCGAAGAAGTTGCCCCGGCGCGATTTTTCCGGTTGGCTCAAGCCGCCGAGGGAAAGGATAAACAGGATAGTTGCACCTATATACACTACGGTTACGACACCTTGTGACATGGAGTACCTCCTACTTCCTGAACATGGCAAGCATCCGATAGGTGACCGCGAATCCGCCGAAAATATTGATGCTGGTCATCAGAATCGCGAGACCTGCCAAAATCATAATCAGCGAATTTTGCGATGAAATCTGTAAAAGCGCACCAATGATGATGATACTGCTGATCGCGTTGGTAACACTCATCAGCGGGGTATGCAGAGACGGGGTTACGTTCCAGACAACCATATAGCCGACAAAACAGGAAAGGACAAAAACGGTAAAATGGGACATAAACTGAGGAGGGGCGACACTCCCCAGTCCCAGCATACCCATTCCGCCGACGATAAACGGCAGATACGGTTGTACCCGATTTTTCTTTTCGGCAACGGCGTGTTGTTGAAGCGCCGCCGGCGGTTGTTTCGGGGCGGCCGAAAGTTTGGGCGGAGGCGGGGGCCAGGTGATCTTGCCCTCTTTGATGACGGTGGCCCCGCGGATTATCTCGTCGGTCATATCGAGCACGATCCTGCCATCTTTTTGCGGGGTTAAATTCGCCAGGAGATGGCGAAGATTGGTGGCATACAGCTGACTGGATTGCGTCGCCAGGCGTGACGGCAGATCGGTATAGCCGATTATGGTAACACCGTGTTTCACCACGACCTTGTCGGCCTCCGTGAGCTTGCAGTTCCCGCCCATTTCCGCCGCCAGATCGACAATGATGCTGCCCTCCTTCATGCTCCTTACCATCGCTTCGGTGATCAGTTCGGGGGCGGGTCTCCCGGGGATGAGGGCGGTGGTGACGATGATATCGACCTCCAAAGCCTGGCTGGCAAAAAGATCCATCTCGGCCTTGATGAATGCATCGCTCATTACCTTGGCATAGCCGCCTTCTCCCGATCCGTCCTCATCGCTGAAATCGAGCATCAGGAACTCCGCATCCATGCTCTCGACCTGCTCCTTTACCTCGGGACGGGTATCGAAGGCCCGCACGATCGCCCCCATGCTTTTGGCGGTGCCGATGGCGGAAAGACCGGCGACGCCTGCCCCGATCACCAGGACTTTTGCCGGGGGAATCTTGCCGGCGGCCGTTATCTGCCCCGTGAAAAACCGGCCGAAGTGCTGTGCGGCTTCGATTATCGCCCGGTAACCGGCGATATTGGCCATGGAACTCAACGCATCCATTTTCTGGGCACGGGAAATTCTTGGGATGGAATCTATCGCCAGCACCGAAAGGTTTTTCTTTGCCAGCTCTTTCAGCAGTTCCTGATTTTGACCCGGTTGGATGAAACTGATCAGGGTCTGGCCATCGCGCAACAATTCCGCTTCATGGATGCCGAGTTTGTGGTGGAATTCGGGGGGACGGACTTTGAGGATAATGTCGGCTTCGCGGTAGACCGTTTGTGCGTCATGGACTATCCCCACGCCTGCTTCCCGGTACGCACTATCGGTAAACTTTGCTTCCAGGCCGGCTCCTGATTCAAGAACGATCTCAAAGCCGAGTTTTTGCAGGGACCTGGCCGCTTCAGGAGTCGTTGCCACCCGTTTTTCGCCATTGTGTACTTCTCGCGGTACGCCGATACGCATTTCGTTAATCCTCCTTGGAAAGACTTGGGAGTTGCCGAAAGGAACAGTCGTTGGTGAACCATTCGCCCTGGAAAAAAGTCCGTTTGTCGTATTCAGAGATACATGATTTTTTCCAACACGTGAGACTATTATAAGCACTGATTGAAAATGTTTTACTCGCCTCTCCCCGTCAGTTTGATGGCTGCCCGGATGATGGACGGGGCATCGATATGGCTGTTTTTCCATAAGGTTTTCTGGGGGCCATGCTCGATAAAATTGTCGGGGTGGCCGAGCATGCAGGTTTTGACCGAGTAGAGACCGCGCCTGCTGAACAGTTCAAGGATGGAACTGCCGAAGCCGCCCTGACGGACATTGTCCTCAATCGTCACGACCTTTCCGGTATGGCCGGCCCAGCCGCAGATCAGCTCGGCATCGAGGGGTTTGATAAAACGCGGGTTGATAACCGCTGCGGTAATGCCGACTTTCTGCAAACCGTCGGCCGCCTCCAGGGCCGGGTAGACCCGGTTGCCGACCGGCAGGAGAAGTATGTCTTCGCCCTCGCGCAGCAGCTCTCCTTTGCCGATTTCCAGTGGTCTCAAGGTGTCCGCCAGAGGAACGCCATGTCCGGTGCCGCGCGGATAGCGGACAACGGCGGGGCCGTTGTGATAAACCGCGGTAAAGAGCATATGCTGCAGCTCCTCTTCATCCTTTGGCGCCATGATGACCATGTTCGGAATAAAGCGGAGGAAGGAGATATCGAAGACCCCGTGATGGGTGGGGCCGTCGGCTCCGACCACGCCCGCCCGGTCGATGGCCAGGGTCACCGGCAGGTTGGGGATACAGATATCGTGGATGATCTGGTCGAGGGCGCGCTGGAAAAAGGTGGAGTAGATGGCAACCACCGGCCGCATTCCTTCGACCGCCAGGCCCGCCGCAAAGGTCAAGGCATGTTGTTCGGCTATCCCGACATCGAAGAAGCGCTCGGGAAATGTCCCGGCGAATTTTTTCAACCCGGTTCCCGATACCATCGCCGCGGAGATCGCGACAATTTTCTCGTCTTTGGCCGCCATGTCGCAAACCGTGTCGCCAAAGACGCGGGTGTAGGTGGCGGCGGTCTTGGCTGCGTGCGGGGTGCCGCTGACAATATCGAACGGGCCGATCCCATGGAAGATATCCGGGTTTATTTCGGCCGGTTCATAGCCTTTGCCCTTTCGAGTCAGGACATGGATGAGCATCGGGCCCTGGGAATTATCCCGAACCGTCTCAAGAGTCTCCAGCAGGTCTTCGAGGTTGTGCCCGTCAATCGGACCGATATAGTTGAATTTGAAGGCCTCAAAGAGCATGCCGGGAGTAAAAAAACTCTTGAAGCTTTCTTCACTCTTTCTCAGGATGTTGAGAATATTTTCCCCGACATCGGAAATCTGCAGCTTTTCGACCAGATGGGCCTTGACCCGGCTCATGGTTTTGCCGGTCAGCTTGCGGCTGAGAAAACTCGAAAGCGCGCCGACATTGGGGGAGATGGACATCTCATTGTCGTTGAGAATGACGATCAGATCCTTGTCGAGATGGCCGGCCTGATTGAGCGCCTCGAAGGCCAAACCGGCGGTCATCGAGCCGTCACCGATAACCGCGATGGCCCGGCCCGCATCGTTTTTCAGGTCTTTTGCCAGGGTCATTCCGAGAGCAGCGGAAATGGAGGTGGAGCTATGCCCTGTCTCGAAGGCGTCGTAAGGGCTCTCCTTGAATTTGGGAAAACCGCTCAACCCCTTATACTGCCGAAGGGTGGCAAATTGTTCCCGCCTGCCGGTGAGGATCTTGTGGGCATAGGATTGATGGCCGACATCCCAGATAAGTTTGTCGCTCGGGGTGTTGAAAACATAATGCAGGGCAATGGTCAGTTCCACCACCCCGAGACTTGGCGCGAGGTGTCCTCCCGTTCTGGCAACCGTCTGGACTATCAGTTCACGAATCTCCCGGGCGAGTTGCCCCAATTCGGCAACGGAGAGCTTACGGATGTCAGCCGGTGAATCGACTTTGTTCAGAAGGGATATGGTGATTGGCGGTGGTATTGACATAGCTGATTAAACAAAAACGAAAACGAACACGAAAACTGTGAGCCGAAGTTTCAGCAAAACAATTAATGACTCCTGGCATAGATATACCCGGCAAGATCGCGCAGGGGATCGGCTTTTTCGTCGAAGTCCCGCAAGGCATCGACGGCTTCCGCAACTGCTTCTTTTGCCTTGATCCGTGTCTGTTCGACACCGAAAAAGGCGGGATAGGTTGCCTTGCCGCGATTCGCATCAGAGCCGGCCGCCTTGCCGAGTTGCTCCGTCGTCGAGGTGACATTGAGCAGGTCGTCGACGATCTGGAAGGCAAGGCCGATCTTGTCGCCGTAATGGATCAGACGCTCTATCTGCTCGGCGGAGGCTCCCGCCCCTATGGCCCCGGCCTGGACCGAACCGGTGATCAGGGCGCCGGTCTTGCTCCTGTGAATCGTCTGCAGGGTCTCAAACGGAAATTCAGCATTCTCGTTTGCAATATCAAGCGCTTGTCCGCCAACCATGCCGAGCGGGCCAGCTGCTCTGGCAATCGTCTGAATGATTTGCAGGCGGCTCTCGGCCGAGAGGGTGCTGTTTTGCGGGTCGCTGAGCAGGTCAAAGGCCCAGGTCAGCAGGCCGTCGCCGGCCAGGATGGCCGCGGCCTCGCCATACAGTGTATGGTTGGTCGGTTTTCCCCGCCGCAGGTCGTCATCATCCATTGCCGGCAGGTCGTCATGGATAAGCGAATAGGTGTGAATGCATTCCAGGGCGCAGGCTACCGGCAGCAGATTGTCGAGAGTTTCCGGACTGTCATCGATAGCTTCGCCGGCCGCCAGGCAGAGAATCGGGCGGACCCGCTTGCCCCCGGCGAACAGGCTGTACCGCATCGCCTGGATATGACCGGTAAAAGGCCCGTCGGCCCGAAGCATCAGCGCTTCGAGGCCGTTTTCGACAAGGCGCTTTTTCTCACTCAAATATCTCTTTATGGCCATTTTCCTGTCCATCAAATGGAACCGCTTCCAGTTTGCCGTCCTTGCTCAGCAAAAGTTCGATTTTTGCCCGGGCTTCACTCAGCTGTTCATTACAGAAACTTGCCAGTTTAATGCCTTCATCAAATTTTTTCAGGCTGTTTTCAAGGCTCAACTCTCCATCGGCAAGTTCTTCGGTGATCTGCTCAAGTCGGGCCAGGGCTGTTTCAAAGGTTTTTTTTGCCATAATCAACTGGCAGCAACCGGGTGCTGCCTGGTAAATGTAAGTTGCTTCGTTCTTCCTTTCAGGATAAAACAACCGCAACACATGCTGCATGCCTGTGGGCTGCCCCCGATAACGAGGCCAAGTTTGTAAGGATCTAAAGAAATCATAAATAA
>CAYTVF010000102.1:4387-14491 GCA_964441345.1 uncultured Desulfopila sp. | reverse complement strand
TATTTCTATTATTATCTTGCCAGGCAGCCGATCTTCGACCGACGCGGCAACACCTATGGCTATGAGCTCCTTTTCCGGTCGGAAGCCGACAAGGACCATGCCCTCATCGATAATGGCGATTTAGCCACCATGTGCGTCGCCACGTCGGGGTTCATCAAAGCCCTGGAGACCACCGACCAGTCAAAAAGGATTTTCGTCAACTTCACCGAACGCCTCATCCTGGAAGGCGCCCCCAGGGCGCTCCCGCCATCGGTGACGGTGGTCGAGGTCCTTGAGGATACCCTCCCGGTACCGGCGGTGACGGAGGAGCTCATTCGGCTGAAACAGGATGGGTATTTCATCGCCATCGATGATTTTACCGGCAACACCAGTCAGGACAAATTGCTGGATCTGGCCGATATCATCAAAGTCGATGTGCTGACCCGAAGTTTTGCGGACATTGAGGAAATCTTTCAGTCGATCAAAAGCAAAAAGGCCCTGAAAGTCGCGGAAAAGGTGGAAGACCGGGAAACCTACAACTTTCTGTTAGCGCTGGGTTTCGATTTTTTCCAAGGCTATTTTTTCGCCAAACCGGAGAATCTCAGCGGCAAGACCTTACACTCCTTCCAGACCTCGCGGCTGCGCATTCTTTCGGCCCTTAACGACCCCGAACTGGATACCGAAAAGATCATCGCCATTGTCAAGGTCGACCCGGCGATCACCTACCGCCTGCTCCGGCTCCTCAATTCGGCGGCCTTCGGCTTTTCGATGAAGATCGATTCGGTCCGCCATGCGGTAACCCTGCTCGGCAACAACCGCATGCGCTACTGGCTACGCATGGTCGTGCTTTCCGACCTGGTGTCTCCCGGGAAACCGCAGGAACTCCTGCTGCTCGCGCTGAACCGCGGCCGACTGCTGGAGGAGGTGGCCCTGTGCAAAAAGGTTCGGGGAATAGAGCCGGAAAACATGTTTCTGTTCGGCATGCTCTCCCTGATAGATGTGATGCTCGATATGCCGTTTCGGAAGATCCTGAAGAACCTGCCCTTATCCGACATCCTGAAAGAGGGCTACACCGATCCCGCATCCCCCATGGCCGGCTACCTTCACCTGGCGGCAGCGCTGGAAAAGGGCGATACCGAACAATTTGTCCGGCTCTGTGCCCAACTCGACCTGCCGAAAAGCGGTGTTGCCGAAGCGTCCCTCAAGGCCGGCGAGTGGACCCTGCAGATCGGCGGGGCGATAGTGTGAAGGTTGTTTTTCATTCATCCCCCAGGCAGATCGAGATCCGCTCCCAATCCCTCTTCTCCACCCATTTCAGCTTTTCGACAAACGACCGATCGCTCAGATAGGTCTTACCCGTGCGTGCTCTCTCCAGGTATTTTTCATACTGCCCCGGGCCGCCATTGTACATGGCATAGACCCCCTTGATCAGCAGACCGGTATCGACCCCTCGTTCCGGCGCCTTCTCACGGAGGGCATAGCGACGCAGATAGAGATCGGCAATCTCACAGCCGGCCAGGGCGTTGTAGCGGATATCCCACCGCAATTTACGGAGGTCGTACATCCCGCGCCACACCCGTTCGTTGACCTGCATCACGCCGACCGAGGTCCGGTTATACGACAACAGGTAGGTGAGTTTATTCCCTCTCTCGATAAACTGCCGGAAACAGCTTTCCTGCCATGCCATGGCAACAACCATCTTCTGGTAGATCCCATGGAGCTGGTCGGGGAGCTGCTGCCTGGCCAGAACAGCTGAAGAAGCATCATCGAGCACCGTTCTCACCCGCTCGACGTACCCGGTTAAGTCGTCCGCCGGGACTCTCCATTCAAGAATTTCGCTATGGGGCTGGACCTCGGCAGCGTATGCCGGGGTAAAAAAGAAATTCGAGACTTGCGAAAAGGGTCCGAGATCTTCCTCTTTAATAGGAGGCAGATCAATTTCCTGCAGATCGTCATCGACATCGCTTCCGCCTTTCAACATCGGCAGCTGCAGCAGTTTCCTCAGCTGCTCATCGACCTCCCGGCCGTAGGGCAGCGGGGTATCCTTCCCGGTCAGCATGGTGGCCAGGCGCAAGAGTCCCTGCTCGCTGATTTCGATCCCAAAGGTAGGCCCCATCCGGTCAAAAACCGTCAAGGCATCGGCCGCGGTGAAAAAAGCCAGGTAGCCGAGACTGTTGTCGGATGGCCGGGCATACAGCTGCCTCCGGAAAATCGGCGCCAGATCGCGCCAGGCCCGGACAAACTGCTCCCGGACAAAATCCCGGCCGAGCTCCTCCTGGTCAAGCGTCGCCACAAAAGCATGGCGGGTATCGAGCAGGACATCGATGAGCCGCTCCTGGTCCTCCGGCCGCAGGGGATCGACGGCCAAGGTGGTGATCAGCTGAACCAGCAGGGCATCCCAGGTCTCCCAGAGCCGGATCAGCCACCTGTGTTCATCGGGGCTGAGCAGTGCGCTCTCCGCACTCTTCTCCGGTTCGAAAATCTCCTCCACCTCAGCCAGGAGCTGGACCACCACCCCATCCTTTTCAACCGTGGTAGTCCCGCCGCGCAGACTGTCGAGCATGGCCCGGGTCGCCTGGCGGGCCTCTTCGTGAAAGAGAGGTGCGAGAAAATCGCGCATCTCGCGAATCGGCGGAGCCAGATTGATGCGAATCCGGCTGAGATGCTCATACACCCGGGGCTTGGCAAATTCCCAGAGAAAGCCGGCAATGTTGGCAGGTTGCCGGTCAAGGGTGAAAAGGCTTGAATCGATCGTCCGGAAAGCGAGGCTGAAAGACTGATTGTCAAAGACCGGCTGCTGCACCAGGGAGATATAGCCCTGCCATTCGACCGGAACCAGGCATTCCCGGCCCAGCGGGGTGCCGAGCCGGATGGTCAGGCGCATTTCAAGCTGGAGAAACTTCCCGGCCGAAGCGAATCTGGGTTCGGCAACTCCGATATACATACAGTCCGCAGGAGCGCCGACGATTGCCGCACTGTGGCTTTTTTCGCTGAAATTTCCATGAATGACGAGGGAAGTCAGGAGCTTGTGATCAAGCGTCAGCGGCAAGGCCACCTGCTCGGCATGTCCTGGGGCGACAAAGAAGAAGAGCAAAAATAATGACCAGACCCACGATGCCGGCGTATTCCGCATAATTGTCAACGTGCTCCTTTCAGCCGAAGAGAATGGCAGTATCTTCCAGGTAAATCTCCAGTTCGGCGAGATCGATATCGGAAAGATTCAGCAGATGCGCTTCTTCCTTGCTGGAGAGCACCAGCGAAGGATCTTTGCTGAGACCGATCCCGAGCTTCAAACAAGCCATATCGGCGAGGCGAACCAGCACGAGCATATAATTCTTGGTGTCATAATCGGGTCGGTGGTGGTCCCTGGCGACGACACAATACTCGTCGGGCATGTTCCACTTTTTCATCAGGTTATAGCCCTGCTCGGCATGCAGCCCGGCCATCGACTCTTTCAGCAAGGCATGGGTGACCGGCAGTTCCTTATTATTTTGTCGCATCTGGTCGACCACCATCAGCACGAACAATTTGCCGACGTCGTGGAAAAGACCGGCAAAAAAAACGTGGCTCTCCAGCTCATCGAACTTACAACGCTTCGCCAGCCACCGCACGCCGAGAGCGCACCCCACCGAATGCTGCCACAGCTGTTTCATGATCAAATTCAGTTCCCGGTCCCTGCTCCTGAACTGGTTCCGCGACGCCGCTAAAAGAGCGATACGTCCCACTTCCTGCATCCCGAGCCGGACAATCGCCGCCCTGACGGTGAGAATCTCGGTGAGTCCATGATAAAAAGCCGAATTCGCCATCTGCAGGACCTGGCTTGAGAGAGATTGATCCCCGGCCAGAATATTTTCCACCACCTTGATCTCCGGCTCTTTTTTCACCAGTTCCTGCTGAACCCGCAGGGCGGCGGAACTGAATACCGGCAGGACGACATCACCGGATTCGATGTACTGCGTTATCACGTCAAGAAATGAAGGGTTTTTTTGCATTTTTTGCATTTTTTGTATTATGTCATTCTCCGCAGAGACGGCGCAGTTCCATTAACGGCCGGGGTTTGCTCAATTTCGGCAAACATCGCAGGATCTCTTCAATACTGGTAATTCCGGCCGCGGCTTTCACCAATCCATCTTCCAGGAGCGTCACCAGTCCGGAGTGCTCGACACTGATCTGGCGTATCTCATAGCTGGTCTTCTGGTCGAGAATGGCGCTTCGGACCAGTTCGTTCAGCACCAGCAGCTCGAACACGCCAACCCTTCCTTTGTAACCCGTCTGTTTGCAATCGGTACAGCCGCGCCCTTTTCTGAATCGCGCCCCCTGGACATCCGCCGGTGAAAGCCCCAGCCGCTGGAGTTGACCGGGGGTGATCTTCGTTTCCTTGGCACAGGAGTCGCAGACCTTGCGTAAAAGTCTCTGGGCGAGCACGCTGACCACGGTCGACGAGATGAGAAAGGGGGCAATATCCATATTGAGCAGCCGGATAAGGCCGCCGATACTGTCTTCGGTATGAAAGGTACTCAATACCTTGTGTCCGGTCAACGCCGATTGCATCGCCATCTCGGCCGAACCGCTGTCCCTGATTTCGCCGATTACTATAACATCGGGATCCTGGCGTACGATATGGCGGAGAGTTTCCTCAAAGGTAAGGTTGATGGAGGGATCGATCGAGCACTGGGCAATCCCGTCGATGACATACTCGACCGGCTCTTCCGCCGTGATGATGCTGATCTGCGGATTTTTTATGTGGTTGATGCAGCTGTAGACGGTGGAAGTCTTGCCCGATCCGGTAGGGCCCGTGACCAGCAGAACCCCGCTCGGCGGGTAGACTGCGTCCTCAAGGAACCTGGCCAGCATCTTGGGAGCCATGCCGATGGTATGGATGTCGAGGAGTTCCCGTTTCTGTTTCAGCAGCCTGCACACGATCTTCTCGCCATGCACGGTGACGTAGAAAGAGACGCGGATATCTACCTTCCCCTCATCGTATTCAAACAGGATCCGTCCGCCCTGGTGACGCCGCCTTTCGGCAATATCGGCATCGCACATGATTTTTAAGCGACTCGTCAGCGGCGGGAGAATGTCCCGCGGGAGATCTTTATAGTGCCGCAACACCCCATCCTCACGAAAACGGATCTGCACACGATCGGCCATCGGCTCGATGTGAATATCCGAACAATTTTCCTTGATGGCGGTGATAATCAGGGAATTGACAATGCCGACCACCGTTTTCCCATCGACATTGATGGTTTTGCCGGCCATCAGATTGGCCAGAAGCTTAATGGTATCGCTTAAAGTTTTTTTCTCGGAGATGGCCGGGCTGATCTGTCCCCCAAAATATTTTTGGGCGATTTCGACGCTCTTTTTGTTGAGCGGATCGGCAAAAGCGACAAGAGTTGCCGTGCCGGCACCATCTTTGATGGGAAGAAACTGGTGCTCGACCAGAGTTTTCATGGGAACCCGGCCCACCAGGACCTTGTCGACCAGCGACAGATTTATATCCACCAGGGGAAAGCCGAGTTGCAGGGACAAAACCCTGTTGAAAACCTTTTCATCAATAAAATTATATTTGATCAGAATCTCACCGAGCCGCTGATCCTGCTCCCGCTCTTTCTGGATATTGAAGGCCGCATTGAGGTCGTCTTCGGAAAGATGCCCCAGCTCCACCAGCAGCTCACCGATACGGATGGTCAACCTGGTGTCCAGCAACACCTTCCGCACCATTTCATCCGAGACGTCCCCCAGCTCCTTCAGCACATTGAGCAGAGGTGTCGGAGTGGCGAGCTTCGCCCGTATCCGCTCGGCATGCTTTACCTGCTTTTCAGTCACCATTCCCGATTGCAGAAGAAGCGAGGCAATTTCGCCGTATTCTGAATTCTTCTCGTTTGCCATAGCTGAACACCTGGAGAAAACTGGTTATTGCAAAGGACGCCGCCCCCCCGCCTCGATCGATGAGGAGAGTAAACCGCCATCGGAACTGTACCAAAAGTTGGCCCCTATAATAAAGATATTGCATAAAAAAAAGCAACACCTGGTATCACGGTCAGCGAAAAGGTCGCAATAAGAGGAGAAACCCGGAGACAAACTCATCGGGCAGATCCGGTGACAACGCCCCGTCACTCCGGCGGCCTGCCGGGGGGACGGGGGTGACGGGTGACGGGTGAAAGAAAATCGTGCAGAAACCGGGTTCCGGTTTGCACCGGAACGACGGCGGAGCCCTATCGGCCGATCGCCCGCACCAGCCGGCCGAATCCGCCGGGGATAGTCCCCGATGACCAGAAGGCCCTGCCCTGTTTGTAATCGACGAACCAGCAGCCGCCGGGTTTGCGGCTAGCCGCAACGAAGATAAAAGGCTGCTCTTTGGAAAAGCAGGGATGCAGGAATATCCCTTTGGTATTTTTCTCCGGCTCCATGAGCGACATGGCCTCCTCCATGGTGGGCAGCCGCCAATCGGTGAAACCGGCGAATTTTTGCCGGTTGAGCTCTTCGATATTTTTCTGAATATGACGAAGAGAGCCGATATCGATGCCGTCCCTTTGCCACATCAGCGAGGTGCGCTGGTCGATAATGACCGCCGGATCGTCGCCGGCGGCGAGAGAATTGGCAAAGCGTCCCGCCGGATTCAGTTCCGTCTCGAAAAAATTCCATTTCTTCAGCACCCCGGCAATCTCATTGTCGTTGATGATCGCCGGCTCCCCGGGCAGGACGGCAGTCTCGCCGGTAAACGGATGGGTCGCCGCGAGCGGCAGCAGCGGTCCCATATCCTCCTTGACAATCTTTTCCACCCGCGGCACCACCAGGCGCGAATCGCCTTTCTCATCCAGGACATTGGCGATCAGCCATTCTTTGATCTCCTCGTTGATGGCGTAACTCTTCTCGAAAATCGACGATGTCCCCTGCTCGGCCACACATTGTCTGACCATTGCCGGCGGCGCCTTAATCTCGGCCATGATTCTGGCATGTTTCACCGCCCTTTCCATCAGGCAGAGCTTCGGCTCGTCGCCCCAGTTATCAACGAAAAAATAGTAGACATATTCGTCGTTGTGCCGCACCCTCTCCCGCCCTCCCCAGGATTCGAAGGTGCCGAAGGACATATCGGGAGTCATCTCCCAGTCGATCGGGCTGATTATCCTGTCGCCAATATTTACCTTATGAAACATCCCCATGGTTTCCTCCATTGTGCGGGTGATTTACGCTTTCGTTGCAGTTGTCGATCTACCGTTTCAAATTTTACCTGGCTGGAGTAACATTAAGTATGCACCCCGCCATTTGCACGGTAACAATGAATTTTTATTATTAGTAACTATTATCACAATGACTGCCAGAAAAAAAATACGGACCCAAAAAAGAGGGTATCCCCTCCCCGCCGGAGTCACCCTCTTCGAGGAAGGTATTAATTTTTCCATTTTTGCCCGTCATGCCGCACGGGTAACGCTGGTCATCGATCACTGGCCGCATGGGGCGGGCAAGCCAGTCCGCCATGAATTCGCCTTCGATCCCGTGGAAAACCGCACGGGCGATATGTGGCACCTCCTGCTGCCGACCCATCAGCAGAATTTCAGTTACGGCTACCGCATCGACGGGCCGGCCGATGACGGGCTGCGCTATGACTACCGGAAGATCCTCATCGACCCCTTCAGCCATGGACTCCTGCCGCGGAAATGGACCGAGCCGGCCCAGTACGGGCTGAAACCCTGCTGCCGGATTGTACGGCATGACTTCGACTGGCAGGATGACCGTCCCCCCAAAACCCCGCTGGCGGAAACGATCATTTATGAACTCCATGTCCGGGGATTCACCAGGGATAAGAGCTCGGGGGTGAAGGCGCCCGGCACCTACCAGGGCGTCGTCGAGAAAATCCCCTATCTGAAAAAACTGGGGATCACCGCCGTCGAACTCATGCCGGTAACCCAGTTCGACGAAAACGATATCGTTTTCAGCAATCCCGAAACCGGCGAGCGGTTGAGGAATTTCTGGGGCTACAACCCGGTATCGTTTTTCGCTCTCAACACCGGCTACGCCCTGGATCCCAATCGGGCCATCGACGAATTCAGAACGATGGTAAGAAGCCTGCATAAAGCCGGCATCGAGGTGTTTCTCGACATGGTTTACAACCACACAGGGGAAGGCGGATACCAGGGAACAACCAGCAGTTTCAGGGGCATAGACAATACGATCTATTATCTGCTCGATGAAAACAAAAACAACGAATACCTGAATTTTTCCGGCTGCGGCAATACCATGAACTGCAATCATCCGGTGGTCCGCGATCTGATCCGCGATTCCCTGCGCTTCTGGGTTACCGAGATGCACATCGACGGCTTCCGCTTCGACCTCGCCTCCATTCTCGGCCGGGACCAGCAGGGCAATCTCCTCGCCAATCCGCCGATGATCGAGGGAATCGGCGAGGATCCGGTGCTGCGCGACACGAAAATGATCGCCGAGGCCTGGGATGCCGCCGGCCTCTATCAGGTCGGCAGCTTCTCCACCGATCCCCGCTGGGCGGAATGGAACGGCAAATTCAGGGACGATGTGCGGGCCTTCATGATCGGCAATAACAACACGGTAACCCATCTGGCCACCCGCATTGCCGGCAGCTCGGATCTCTACCAGTCAAGCGGCCGCGGCCCGCTGTGCTCGATCAACTTCCTCGCCAGCCATGACGGATTCACCCTCTATGATCTGGTAAGCTACGATAAAAAAAACAACCGGCGGAACGGCGAGGAGAACAGGGACGGCGATAATCATAATCTCAGCTGGAACAGCGGCCATGAGGGCGACACCGGCGATGAAGTAATCAACCGCCTCCGTTTCCGCCGCATGAAAAGCTTTGTCGCCCTGCTGCTCCTATCCCAGGGGGTGCCGATGTTCTGTGCCGGCGACGAATTCGGGCGCAGCCAGGGAGGCAACAACAACGCCTGGTGCCAGGATAACCGGATCAGCTGGCTGGACTGGTCCCTGCTGGAAACCAACAGGGATTTCTTCCGGTTTTTTCAGCACTGTATCGCCCTGCGTAAAAAGCACAAGATTTTCCGCCGCAGCGATTTTTTCCCTGCCGCAAGCGGGGCCGGGGACGAGCATGGTCCACCGGAAATATCCTGGCAATACCTGCGGCCCGGCGAGCAGAACTGGGTGCACAACTGCCATGGCCTGGCTTTCTTCCTCCGCGGGGAAGAGCCGGACGATTCCGGCGGCGACTTCTTTATCATGCTGAACGGCGACCGGCAGCAGACCCTCTTTTTCGAGGCCCCGCAACTCCGGGACCGGAGGAAGACCTGGTTTCGCATCATCGATACCGGTGTCGACTCGCCGTTCGATTTCTTGCCTTTGGCGGATGCAATTCCCCTTGCGGCGACCGAGAACATCGGTGTCGCGCCGTTTGGCTGCACCGTCCTGCAGTCCGGTCTCCGAGAAAACCACGGACGGGAAAACCGCCGAACGAAGTAGAGAAAAAAGAAAATCTTTGGCACGGCAATCTTCTTGTGCTACTGTTCAGTTACTTAAAAAACAAGGTTTGAGAATTGTTCATAACCATATAATAAAAAAATATGAACCAGATTATCCTGCTGGGAGACTCACTCGTCGCCGATTACGACTGGCAATCCCATATGACGACCTTCAAGGTCCATAATTTCGGTGTTCCCGGCGCCATGACCGCCGACCTCCTGGCATCCCTGCCGCAGATCAAAGCCCGGGCCGAATCCGCCGATATAATTATGATTATGATAGGCACCAACGATCTGCTGAACGGCAATGACGATTTCCCGCACACGTTGAAAAAAATTCTGGTCCAGCTGAGTCACGACTATCCGACCGCCGAAATTCTGGTCAACAGCCTTTTTCCCATGCATCTTCCCCACCTGCCCGACAACTCGGTCGCCAGCCTCAATAGCCATATCGAGGCGATTACCATGCAGACCGGCTGCTGCTTTCTCGATACCCACCGCCGCTTTGCGGGTTCGGACAAACAGCTCTTCCAGGAAGACGGGGTGCATATCACCGCCGCGGCATATTCCATCTGGAATCGCGCCCTGCTCGAGCACATTGCCTTTCTCCTCGAGAATGACGATTAACATGTATCCATTCAGCTCTATGAACTTCCCCCTCCCCTTGCGGGAGGGGGTTAGGGGG
>CAYTVF010000102.1:0-4352 GCA_964441345.1 uncultured Desulfopila sp. | reverse complement strand
CACCCACCCCTCAATCCCCTCCCGTCAAGGGAGGGGAAGCAAAAACCAATCAGACAAAGTGCATACTATTGAAATAAACTTCTTCTCAGCAACAAGATGTCTGTTAATTTTTTCAGGAGTGTAACGATGTATCATGGATTCGCAGTTTTTACGATCGGAGCGTTATTCATTCTCGGCTCCGCACTTTTTACCGGCCAGGCAGAGGCTCTGCCGAAAAAGGTCGATGCAGCCGCCGCGGAGACAGCGTCCGGCACGGTGGTGGAAACCATGAACGCCCCGGGCTACACCTATATGCTCGTCGCCGACGGCGGCGGACAGACCTGGGTCGCCATCCCCGAAACCAAGGTCGAGACCGGAGCAAAAGTCCGCTACTCGAAGGGGATGGAAATGAAGAATTTTACCAGCAAAACCCTCAACAAGACCTTCGAGACAATTATTTTTTCCGCCGGTCTGGTAGCCGATGCAGGAGAGGCTCCCCCGGCAGCCGCGGCGGACAACTCTTTCGCTGCCGCGGTGAAGTCCGAACAGGCCGGAGCCGGTGCAGCGCCGGCCGCGGCACAGGTCATGCCCCAGTCGTCCGGCGGCAGTTCCGGCGCGGTTGCCCCGCTCCAGGAGATTTCCGTAGCCAAGGCCGAAGCTGAAAACGGCTATGCAGTGGAAGAACTCTTTGCCAAGGCCAAGGAATTGAACGGCAAGAAAGTCAGGCTGCGGGGCAAGGTTGTCAAGTTCAGCCCGAATATCATGGGCAAAAACTGGGTCCATGTCCAGGATGGTACCGGCAATCCGCTGAGCAACACCCATGACATGGTGGTTACCACCGGCGAGACGGTCGCGGTCGACACCGTCGTCACGCTGGAAGGGATTCTGGCCGCGGACAAGGATTTCGGGGCCGGCTACAAATATGCCGGCATCATTGAACAGGCCTCACTGATCAAGTGACCGGCAAAAGGCGGAAAATGCACTTCTTACTGGTTGGTCCGGGGGCCCTTGGTTGTCTGCTTAGCTCCGTTGTCGCGAAGGGGTTGGCTGCGGCTGCCGAGGGCGACCGCTTAACTCTCCTCGACCACAACCGCAACCGGGCGGAATACCTTGCCAATAGGGGCATTGTCTACCAGCAGGGCGAGGCCGGCGAAACCATAGCGGTCGTTGCCGCCGCCGATCCCCGGACACTCGACCGGGTCGACGTCGTGCTCCTCTGTGTCAAGTCATACGATGTCGCGGCAAGTCTCGACTTCTGCCGGCCGCTCCTCTCCGAAAACGAAAAGACCCTTGTGGTCTTTCTCCAGAATGGCATCAGCCATCTGTCGCTCGGCAGCCGGCTGGGCACCACCACGGCCGCCTTCGGCACAACGACGGAGGGAGCGACCCTTCTTCGCCAGGGTCATGTACGTCATGCCGGCAGGGGCATTACCTACCTCGGTTTCCCCGAGAAGCCCGACGGCCATTTCGCCATGCTCCTGGAAAAAACTCGGGCGGTCTTTGCCGCCGGCGGCCTGCAGGCCGAGGTGACCGACCATATCATCGCCCGGATCTGGGCCAAGCTGTTCATCAATGTCGGCATCAACGCCCTCACCGCCACGCTCGGCTGCAAAAACGGCGACCTGCTCACCCTCCCCGGGGTCGATGGGCGGATGCAGAGCGCGGTCGACGAGGCGATGCGGATCGGCAGAGCGGAAGGAATCGAGATCATGGACGATCCGTATTTGGCGACCCGGATTGTCTGCGGCAGGACCGCCGAGAATATCTCTTCCATGCTCCAGGATGTCAGAAACAAAAGGCGTACCGAAATCGATGCGATCAACGGCGCCGTAGTCAACTTAGGGATGCGAAACGGTATCGCCACTCCGGAGAACAGTCTCTTATGCCATCAGGTAAAAGAGCTTGAAGCCGGTTACGCCGGACAAGCACAGGCGGCTCAGCCATGACCATTCCCCTGCACCGGAGGAATAGTTCATGAAATGCCCGCATTGCGGCAGCGAGGTGAAGGTCCATAGAAACCCCGTGCCAACCGTCGATATCATTATCGAGATCGACGACCGGATAGTGCTCATCGAGCGGAAGAATCCGCCGTTTGGCTGGGCTCTGCCCGGAGGCTTTGTCGACTACGGCGAATCGTTTGAAACCGCCGCGCTGAGGGAAGCGGAAGAAGAGACCGGCCTCAAGGTGCGGGGCCTTCGCCAGTTCCACACCTATTCGGCTCCGGACCGGGACGTGCGCCAGCACACCGCCTCAACCGTTTTTATCGGTCAGGCAGATGGCCCGCCAAAAGCGGGCGACGATGCCGCCCGCGCAGAACTCTTTACGGCAAACAATCTGCCGCACCTGGCATTCGATCATGCCAGAATTCTCGCCGACTATTTCCTCAGCAAGAGAATATAAAGGAAAACCCGCTTCTTTACAGCACACTCCGCAGCAGCCAGTAACCCAAGAGACCCATGCCTATGGATCCATAGATCATGACTCAGGGGGTGCAGCTGCTGCCGAACTTTTTGGCAACGAAGCCGAAGGTGGCAAGCCCGATCAGTCCCGCCCCTATGAGAATCGCCAGTTCTTTCATTGATTTTATCCCCTTGGCTTGGTCCCCGCCGGTCTCTTTCTCAGCCGGATCGACGCCGGGGTAACCTCGACCAGTTCATCGTCGTTGATATAGGCGATGCAGTCCTCAAGCGTCATGTTGACCGGCGGCGTGAGGACTACGGCCTCATCGGTGCCGGAGGCCCGCATATTCGTCAGTTTTTTCCCTTTTCCCGGATTGACCACCATATCGCTCGAACGACTGCATTCGCCGATTATCTGACCGGGGTAAAGGGGCACGCCGGGATGGATGAAAAGCTTGCCGCGTTCCTGCAGATTGAATAGGGCAAAGGCCACCGCGGTGCAAGGGTCTTTCACGATCAGCACGCCATTGACGCGGTTGACGATATCCCCGGCATACGGCCCGTATCCGGAGAAAATATAGGCCATCATCCCCATCCCCTTGGTATCGGTCATGAACTGGGAACGATATCCGAGCAACCCGCGGGTCGGAATCTTGAAGACCATGCGAACCATGCCGTGGGCGGTATCCATCTCCTCAATCTGGCCTTTCAGCTTGCCGAGTTTTTCAATTACCGCCCCCTGGAACTGCTCGTCGACGTCGACGGTGAGTTGTTCGTACGGCTCAAGGGTCTGGCCGTTCTCTTCCTTGAAAATAACCCTTGGCTTGGTCACCTGCAGTTCATACCCTTCCCGCCGCATTTTTTCGATGAGAATGGACAGATGCAGCTCACCGCGGCCGGAAACCTTGAAGCCGACCGCATCTTCGAGGACCTCGCAGTGCAGGGCCACGTCGGAGAGAATTTCCCGATTGAGCCGGTCGCCCAGGTGGCGGGAGGTGACGAATTTGCCTTCCTTGCCGGCAAAGGGCGAATCGTTCGGGATGAAATTCATCGAGATGGTCGGCGGATCGATGGTGATGAGCGGCAGAGGCCGGGGATTCTCGGGATCGGTAAAGGTAACGCCCACCGTCACATCCTCCATGCCGGCGATGGCCACGATCTCTCCCACCCCGGCCGACTCGACGGCCACCTTGCCGTCGCATTCGAACCGGAAAATCTTGGAAATCCGCACCGGCTTGATCGAACCGTCGCGCCGGGCGACCACGATCGGCTGATTGAGCCGCATCGTGCCGTTGACCACCTTGCCGATTCCCATCCTGCCCAGATACGGCGAATAATCGATGGTGCCGACCTGCATCTGCAGGGGTTCGTCGCCCGAACCGGCGGGTGCCGGGATATGGTCGACGATCATCTGGGAAATGTGAATCATATGGTCGCCGGGATTGATCGGGTCAGCCGGATCGAGCAGTGAATAACCGTTTTTGGCCGAGGCATAGACCACCGGAAAATCGAGAATATCGTCGGGTGCATTGAGCTTGACGAAGAGGTCGAAAACCTGGTCGACAACCCAGCTGCAGCGGGCGGCCGGCTTGTCGATCTTGTTGATGACGACGATCACCGGCAGGTTGTTCTGCAGGGCTTTCTTCAACACGAAATAGGTCTGGGGCATCGGCCCCTCCTGGGCGTCGACGAGCAGCAAGGCGCCATCGGCCATCCGCAGCACCCGTTCCACCTGCCCGCCGAAATCGGCATGACCGGGGGTGTCGATGATATTGATCCAATAGTCCTTGAATTGGTAGGAACCGTTCTTGGCGGTAATGGTAATCCCGCGCTCCCGCTCCAGATCCATGGAATCCATCAGCCTCTCGGATACTTCCTGGTTGTCGCGGAACATCCCCGAATATTTAAAAAGCTGATCAACCAGAGTGGTTTTGCCATGATCGACATGAGCGATAATTGCCACATTACGAATTT
>CAYTVF010000101.1:0-14506 GCA_964441345.1 uncultured Desulfopila sp. | reverse complement strand
TGCCCCCCTCCCGCAAGGGGAGGGGGAACTATGTCCATAGAGCTGAATGGATACAAGAGATTTCCATAGCGGAAAAGCGAGAGATATAGTGTATCATATTTTTTTCATTCGAATTCCAATATCTTCTTCATAATGAAAGGATTTCACCAGGAGGCTCTATGAAACATCGTATTTCACTGATTCTCTCACTGCTTCTTCTCTTTTCCGGTATCGGTTCAGCAGGAGCGGCCTCATCGTCGGAACCGGCAGCACTCCTGCCGGAGAGCCTTGCGGCAAGGACCGAAATGGCTGCCAGCCAAAAGACACTTACCATCTTTCTGAAAGAGAAAGACCCCGAGAAAGCAACGCTGCAACTCAACAACTCCAACGATGAGTATGGCCGTAAAGGCTGGACGGTTTTCAGCATTCTTCCATATATCCATGAGGAAGATTTTCAGGGTTTTTTCGTTACTTACCAAAAAAACCTGATCATCGAGTAAGCGATGATTCGCCTGGCTATTCGATCACCGCAACACTCCCACCCCATGCATATGTTTGCCATGGGGTGGATTATGACTATTGATCCAAAGGGGTTTCGATTATGACAATGAAAAAGGTATTTCCCGGCCTGTTGATAGGTGTTCTCCTCTTTACCGGTTGCGCAAAGACCACTCTCGATACCGACATCATCACCAACCCTCCCGGGGCGACTGTCACCATCGATGGTATGAAAGCGGCACAGGTCACCCCTCTCAAGTACCCATTTGACTTTTCCGCGGTCCACGAGCACAAACTGCTGGTGGCCAAAGAAGGCTTTTTCGAGCAGGAACTCCTGGTCAACAGTAATCTCCCCTCCTTGTCCAAAGGAGAAATCATCATCAACCTCACCCCCAGCCCGTTATGGGAGGCTACCACAACCTCCCCTGCCACCAACGCCTGGGTTCAGGTCCCGGTTGGAGCGGATCTTGATGCACGAAATGCCTGGCAGATCATGATCGATGCCGTCGTCAAGCGCTCCTCTCAAGTCAAAGAACTCAATTATGAATCCGGCTACCTGCAGACAAAGTATACAGTCAAGAAATTCGAGACCAAAAACGGTGAATTTCTCCTGCGCTGTCAGCTTATAGCCACCCTCGTCTCTTCCGAGCCTTTGATTTATCGAATCAAGGATGTGGCCGAATGGTCCGGCAACGGCGTACAATGGCATCCCTACAACAGGATATTTCATGACCATGCTGAAATGATAACAGAGATTCAGGATCGCCTCAGAAGCAACTGAGAGCCATGCTGGATGCCGTCTGCGTTCTGTGGTCGGCATCCAATGATATTAGGACACTCATGGAGAGTGTTGCACCGTTTTCCCGGAACCTGCGAGATCCACATGGCGATCAGAAAAACCAGTTCTTTTTATCTCTCTTTTGCTTTCGCGTTCGTCATCTTCGCTACATCCTGTTACGCCGATTTCAAGAAGACCAAAATTGCCGTCCTTGATTTCGAACTGCGCGGAGACTCGTTTACCACGAAAGACATGGGAGGTATCGTGGCCGAATGGTTTACCACGACCATGGTCCAGGATGGTCGGTTCGAGGTGGTCGAACGGGCATTGCTGCGCAAGATAGTTGAAGAACAGAAGCTCGGGATGACGGGTCTGATCGATGAGAGCAGTTCGGCCCATCTGGGAAAAATCCTCGGTGTCAAAACGATCATTACCGGCTCGGTTCTCCAGTTTCAGGACACAATCGAGGTGAACGCCCGCATCATCAATGTCAACACCGGTTCTATCGTGGCAGCCGAGAACATTCGCAGCAATACCAGCGAGAATCTCAAGAAAGTCATTGAACTCCTGACCTCGAGGATTGTTAAAAATTTCCCCCTGACCGGCTATGTCGTCAAGAAACGCGGCGACTCAATACTTATCGATCTCGGTGCCACTTCAAACCTGCAGGTCGGCATGGAATTTATCGTCTTCAAGGAAGGTGAAGTGATCAAGCACCCGAAGACCGGCGAGGTTCTCGAAGTCGAACAAATTCATACCGGGAAAGTAAAGATCACGGAAATCAGCGCCAACACGGCCTCAGCCGAAATAATCAGCGAAGCACCCGGCCAGAAAATAGTCTATGGCCAGTTGGTGCGAAGCGTTCACAAGCCGGAGACGATCGGTGAAAAAAGCGAATCCCAGTCCTCCGGCCCGAAAAGTGCGGTTAAAGCGGAGGAACAACCGGAGCAAAAAAAATCACCCGTACAGGAACCGCCGGCAGATCTGCCCCGTGAGCAAGGGCCGGCCGGCGAAAGGGACAATCTGGCGTCCGGCGGACAAGGCCCGCCTTTTCTGCCGCTGCCCACTGGCAACTACATGATGGGCAGCAGTCGTTTTCCTGAGAAGCCTGCTCACTATGTAAAAATCGAGAAACCCGTGCAGATGATGATGACCGAAGTCACCTTCGACGATTTTGAAAAATTCTGTGTCGAAACCAGCTTCCCTTTTCCGGACGACTCACGCTGGGGCAAGAAGGATCGCCCGGTGATCAACGTCAGCTGGCAGGATGCCCAGGCATATGCCAAGTGGCTGACCGAACAGACAGGCATAACCTACAGACTGCCCTATGAGACGGAATGGGAATGGGCGGCCGGCGCAGGCTCCGGAACAATCTATGCCTGGGGCAATTCGCTCCTGCCGGACATGGCCAATTGCAAAGGTTGCGGAACCATCGGCGAAACCCAGCAGACATCGCCGGTGAAAAGCTTTCGCCCCAACAAATCGGGTTTTTTCGATATGACCGGCAATGTATGGGAGTGGGTAGAAGACTGCTGGGTAGAAAACTATGCCGACGCGCCCGACGATCAGTCACCCCGCAAATTCTCCGGAAAATGCGGCAACTACACCATCCGTGGCGGTGCATGGAATTCAAAAGAGAAACAGATTACCGTAACTTCCCGCCTGGGAGTATGGGTGGATACTAAAAGCAACTATATCGGCTTCCGGCTGGTTCGCGATCCCAATGCCCCCATAGAGAAGTCGGCTTCCCGTTAAGAAACCGCGAACTCAGAAATCCTGACATTTCAACAAACTTTTACCTGAGGTGAAAATCGTGAAGATTCCTCTTTATCTCGTATGGTTGGCATACTTCTTTCTGGGTAATTCCGTTGCCCTTGGAGGGAATTTAGCCCTCATCGAAAAAAGGCTGATCGAGCTCGACGAACTGAACAAGCAGGCAGTGCAGCAAGCCGGAGAATTACCGAAAAACGGTTCCGTTGAAATCGAAGCCAAAGTGCTGCCTGGAGCAGCCGATACCGACGCCGACTCAGGCCTTGGGGAAAAACGCTTCAATTTCTCCAAGAAAACCGTTTTGGCCATTGATGAGAAGCTCCCCTTTACGGTCCAGATCAGCTCCAGCCGCTCGCAACAACAATGCTACCGCGTTGCCGCGATGCTGCGCAGAACCGGTTATCCGGCATTTACCGCATCGATCGTGCTGAAGGATCAGGGGGTCTGGTACCGGATATTCGTTGGATCCTTCGCCACCAGGGAAGAAGCGGAGATAACCAAACAGAACCTGGATAAAGATGAAATCACCGACAGTCTGATCAAAAACATGCCCTATGCCATCCAGATAGGCAGTGCCGGAACTTTGGAGAGTTTTAAAGATCTCCGCGACAAGCTGTCAGAACTGCAATACATGCCATATACGAGTTACGTTCGCGACACAGCGAACAATCAACCGCAGACCCGTCTGCTCGTTGGTGCTTATGAGTCGAAAGAGGAGGCAGCCAACCTGCTGATCGCTTTCCGCACGATAGGGCTTACGGCCATGGTGGTCAGTCGCTAATTGAAGCATCCTTGGCCACTTACGAGTCCCGCAACGCCAGGGCCGGATCCAGGGAAGCCGCCCTCCGGGCGGGGTGAAGGCCGAAGACTATCCCGGTCAGCATGGCCGACAGCGGGGCGACGATGAGGCTGAAGGTCGAAAAGACCACCTCCCAGCCGGCAACATGCTCAATAACCAGGGCAAGAAGCACTCCGGTCACCATCCCCCAGAGGCAGCCCGACATTGTCAGCAGGATCGAGTTCCACAGATAGAGGCTGATAATTCTCCCCCTTGACGCCCCAACCGCCATCCGTAACCCGATTTCTCTTGTCTGTTCCGAGATGTTGGCCAACATGACATTCATCACGCCGATTCCTCCCACCAGCAGAGAGAGCCCGGCGATCGCGCCCATGACAAATGAAAAAACCTTCTGGCTTTCCCACGCTTCCCTGAGCAGGGTCACCGGCACAACGATGTTGAAATCATCGACATTCCGATGATTCCGGGACAATAACTGCTTTACTTGTTCGGCAATGGCGAGGATTGTCCCTTCCTGCGAATCATCCAGGGAAATGACCAGGCCGTCAAGCAGTACTTGACCGGCGGCGCTCTTTGCAAAAGGCATACTCGAGATCGGCAGGATAACACTCCTGTCGAAATCAAGGGTGGAGAGCCCGGTTCCTTCAGTGAGCAGACGGCCCCTTGGGGCTGCCACGCCCACCACAGTTGTCGGATAATGGCCAAGCTGAATGGTTGCGAGCAGATCGACCTGCAAGGCCGAAGCGAGGGCATTGCCGATAACACAGGAATTACCGCGATAGGCAATATCGCCGTCATCGATAAATCGACCTCGCTCGACGGTCAGTCTTTCCGCACCAAACCATCCGGCACTGACCCCCAGAACGGTTGCCGTGACGGTCTTACTCCCGGCCCTGACGAGGACATTATCCTCTCGGACATATGCTCCCACCTCGCCCCTGGTGCCAAGCCACTGCCCGAGTTGGACGCGATCCTCATGATTGAGCCCCCGGGATAGATTGATTGAACTGCCGCCCTGCAGTGACTTCGATGGCAGGGGCTCCACTCTCAAGGTATTGATACCCATGGAGCTGATTTTTTGGAAAGCCACCTTTTTGGCCCCTTCACTGATGGACAGCATGGCAATGAGCGCCGTCACGCCAATGCCGATGCCAAGACCGCTGAGCAGCGATCGCAGCGGTCGCCTGAAAAGATTTTTCCAGGCATCGGTGATATCCAGCAGGAGAGGTTGCGATAACATGGCCGATCAGCGGAGAGAATGAATCTTTTCCAGGCGAATGACCCGGCTGCCGTACTGCACGGCCTCCGGATCATGACTGACCATGACGACCGTGCAGCCTTGCCGGGTCTGCTCCTGCAAAAGTTTCATGATCCTCTCCGAATTGCCGGCATCCAGACTGCCGGTCGGTTCATCGGCGAAGATCAATGGTGGTTTCCGCACCAGAGCCCGGGCAAAGACCACCCGCTGCATTTCGCCGCCGGAAAGGGTGTCGGGGTATCGGCCGGCCATGTCGGCCATGTCGACATAGCGCAGCAGTTCCTGACAGCGGCGTTGCATCTCGCCCGGCGTAATCGGTTTGCCGTAATGGAAAGGCAACGTTACATTTTCAGCGACGGTCCTGTCGACAAGAAGATGCGGAGTCTGGAATATAAAGCCGAAGGAGATGTTCCTGAGCAAGGCCACCTGACCCTCGCTCATCGCCGCCAGACTCTGCCCTTTATAGCGCACTTCTCCCCGGGACGGCCTGTCCAAACCTCCCAAAAGATTGAGAAGCGTCGATTTGCCCGACCCCGATGGTCCGGTAATCACGAGGAATTCCCCCGGCTGGACAGTCAGGGATACTTCCTGCAGAGCAGGACTGCTGTTGTTCCCGGAAAGAAAAAATCTGGCCACCTTATCCGCTTCGAGCAATGCCATCAAAGGCTACCGCCCCTCGGCATAGACGATGTCCCCTGCTGCGACGCCGTCCATGATTTCAGCCCATAATTGGCCTCGGGCGCCGACGACAACCGGAACATCCTGCGCTCCTTCCTGGTACTTCCGGCGAACCATCGACTGCGGGCCGCGGTAAAAAACCGTACTGAGAGGCACGGCAACCGCATCCACAACTTCCCGATAGACAATTTTGGTGGTGACCGACATCCCCACGTGGATCTTATCGGTATCGCCCAGGAGACGGATCCGTGTGTAGAACCTCCTGATATTTCCATCGTTTTCATCATCTTTCGCCAAAGACGCCACCGATTCGACCACCCCGGCAAAGACTCTGCCGGGGAAGGCGTCCACCTCGATTTCCGCCTGCATGGTGGCAGCGACCTTGGCGACATCGACCTCCCTGACATGGATCTCGGCAATGAGGGCGCTCGTATCCGGCACCTCCAGAAAGGTCTGACCGACCCAGATGGAGTCGCCGATCTGAATTTTTCTTCGACCATTTTCCCTGGGAAGTTCGGAGTACAGGAGTATTCCGTCGGTCGGCACATGGACCTCGCAATTGATAATTTCAGTCCTGGCTTGATCAAGCGCCGCAAGTTTATTCTCCACATTGCGGCGGCTCTTTTCCACCTCTGCCGCCCGGTTCTGGATGAGGAGATCCGCCGTACGTTTTACCCTCTCCAGATTGCTCTCCGCGCCGTTGACCAGCAACTGCGCCTCGCGCTGCATCTGCGGCCAGGCATAGGCGTTGAAATTTTCCAGCTCCGCCCGTGCTACCGCCAATTGTTCGGTTGCCGTGGACACCTTGTCCAGCGCCTTGTCCCTTTCTCGCTGGCTGACATGGCCTTTCTCCAGCAGGACATCGAGATCCGCCAGCTCACTCCGGCCGAGATCGAGCGTCCTTTCCGCCTGATGCAGCTGCTGCTCCAGCGTTTTTCGTTTCAACGGACCGGATCCTTTGTAAATATTATCTGCCTGAATCCTGTCGATTGCGACCTTTCTGGTCGCTTCTTCGATTTTTCCTTCCTCTTCCTCTCTTTGCAGCGAAAGCATTTTTTCGGCAGCCATCAGCGTCGCTTTGGCATCGGCGAACGCCTGTTCCGCTTTCTGCAGGTTATCCTGAAACGGTTTCGTATCAAAGCGGGCGACGAGCATGTCTTTCTTAACCTCGGTACCCTCCTTGACCAACCAGACGATTTTTGCCTGATTACTTGAAATCAGAGAGTTTATCGGCGAAATCCCGGCCGGACTGATCACCCCCCGCTCAACCACCTGCAGAGGAAAAGATTTCCTTTCAACCGTGACTTCCCGAGCGGGCTGTTTGCCGCCGGACCCGGCAACGAACAGATATTGCCAGCTCAGCCAGGCAGCGACGAGCAGAGCGGCAATTCCCGCGGAAAGAGTCTTATACGTTGTAAATCTACCTGGAAGTGCCATCGTTTGTCCCACGAGATTCAGAATTGGCGGAATTTTCCACATTATCAAGCGACATTCCCACCCATTGCCGATCGAGTACGCCGAGATTGTACGCGAGCATGGTCGCGGCAATATTATACGCCGTCATCGACCTGGAGAGAGTCGCTTCGGCATCGGAAAATGCGGTTTCGGCGTCGAGCACCACCAAATTGTCGGAAAGCCCCTGCTCATACCGGGTCTTGGCAAGGTCGAGGGCCATTTCCGCCTGCTGCAACCGTCTTATGCTCAGCTGGTGAGATCTTTCCTCGGCAAGCAAATCTTGGAAAGCTTCCCTGGCCTCCCTGGTTATTTTTCTCCGGAGCGCTTCTTTGCCTCGGCGTAATTTCGCCTTTTCGATCTTTTTCTTCAGCAGAACATTCTCTTCGTTGAGACTGTCGAGGGAAGACAACATCTCCAGCTGGATAGCCCAGTTGGTCTGGTCCAGGGTGAGGGCCTCTTCGGCTGAAGCTCCCTCTCCCTTCTGCTCCACAACGAAACTGAGGCCGATATCGGGGGCGAGATTCTGTTTTGCCTTAAAGGTCTCGACTTCATTGATTTCGACGCTTACTCGATAGGCCTGCCAGTCGAGCCGGGTGAGAAGGAGCTCCTCTTCCCATGATTCAGGAATGACCGGAACCATTTTATCGGTGGTATCCGCCAGCTGCAGAATCTCATCCTCGGATACCCTGAGCAACTCCCTGAAACCGTCTTCTCCCCGCTGTTTTTGCCGCAGCTGATTTTCCCGCGCACTCTCGGCATCCAGCACCGCCAGTTCGGCCCGGTACACATCTACCTTGGAAACCAAACCAACCGACTGGCGGGAGACCGCGGAGTTCAGATGTTCCCTGCTCCGCGCCAGGGACCTTTCCGCTTTTGCCAGCAACTGGTCGGCAAGGACCAGGTCGTAGTACTTCTTCACTGCGTTGAGGATAAGTGCCTGCTTAGCCCGCTCGGTTTTTATTTCCTCTTCCTTGGCTCGCAACTCTGCAATACTCAGGTCATTGAGGTTATATCTGGCCCCCCAGCGTCGAAACAGCCCCTGGGATATTCGCACGTAGGCTTTGGCGTTTGTCGAATTCTCGACGACATATCCGGCATTGTCGTCAATCCTGTTGCCAACCATGCCATAGGCTATTGTACTGCCGATATCCGTCTCCTTGCGAAATTCCATGCCGAGCTGCTGCGCACCGGTCCCCTGTCTGACACCAAAATTTGTCAATGGTACCAGCCTGGTATCGAAACGATGCCCGGCACTATTGATTTCCATCCTGCTGAGCATAAGATTATCCTGCAGATCGTGCGCCGCGTCGCTCTGCGAAAGCGCGAGATCAATGGTCCGCAGCAGACTCCAGCGTTCCATTGCCTTGACCGGCCGGGGTGATGGCAAGAGCATAAAGAGCAGCACAAAAATGACAAGATATCGTAACGACTGGGCCATTGAACCGGGATGAATGGAATATGAATCTCTTGGATAACGCGGATAAGTCGACACCGTTGCTTCGGGGGCTTCGCTGTGAAAAACACCAGTACCATACCATATCACACCCAATTATCAATTCGATCTTCAAGAGCTTGACAGTGTCATTTTCGCAATGATAATATTATCAAGCAGGTACTGGCCTGGAACCATTGGCACCGCTCTTCACCGAGGACAACGATCATGAAAGCTTCTTCTCTTCGCCTTTTTTTAATTGCAGCGGGCCTGGTTTTTTTTGCCGCAACAGCAGCTCCGGCGGGCCAATCGGGAAATCTCACCCCCATCCAATTCGATCAACGAATGGTTGTTGTCGAAGATCTCGGCGCCGAATTTCATTCAGACAGCGGCACCGTTGTGGTGACGGCAAAGATAAAAAACAACTCGCAGTCGATGATGAGGGGATATGCAACTATTTATCTGTTATCCGCCGAGGGCAAAAAAGTCCATGCATTCCAGGAAGAGGTTAACGGGGGAGAGGTCTTCGCACACGGAACAACAGTAGATTTCAAAGCCACATCGAGGATTGGCGACATCAAGAAGGTCGCTTCGATCAGCGTTGATTTCACCCAGAACTAAGCCGGGATCTTCACATAAATCTATCCGTTTCTATTGAATATTTCTCAATAACCCGCCGAGTGTTCCGAAGCATTTCTTGGCGATCCACAAGGATCTTGGTGCCCAGACTGACCGTAATCAGAAGATATTTCGAGTCACTGTCTTCGACAAGACGTACGAAGTGTTTGAAATTGTTTATTGTTTGTCCATCGACACTGTGCACCACATTGTTACCGAGCTCATGATAGCCGATATTGATTTTATCGGCCAGCACTTCAGAAAGAAGAACGATTTCCTTTCCTTGAATATCAAGCTCCTTGTTCAGATAATAATTCATTAATTCGACAGGCGCGGCCTGATACCAGCCGACAGTGCCACCAAACCCCTGCAGATAGTTCAAGGTGAGCGGCTGGAAAACCAAGCCGCCTAAAATATAATATTTGGGTTTCACTTCATGAAGAAGAGGGACAAGGCGGGCAAATCCGGTCGGTTTGGTCATATCGACCTTCACCTCATCCGTTCTGCCATTCCTTTTGAGCCGCACCCGCACTTGCTCGCCAAGCTGTTTGTTCTGGAGTAAATATCCAAAATATGTCCGCTGATTTTTCCTGAACGCAACAGTTCCATCATAGGCAACATCTTCACCGTCGACGGCGAGGATGACATCTTCGCTTTTCAACAGACCCTCGGCTGGCGATCCCGGCAGAACCTTATTTATCAACACACCGTTTTCAGTGGGCGCCAATTGGTAAAATTGCCGCAAATAGGGACTCTCAAGTTTCTGCATGGTAATCCCCAGATCGGGGATACCATTGATCGATCCATCCTTCACATCGCCTAGAAACTGTTGAATAACCGGCGCTGGGATCATATACCCGATATTTTCGTAATTAAAATTCATTCCCTGAAAAGCGATCCCGACAACCTGATTGTTGAAAATAACAGGACCACCTGAATTGCCCGAATTTATAGAGGCATCCATCTGACAGGCGAGAAGATATGCACCACTATAGGCATAAACGATATGTTCTATTCGTGACACAACCCCTTCAGTGATGGACAGTTTATCACCACCGTCGGGGAAACCATACACCGCCACCTTGTCCCTTACATCCGGTAACTTGCCGATGGGCAACGGCATCACATCCTTGAAAAAATCGGCTCCATCCACCTTCAGCAGGGCCAGGTCGCTTTCATGATTGAAATATTCCACTTCCGCGGCAAATTTTTCCGTTCGCCCCGCCCGAAGCACATGAATGAACACGGCGCTACTGACCACGTGAGCATTGGTCAGGATTCTGTTGCCCGAAACGATGAGCCCCGAGCCATTGATCGAATGGCTGCCGATATTTTGCCAGGGTTGATGATAGTCTGGCGGATTGCGAACAGTCTGGATTTTGACTACGACATCGGCAGGATTTACCTGCGGCACCTCAGCACTGGATAAACCTGATAAAAACGGCAGGATGGCGGCAACAGTAATGAGAACGATCTGGAGGAGAAACATGAACGATTAAGCCGTTGGCAAAAAATGCCCATATTTTTGCACGGGGACTACTCATCGGCTGAAACTTCACCTGCATCCTGAACGTCTACATCGACGGTCTTCGGCTGTCCCCGATAGTGTATTTCACTCGCGTCGCTTCCCGTACCGGACAATTTTCCGGAGACGTTAAGACGCGCGACCGTCGCATCGCTTGCCTTTATTCTGGCATCTTTAACGCTGAATCCGGAAGCATCGAGTTCGGCGGAATCCTGAAGATTTATGGCAAACGATTTGACCGCCCCATTAATTTTCATAGTGCTTGTACCGCGCAACTCCACCGATAATTTGTCATTTGCAAACGACTTGCAGTCGACAGCCAGTTCGCTGCTGCCTTCGGCAGTTATTGATCCGATTTCTTTCTGAACAATATCGACGATAAAAGAATTTTGTGTACAATAGGAAGCGGTCGTTGAAAGATTCAGCCTGCGATCCCTGACCTCCGCGGTGATCAAGGAATGGAGATTTTTATCTGCCGTTATAAAGACTTCGTCTTTCGACCCGCAACGGACATTGACAACGAAGATGCCATCGATAACGAGATCCTTGAACGGATCCAGCGCACGCCGTTCTTTGATTATCACACCATCGCCCTGACGACAGTTGCTCCCGACGATCTTGCCGGTATTCACTTGATTATTCACGCCAATATTTATCTCGGTTGCACCTAACAGGAAAATCAGAATTACGCCGGCAAGGACACTTCTTATCCCAATATTCATGTCTGGTGCTCCTTTTATTCCATTGAGATGAACGGTTTCTTTAAATTATTTTTATCCGCTTTGCTCTCCGGTATGGCTCCGTAGGTTCGGATATAAACGGTTCGAGTCTCCCCGGAGACGGTGTCCATCACAAATGCACCGACAACTCCGCTTTTTTGATCGATTTGAGTTGCCCAGGAGGAGATTGCGTACCTGCCGAAGTTCAGAGTATTATTCTGATAGTCCGAAGAAGCGCCGAGGATAAAAAACACCACGGCCACACTCAAAATCCCAAGGGAAAAGTAGAGAACTCTTTCCCGCCAGATTTTTCTTGCAGTATCCATAGTCAAGGTCGCTAACGTGAAGGGGACGATCGGCTGGAAACATGGTGACCTTCCATCCGATCAAAAAGAAGAATCCGTAATTACATCTGCTTGTTCGCCTCTCCGGGAACCTTAGGATTTTCTGCCGCTACCTGTTTTTTTGCTTCGGAAAAGTCATCGATGGAGGCTCCATGGCCTTCAACCTCGACAAATTCACCGGCTCCGGGAATTTTTGCGCCGAGCAGCTCCTCGATATCTTTTACGTTCACCCTGAACTTAACAAAGGCATTCCCCTCTTTATCCCAGCCGTAATCGACGAGATCCGCAAGATAGGTTGTCGCCATAACTTTGACTTTCACCACATCTGAAGTCAGCATGTAGTTCTCTACAGTTGTCTGGCTCTCGAGGGTGAAACCTACCACCGTCTTGACGAGATTCTTGTACCCGTCCAGTTCCGCGGCCCGCAATGCTTTAATAGGTCCGGCATTGGCCGGCGTAGAGGTGGCAAAGGCCACCCTTTTGAAGGTTTTGCCCTTCAGGTTCAGCACCTGTCCATCGATGTTGGTGATCTCATTGAGACTGATGGAGGCGGTAGCCTGAGCGATATCCTTTTCCTCGTCATACACTACCTCATCGATTGTTATGCCTTGCATGTCCGCGCTCGTTTTCGATTCGGTCTTCCCGACAAAGCTGGCCGCAATCATGTCGATAACTTCCTCGCTTGACCGTATCTTCAGCCCGTACACCGACTCAACAATCGCACGCTCGGCCAGCACCCTGGCAGCCCTGGTCGACATGATTTTCTTGTTCCCTGCCCAGGCGACGCCAACGCTTCCAATTACTGCGATCAGCAGCACCACAAAAGCCCTATTCTTTGACAACATGGCCGTCTACTCCTTTAAAGTCCTCTTTTATTGACCAGTACATCGGGGTACCAGAACTCGATTACCATTCGTCAGCCGAGAGTTGACGCCCGAATTTCTTTGGTTTTGTCGCAGCGGCCGCGGCTTTCTCGACCGGAGCAGCTTCTACCGGAGCGGTTTTTCTCTGAATAACAGGAGCAGGAGCCGCCTGCACTGCCGGTTGCGCCTGGGCAACCTCCTGAGCGGGAGCCGCAGCCTTGGTAACGACGGAAGCCGCTGGTGCCTGTTGCTGTGCAGAAGCCGCTTGCTCCTGTTGCTGTGCTACAGGTGTTGCTTCGACCGGAGGTGCGGATTTTTTCTGCGCCTTGGCGACAGGCTGCGGTTCGACCTCCTGAGCTTTCATCTGTTTGGCAAAATAATCATTGATTTTTGTTCTTCTTGAGAGCACTTCCCGGTTGACGGGGATGGTGAGATACAGTTTGGAGAACACCGCCTCGCTGACACCCTTTTCATCACCGGCAAAGGATGGGTCAAAACTCTGCAATGCCGCCAGAGTCTTGCTGTCCAGCCTGTTGTTGATGACGACATCGAAACCATGGAGGATCAGCCATTGCTGAACGGCACCGATTCTATCCTCCCGGCCCATCCGGTAATAGGTAGCGGAAATCGAATCGAGAACGACCTTGTCCGGCTGGACATCATCTCCCAGCAGTCGCCAGTAAGGCAATGCCAGATACTTGCCGATCATCTGGATCATACTCACCTGGACCAGGACCCTTACAGCTTCATGGCGGCCCTGAACCTTTTTGATGGAACCTTTCAGTCCGAAGGTGGGCCCGAACAGCGTTATCCCGACCTCTTCCTCGCGAAGTCCTTTATAGACCTCCATGCTGTTGGTGGTGGTCATTCTCGGTATTCCGGCCAAGGACTGAAAATCTTTCAGATTGAAATCCAAGGTTATTCTCGCCTTGCCCGTTTTTGAGGAATCTCCGTAACTTACACCGGCAGTTTCGGAAGGAAACCATTTGGGTGCACCCCCGAACTCTGCTTCGACATCGACGTTGGTATTATCTCCCCGGGTTTCAAGACCGCGATCAAACTCGGTAATGCCACCGGTAATTACCACATCGGGTATCGCTTTGTTATCAAAACTGCTGTACCCGGAAACCATCTGGTTCTGGATATATGATGGATTATATTCGATAAAAATAACATTTCCGCCGATATTATTGAGCGTGCTCTTCATTATCTCGGTGATGTTTCGCTGAATTTCCCCACCGGTTGTAACTGAGGTTCCCGTCTCATCGGCAATGTCCTGACTCTGCACCTTCATGAGCCCGGTGTCATAAATCTGCGACATCAAGCCAAGGTCAACGAGAGCCTGGGAATAGGATGTTACCTTTTCCACCGGCGCACTCTTTTGCAGCTCGACATTGACATTTTTGGGGTTCAAATCACCGCAGGAAGACAACAGCACGAAAGCCAGGCCCGACAGGAGGCAGTTGACAACAATCTTGGTTTTCCCGCCACCGGCCAACTGACAAGCATTCATATTTTTGTCAAGTCTCATAATCTAGTTATCCACTTAGTTGTTGATTAGCGATAAATACAATACGCTTGCTCTCAGTCAGCTATATTGGTCTTGGGGCCTTTGCTCTGATCTATGATAATGATATCACCTTTGACCTTGCTGCCGGCACCCAAAACGACGCTGTTCAGGTTTGCGTCACCGGAATTGGAACCGACCTTGTCCTTATCACCTTTCTTAGTCATTGCTTTGCTTTTGGCATTCATAACGATGAACTTGATGTTTTGATCCGGTTTTCCCA
>CAYTVF010000100.1:0-14612 GCA_964441345.1 uncultured Desulfopila sp. | reverse complement strand
ATGCAGCAATAGAGGTACCCGGCTCGAAAAGCCTTACCCAGAGAGCACTCATCGCCGCCGCCCTGGCAAAAGGCGAGAGCAGGCTTGTCGGTCCCCTGGAAAGCGATGACACCGCTTTTTCCGCCACGGCCCTCATGCAGATGGGGGTGGCCGTGGATAAACAGAAAGACTGGCTGATTACCGGCAATGGCGGGCTGATCAAACCGACCGATATCCCGATTTATCTTGGCAACAACGGCACCGCCACCAGGTTTCTGACCTCGGTCGCGGCGCTTGGCAATTCCACCTGTATCATCGACGGCGATTCCCGCATGCATCAGCGTCCTATCGGACCGTTGATGACGGCCCTGCAGGGCTGGGGGGTGGATATCGTTTCCACCCTGGGGACCGGCTGCCCGCCGTTGCGGATCAATGGCCGGGGATTGGAAGGCGGGACGACGGTTCTGCCCGAGGGCAAAAGCAGTCAATATCTTTCTTCGCTTCTGCTGGTTGCGCCCTATGCCCGGAAGCCCGCGGTCTTGAAGGTGGAAGGGGAGGTTCTTTCCAAACCCTATGTTTTTATGACCCTGGCGGTGATGGCCGAGTTTGGCATTGCAGTTGAGTGCGCCCGCGATCTGAGTTCGTTTACTATTCCGCAGGGCTGCTATGGGGCCAGGGAGTATCGGATCGAAGGCGATGCCTCAAATGCCTCCTATTTCTGGGCAGCCGCGGCGGTCACCGGCGGTCGGGTGACCGTGACCAATGTCCCGGTGCCCTCCCTCCAGGGCGATGCCATGCTGGTGCCGCTTCTTGGCCGGATGGGCTGTGAGGTAACCAAGACCGACCACGGTATAACCCTGCAGGGGACCGACCGTTTGGAAGGCATCACCATTGATATGGGCGATATGCCCGATGTGGTTCCGACTTTAGCTGTCGTTGCCGCATTTGCTCACGGCACAACGGTGATAGAGAATATTGCCCACCTGCGGATTAAGGAGTGCGATCGCTTGACCGCGGTGGTAACCGAGTTGAAGAGACTCGGCGCCCATGTCGAGGAGCGGGATGCCGCCATGATTATTCACGGCAATGGCGGGGCTGATCTGCATGGTGCCGAGATCGAAACCTATGAGGATCATCGAATGGCGATGAGCCTTGCGGTCGCGGGCCTCAGAATCCCCGGAGTGAAGATTACCGGGGAGCAGTGTGTCGGCAAATCGTTTCCCGATTTTTGGCAACGTTTCGCCCTGCTGGCCGGGCGATAAACCCCAGCCTCTCCTGCTTGATGCTTGAACGGCGCTAGCGGAAAAGCAAAACGGCCATGCGGGCAATTTGCCCGCATGGCCGTTTTTTTTATTCAAGTAACCGTTTTTCCGGTTATTTATTTTGATCAATTTTTGCCACTGCTTCCTGGACCAGCCGTTGCACCACGCTGTCGAGGGTTACCAGCTGGGCAGCATGCCCTGAAAAGCCAAGGAGTCCCTGAGCCTTGACCCCGGTCTCCATTTTCTTTTCTACATAGCCGGTGGACACCTGTTCGGAGGTGGAGGCATCGACGATTTTGTATCGCAGGCCGACAAGCCAGACTGCGGCCTGTTCGGTGGTTCGTGCCGAGGAGATTGTCGTATCGCCGACCGAACCGGCGACCCCGCCGACCACGGTGCCGAAAATCGAACCGATGGCGTTGCCGTCAAATCCCGATCCCGCCGTCGCAACTTCTTCCGCCTTGAGGATGTCGAATTTTACAAACCATTTGGTGGATTTGAATTTTCCTTTCTTGAATTTCTGCAGCGCCGTCGGGTCTCCCATGTTGACGGCCAGCTCGATCTCGCCCAGCATCGGCCCGAGGTCCGAACGTTCGAGCACCTTGAAATTGGCGTTGGCAAGCTCAAGTTCGGCGAAATCGGCGATATTATTCGGAGTCACCTTCTGGGTGAAGGTGGCGCTGCTGCTTTTGATATTGCCGGGCACCACAATCAAGGACGGGCCCTGTTTGCCGGCGTTGGCGTAGTTCACCGGCTGATACATGTTTTTATCGGCCTCCTCGTTGGCGCGCATCGATGCCGCGCCACCTGCTCCCGTGCTGGATGGCACACAGCCGGAGACAAGAAGGGAGAGACCAATTACACACAGGACAATTGGAGCATAAACAAGGTTTTTCATGGTATGTACCTCCTGAAGGTTTGGTATTAGCCACATCTGCATGGATAACATGTGTACGTATTGAGTTAGTGATTTCGTTATTGCCCACTCTCCTTCATGCTCTTACCCAGCCCCGAGTTCATCCGGAGTACCTTGTCGAGGAGTTCCCTGTCGGTGATGAGTTTTCCGATTCTCTCCGGCGATGCCGCGGCTAAAGAGGCCGGCGGATTGTGCTGGATCGACTGCTGGAGTAATTCGGGCCGCGGGCCCGGGTCGATTGTCACTCTGACTACGTTGCCATGCTGGGACTTCAGCTGCATCCTGGGACCGTCTAGTTTGGTGTTCAAGGGTTTCAGGATGGTATTGTTGAGAACCTGGGCAAAGCTGCCGCCGCTGCCGGTGCACTCGACTTCATAAATGCTCAGCCCGTTCATTTCAAAATTCAGCAGTTCGGCATTGAGTATGGTGCGCAGACCGACGAATTCGTCTTTGAAAAGCAGGGCGGTGTCGTAATCGGGCAGCCCGGTGAGCTGAATCTGGTACTTTTGCGACGGCTTCATCAGCTCCGTTTCGAAGAAATCTTTGGAGAACTCCTGGCCGATGAGTCGGCCGATGTCTTCCAAAGCCTGGTCTTCATCTGCCCATGATTTGTTCTTGGGCACCTTATTATTGAAATAGATTTCCTCACCGGTATGGTTATTGATGCATTTCACGGTCCAGGAGGTGAGCACATGTTTGGTCACCTGGATGCCGGAGGCCTTCAGGGTAATGGAGGCCTGTTTGAATTTTGCTTCGCCGATGACCGAAAAATCGGCGATCTTCCGTCCGGTCTGGCCGCCGCCCACATCCTGCTGGAGGAGCCGGGTATACTCCTCGGACCATACCCGGTAGCCAAAATCGACGAAGTGCTCTTTCAGGATATTCTCGGCGATCGTTGAGTTCTCCGGGGTTGTGTCGGAACTCCGTCTGGCGTCGCGGATCACGACGGCAACGGAAATTGTCGGATTGCCGTGTTCTTTGATGAGGCTTAGGCGGCTTTCGCGGGAGAGGCTTTGCAGGGCGGATTTCACCTCGGCAATAAAGACTTCCGCCTTTATCTGCATATGCATCAAGCCGTCTTCGCCGAGTCTCGGGGAGGATTGATCGAGTATCTGCTTGATCAATCCTTTCGATTTGGAGAGGACTTTGTCCTCGATCAGCAGATAATTTTCAACCAGAGTATTGCTTTCCACATACACTCCAACGGCCTTTTCAATTGCCTGTCGTTGCGCATCCCGGCGCAGATCGTCGATCATCAGTCCTTTATCCCGTTTATAGGTATCGGAGTTCGGGTCGGCGAGTCCTTCGGCGCTGACGATGAGGGTTTCGGCCTGCTCCGCCGGTTTGCCCAGGAGTGGGGTGGATAACGCTAAACCGCTGGCGATGAGCAGGATAACTGAGAGGAAAATGCGATGAATGATGGGCTGCTGAAAGCGTGAGTTCATTGGCCTAATTGCCCCCCTGGCAGTAGTCGCGAAAAAGCTGATAGATAATTTCACGGGATTGTTTTTGCACAAGTTTTTGAATGGTGGTTAAAACATCGGCATCGGAAAACGTCGTTTCATTGGCCTGGGCGCTTGAAATCTGGCGGCCGCTTCGATCAAAGAGGGAAAGATTGATGGTGACAAAGACCTCTTCCACCTGAACAACCCGATTGATTTGAGTCCGGGTGGAAATAATGCCCTTCAGCATGAAATCGGCGCTCAAGCGATCGGCGGCGGAAATCGCTGCGTCCGGATTGTTGTTGAGAAAAGCCTCCTGCTCGGCCCTTGCAACCTGGGCGTTGATTTCCGCCGAGGTATAGGTCCTCAGCCCGAGCTCCTGGAAGCCATGGTTAAGATCGTCGACGAGGCCGCCATACACCGATTTTTTGGTGCCGAAGCGACTGTCCCAGTCCGGGGAATCCGGTGAGATGAAAGAACCGTAGAGACCGTCACGACCGGTGCGGGCATCTCGATGGATTTCGCCGATCATGGAGGCTATTCTGCTTTTCTTGAGTGATTGCGGGCATCGCAGTTTGGCAAGCGAAACACTTCGGCCGCTGTTTCTGTTTTCAGCGGAAGATTCCTGTTGCTCATACTCGGAGAACGAAAAGGAGAACGATGAATGGGCGGGGAAAAGAATGACGAAAAATGCCAGGATGGTCAGTTGTAACAGGATGTTCATGATAAAAATGACTCCTCATCCTTGATGATTGGCCGGTATCGGCAAGGAGCGGCTGGATGCCTTAACCGGTAAAAAATAAAAAATATATCATAAGTGTAGTCAATAACCGCAAAATATCAAATTATTCTTTTGCGTTCTGAGGAGGAGTCAAATCGGGCGGTCCGGAACGCCGGGCCGTCCCGGGGAAAGGAAAATACTCGCCCCAACAGCCAGGCCCAGCTCACGTGCGGCGTTGCCTTGGTTGACCGCGATTTCGAGATAATCATGGCTGTCGAAAAGCGCCAGGAGCCTGCCCTTGGCCTGGTTTCCATAGGCCCGGCAAAGCGGGATGAGGATATTCTCCTTCACCCTGATGACGATTTCCCCGGCCGAGGCAAAATTTTCCACCTCCTGCCTGGATATGTTCGTACACAGGTTGCCGAAGTTGTCGACATGAACGATCTCCCCCCGGAGCATCTCACCGATACGGCTGCTTGTTTCGGGAAGAGCATGCACGCAGTCCTGCACCGCGACGCGCGGTCCTACCCTGCCGATATCGAGACCGGCGGCCAATCTCGCGGCGATCGGGGCCATAATATCGCGGCCGTGAAAGGTGGTGCCGACCTTGTTGAGAAAGAGATCGGCAGCGGTTGCCCGATGCACGGCAAGGGGCGCTGGGCGAAGAAAAATCGGGGTGAAGACGCCATTGTCCGGGCCGATGAAGTAGTGTGAACCGGCGGCAATGGCCAGTATGGATCGGGATGAGCCGACTCCCGGATCGACGATGACCAGGTGCGCGGTACCCGGCGGAAAATAGGCGCAGGACCTGGCAAGCAGGCGGGCCGCCGTTTGTACGCTCTGCGGCGGGATAAGATGACTGATATCGACAATGCGGGCATTCGGGGCAAAGGTGAGGATGACCCCCTTTACCACCCCGACATATTCGTCCGCCAGGCCGAAGTCGGTGATCAGGGTAACGATGGGGACCTTGTTTGTCCTTGCCATTGTCCTTGCCATTGTCATAGTTCCTGTCAGGCGGTTACCTGAAAAATTGCCGGTGCGGGGGCACTATTGCTCTATCCCCGGATAGCCTTTTTTAACTAAAAAAAAGAGTTTTCCGCTTTCCTTCATATGATTGGCGGCGATTTCCGCATACGCGCCGTGGCCCCAGAAAAGGTCTACCCGCCCTGTTCCCTTGATGGCCGCCCCGGAATCCTGCGGGAAAACGAAACGGCTGAGCGGCTTCCACCCATTGATCATGCCATCGGCGCCCTGTGTGGGCATCCTGGAGACAAGGAAGCCTATGGTTCCGGCGGGCAGGGCCGATCCGTCAAGGGCAATGGAGCGGCCGGGAGTCAGCACTTCACCGCTGCTCCCCCGGGGGGACTGCGTGTCATCGCCCCAATGAAAGAAAATGAAACGGGGGTTATGGTGGAGAATACGCTGCCGTTCTTCAGGATTCTGGCTGAGATAGGCGCGGATGGCAGGGATAGTCACATCCTCGAGAGCCATTTTCTTCTCATCGACCAGCAGTTTGCCGACGCTTTTATATTGAAGGCCGTTGGAACCCGCGAATCGTACCGAACGGATTGAATTGTCGGGAAAGCGGATTCTGCCTGAACCCTGGACATGGAGGAGGAATGCGTCAAACGGATCTTTCAGAAATACCAGTTCATTTCCCGCAAGAACCCCTTTTGTTTCGATTTCGGCCCGGCTCCAATAATCGATGAGGCGGTTGTTGCCGTCATAGCGGCCGACCCGGTCCTGTTCCCCCTCGTTGCCCCTCATTACCACCAGCGATTTCGGCGGCGTATAAAGCGGTGTCAGAAACGGCGGCTGTCTTGTGAGACTTCCGGCGAAGATCGGCTCATAATACCCGGTTACCAGCATGCGCCTGCCGCGCTGGTCTTTTCTCCCTCCGGCTTGATAGAAGAGATAGTTGTCGCGCAGAAAACGATCCAGTTCATCAGATTTGGGCTGTTGTTCCAGTTTTGCCAGGAAATCCTCCTGGGAGAGAAGCAGCCACCGATTGTCGTAACTCGCAGCGCCAAAGGCAATGCTTTTTCGGGGATCCTGCTTTTTCAGATAAGCGACCTGGTGCCGGGCGCACTCAATCAAAGAGTCCCTGTCCATGTCATCGATAAACAACGGGGGGGCGTCCGGGTCCAGACGATAGAGAGGTTGATGGCTGTCTTGCTCCTGCACCGGGAAGGTGCACGATGCGACGGCGCAAACAAGCAGGGCGAAGGCAGCGAAAAATCTGCGAGTCAGTCCTTTGCCCATCTCTTCTTTCGCTCAGTTTTTAAACGCTTCAGCCAGTTCCGTTACAGCCATGGCATATTTATCGCTGTGGTTATATTCGGTGATAGCCTGAAAGTTCGGGTATCCGGCAACAAAACGCATTGCCCCTTTGTCCTGCGGCGGCAGTTCAAGTCCGACGATGGTAAGCTGACCTTCATGGAGGGGGCGGGGGAGGACAATGTGCTGGGTTTCGGCCAATGTCCGCCAGTCCACAAGTCCTTTCCGCCCCGTGTTGTAGGCGGTGGTCAGAGCCGCGGATTTCAGGGTGGTGCCGATATCGGCATATACCGGACCATCGAGCGTCCAGCCGAATTTGCTGAGATAATTGGCGATAGAGGCGAAAATGTCCGGCAGCGAATGGATAAGGTCCCGCCGATTATCGCCGTCGAAATCCACGGCATACTCGTTGAAGCTCGAAGGCATGAATTGGGCCTGACCGAAGGCACCGGCGTATGAGCCTTTTACGCTTTGCGGGTCTATCTTGTTGTCTCTGCAGAGGATAAGAAAGTTGATAAGTTCATTGCGAAAAAAATCGGACCGCCGGGGATATGCCGCGAAAAGAGTGTTGAGTGTCCGGATAAGCTCGAAATTTCCTTGATTCGAGCCGAATCTGGTCTCAATCCCCCATATTGCCACGATAACTTCCCGGTCAACGCCGTACTCCTTTTCAACGCGGTCAAGAAGTGTTTGGTACAGCACCAGGCTTTGCTTGCCCATGGCGATCGCCATGGGGGTGATAAAAAGAGGCCGGTATTGATAATAGGGTTTGGCTTCCCCTTGCCGGTCCATGAGTTGCAGGACTTTTCGGTCGATTCGAAGGCCGGTGAAGAGGCCGGTCAGTTGTTGTGTGGTGAAATGATGCACTTCCTCCAATTCGCGCAGGAGATCTTGATACTTTGCCGTGGATATGTCGATAGGCTGGTTATCGGTAACAAGATCGGCAGCCTGTGGTCCATCCTCGGCGGCACGGAGGGTGGTTCCGGGCGCAACGAGCAGGAGGGCCAGCAGGACCAGGCAACCTGGTCCGAAAAAGAGGAAGAAAGAACGTTTACGTATCGTGGTGACAAACCGAATATTCATATCAGGAGTAAAAAGAATGGAAAGTATCGATAAACCGGTCGAACATTTCAGCGGGCAGCCGGTTGATTCCTGCCGCCGCCGCTCTTCCGCCTCCGGTTGGAAAAAGTTTGCAGATACTGTTGGCATGGCGCGGGTTTTCGAGCGGGGCGCGCACACTGATCCGCAGTGATCCGTCTTTGTTTTCAGTGATGACCGCGTGGGCGGATGCAGTCTGCTCTCTTGCCCTGAGATTGGAGAATACCCCGACCACCCGGCGGGCCCAAGGGGTATCGGGAAACCAATAGACCCTGTTTTGTTTTTTAACGGGAGTCCGCAACTCCGGCTGCTGCATTGCCAGGGCAAGATCCTCGCCGTAGCCGGTGCGGAGCGTATCGAGCTGGGCCGAGGTCTCGATGTAATCGAAGGGATTGGCGTATGGTTGAACAGCTTGATAGAGCTCCAGCGGGTCGAAATGGAGGTCTTCAAGGGAGGAGCCATAGCCATTGTAATTAAATAATTCCCCAAGTTCTTGTAACTGTGAGATTTCCCGGCGGGAAAGGTTCTGCGTTTTGGCCAGCTCCATCGCCGGACGGTGGAGATTATCGCCAAAGGCACCGCAGATCGCCCAGAGAATGTATTTCCCGCTCAGCCGGCCATGGACGATGAGCGACGTGCAGACCTCGGACGAGGTGTCGATGTACGGCTGAAGGGCCGGGGAAGCGGGAATTTCCCCGGCGTAATGATGGTCAAAATAGCAGATTCTGTTGTTGTGTTGCAAAAGCTGGAGAAGAGCGGTCCGGTTACTGTCGAGTGAGATGTCGAAAACCGTCAGGGTGCAGTTGCTGGCTCCCTGCACCTGTGCGAGCAGTTCAATATCTCTCTTCACGCCGGTGAGTAACCGGGAGTCGGTTACTGGATTTTCGAGACGATACTGATGGAGGGAAAAAATTCCATCAGCATCGCCGTTGAAAATGTCATAGTACATGGGAACCGGGACTCCTTTGCCGACCCTCTCCCGGAAAGGTCGAATAAAGGCCAAACGATATGCTGGAATCGATTATAAACTCACTCCGAACGGCATGCCGATGTTGGTGAGGTTGAACAACACCAGATAGGTCGTGTCGGCCGGAGTATAGCGCGTTTCAAACTGAACCGACCAGCAGAGCGCCTGATAGGTAAGAGAACCGTTGGTTTTTATGGTTTCATCATGGGAGATTGAGTGCTGAACCTCCGCTCCGGCAAACCAATGGTTTAAGAGCTGGGCCCGGCCTTTGGTATTGATCTGTTCAATATTCTCGACCTCATTGAAACTGTACTCAAGGGCCATACGGTCTCCACGGCTGTTGCCGTATTCGCCTGAAAACGTGTGGATGGTGAAAGCGCTGTCATAGACATCGTAATAGGTCTTGTAGTCGACCGATGTATGTTCGATCGGATTCCACCTGAGCCTCCCGTGGACGGGACCGAGCGGTTCATCCGACTTCTCACTGCGCAGGTCGTAATATTGTTCGATTTTCAGAGAAGCAGCCTGGCGGATTGTTTCCTGATTTTCCTTTGACATATCAAAAACATTGAAAAAGTTGTCAACGCCGTAGGTTATGGCATTTTTTTCATCGATTCTATCGACACTGTCGAATTTCGGCAGATCGGTCTGACTGACTTCGGGGATATAGCCGTACTTGACATAAGGCCGTATTTGATGGGCAAAGCTGCGAATATCGCTGTCGTCTGTATAAAAATCTCTTTCCAGGGTTGTCGCCACTTCCGTCTCAAAGTCCGGGAGCAGTCTATTCTGACCGTCGTCCTTTTCCCATTCGGCATCGCCGTACGTCTGCACGGCATAGTAGGTGTCGCGGAGCGCTACCTCTGCCCGCGATTCGAGGTAGACACCGAGAGGAATGGGCGCGGAGATTGAGGGACGGATATCGAATCGGTGTCCGCCTACGCCGTCCTCCCGCCAGTAATCAACGTAGTCGGCGTTCCAGTCCACGGAAAAGCTGGTGTCCGCTAACGGCAAGGCACCGGAGAAAATGACGTTGGGTAATTTCCAGAGCGGGGTATTGGTATCGCTGGCCGAGGTGTTCGCGTCGTTAATTGCCAGGAGGTTGGCCTCCAACGACATGCCGCTCCAGCTGCGCAGGGTTTTCAGGGTATTCTGGCGGAGAGGATCCGTTTGATTCTGGAAGCCTCGACCAAAGGTTTTCAGGTATCGGTTGTAGGTTTTCTCGAAACCGGTAATGCCGGTGTCGAATTCACGCAGGTAATCCTGGTCGGAAACTATATCGAGATCGAGGCGGGTTTGCCATCTGTCGGCGAAGGTATGATCCGCCTTGCCCCGCAGCCAATATCTGTCGCTGTTGTCGTGGGTATAGCCGGTCGAGTTGTAATAGTCCGTTTCGGAGGGATCCGAGAGCTGGTCATTAAGATAGCTGGCAGTGAACATGCCCTTGTCTCTTGCATCCGAGACATAGCGGAATTCGGCTCCGGGCATGAAACCACGTTCGAAGTAATATTCCGGGAAGAGCGTGACATCGGCGGAATCGGAAATATTGAGGAAAAAAGGAACATTCAGGCCGGCACCGTTGTTATCCGAGGTTGAGAACTCCGGGAAAAGGAAACCGGTCTGCCGCGTGTCTTTCGCCGGAACTATCACATAGGGAAGGTAAAAGACCGGAACGTCTTTGATCCTGAACGTTGCATGCTTCAGTTCCGCGTAACCGCCCTGTCTGACATCGGCGTCGGAGCTGGCGAAGCTCCAGGGCGGAGTCTCGCCCTCATCCACCTTGCAGGTTATCACCCATCCGTCGATCACTCGATAGGTGTCGAACCCGGTCTTTTCGATGGTTTTTCCTTCAAGGTGCATGCTGAGCTCTTTACGGACAACGGTCGCATCGGTGAATTTCCCGGTTTCACTGGTAAGATTGAGTGTTGCTTCCTTGGCCGACAACTGGTCGTCGTTGGTCGTTATCCGCACATTGCCCTTGGCCTTGATGGATTCGAGTTCCACATCGTAAACCATCCAGTCGGCTGCAATGGTGATTGCCGTGCGATACTGGGGGACCACCTCTTTAACGACTTCATCCGCCACTTTTTCAGGCTGCTTGACATCCTCTTCCAGCAGTTCGGTCCAGGAGGTCATTTTCAGTTTAGCTTGCGGCGGCTGTGGGATAAATTGTTCCTTTTTCTCCAGAATAACATTGCCCTGGGCGACAATGCTGTTCGGAGTCTCATAACGCACCAGTTTGTCGGCTGAAATGTTCCACTTTTCGGTAGATACCTTTTCTGCGTGAACGTATTCGGCAACGCCGTTCACCTGCAGGCAGCACAGCACGACAAAGGCAAATCGCAGACTGGAAATTCGAGGCGGGCAAAGGGACACTGTATACTCCTTTGGAGAGATTGTTGGCGATAGTATTAGGGCTGTACTGAGTTTTCCTTAAATCTCGAAATGTACGGTTCTCAGCGGACACTGTCAAGTTTAAAGTCATGGGGTTCCTTTGGCAAGATATAAATATCTTTCCTATATAATTAGGGAAAAACCAATGGCAGGAGTAGTCGAATACTCTTCTGAAAAGGGCAAAGGGAAGAGGCCGCAGGTGTCGGGTAACGATTGGCAGATAATAAATATCATTTGTGTTTCGGTGAAATAGACAGTACTAGTTTCTCGGGGAGCAGATGTATCCCTGACCCCGATAAACGGAGTGGAGGTATGGGTTCCGTAAGTTCAATCATTTTTCGGCCGGATAACAGACTGAATAAATTGCGGTGAAACATCTCCTGCAGATGGGAACACGCAACTGTCTGAAAATGATCTTACGGAATGTATGCCGGTTGGCGCTATGAGCGTTAAAAAAATGGTGATTATTGCATCGCCGGGCTGGAGGACCAGCCGGGGATGTCGATGATTTTCCCAAAATATGTCGGAAGTCTGAACAAAAATGGAGGCTTACGGCTGGAGAGGATGAATTATGGTTGCGAAAAAAGATGAAGATGTAGAAAAGAAGGTTGTTCAGGTTAAGGCGAAGACCGGGGCCTGGTGGAAGAGTACGAAGTCAACTGAGGTTGCTGAGGTTGCCGGGGATGCTGCCGAGCCGGTGGCGGCAGCGGCTAAGAAACGACCGAGGCGGTCCGCCAAAACCGCTTCGCAAAAACCTGCGGCGCAGGTCTCGGCGGAGATACCGGCGGTCGCGGAAATTGAAACCGCGGCCGGCGAGAAAGAGGCGGGAGCGCAGCCGGAGGCACCGGTTTCAGCAAAGCCCGGCCGGAAAAGATCGCCAAGAAACCGGAAAGGACCGAGAAATAAAGGTATACCTCCTTCTGCCGACTCGGGCGGTGAGGAAACGATCGTATCGCCGGCTGCTCCAGTTCAAGATGTTGGCCAGGATGCAGCGCAGGATGTTGCGCCTTCCGAGGTCGTCGATGCCCCGGCAGAAGAAGACAAGAACCTTCGCGACAGACGAAAAGGCAAGAGCAGCAGAGGGCGGCGGGGCAAAAGGGGCGGGAAGAAGGCGAGTCCTCCGGTCGACGAGACGATCATGCCGGCGGATGAGAGCTCTGAGGGAGCGGCGTCCGCCGAGCCGGAAGAGTTTCGGGATTACCGGGAGGTGGACGGCACTGACTATGATCGTGGTGAAGGCTATTTTTATCAAGAGGACGATCTGCTGCAGGAAGATGCGGATGAAGAGGAGCCGTTCGAGCTCGAAGAGCCGCAGGAGGAAGTAAAAAAGGTCTGCAAGCTCCTGATCAATGCCGAGGAACCCGAAGAGTGCCGGTTGGCCTTGCTCGAAGACGGCAGGCTCGAATCCATTCATGTTTCGACCATTTCCCGAACACAGACTAAAAATAATATCTATAAAGCCCGGATTGTCGCGATAGAGCCCAGCCTCCAGGCGGCCTTCGTCGATTATGGAACGGAGAAGAACGGTTTTTTGCCCTTCAGCGAAATCCATCCGGAATACTACAAGCAGGAATTGAGCAATGAAGTTCGCCATCTGGTGGAAACGCACCAGTGGAAAAGACTCACCATCACCGATGTTCTCGAAAGGGGTCAGGAGGTTCTTGCCCAGGTAGTCAAGGAGGAGGTGGGCAAGAAAGGCGCGAATATGACCACCTATCTCTCGATTCCCGGCAGATGCGTGGTGTTGATGCCCGGTTCCGATTCTTCGGGAATATCGCGGAAGATCTCCGGCGAGGAAAAGAGATCGCAGCTGCGGGGAGCCATGGCTTCCATCGATCTGCCGGAAGGGATCGGCTGGATTGTCCGCACCGCAAGTGTCGATATCAATGAAGAGGCTTTATCCCGGGATGTCAGGTATCTCCTTAAGCTTTGGGATGATATCAAGGCAAGAGGTCAGGAGATGCAGGGCGTTGGCCTGGTGTATGAAGACCAGGAAAGTGTGCTGAGGTTTCTGCGTGAGCATTTCGACCCCTCCATTCAGGAAATCTTGGTGGATGATCGAACCGCTCTGGAGCAGGTCAAAAAATTTATTGAACTGCTTCCCGAGAAACAGCGGAACGTCAAGGTTCGATTGCATCAGGGGGCAAGGCCGATCTTCAACCAGTACAGTGTCGAGGATCAGATCGAATCGATCTACCAGCCGCAGGTGAGCTTGCCGTCCGGGGGGTCGATTGTCATCAGCCCGACGGAGGCCCTGGTGGCAATCGACGTCAACTCGGGTTCTACCTCGAAGGGGAAGAATTTTGAGGCGTCAATCTTTCAGGCGAACATGGAAGCGGCCACCGAACTGGCGAGACAGCTCCGGCTCAGGGACCTTGGCGGTCTGATCGTTGTCGACTTCATCGATATGCGCAACAGAAAGCATATCCAGGCCGTGGAAAAAAAGGTCAGGGAGGCGATGAGGAAAGACAAGGCCAAGGTCGATTTCAGCCGCATCTCCAAATTCGGCCTGTTGCAGATATCCCGGCAGAAGCTCGGTGCACCCATTGAGGCGGGAAACTACCGGCAGTGCGAACATTGCAAGGGCAGGGGCACAGTCAGATCGGTGGAAACCCTCTCTCTCTACTATCTGCGGCGTATTCAGACCGGTGCCAGCCGCAAGGTTGTCGGGCGGATTGAGTGTCATTTCCCCATCGATGTGGCATCGTACCTGCAAAACAATAAAAGAGCCGAACTCCATGAAATGGAAAAGCGTTATGGCGTTGAAATATCGATTATTGCCGAACCCGATATGAAACCCATGGACAACGAGCTCATTTTCCACAAGGCAGAAAAAGAGGAGCCCCCCAAAAAACAGGCTTGAGTTAGCTCTCGATCTAGGGTATATAGCAACACGTTCAAGCACCAGTAGCTCAGCTGGATAGAGTACCTGACTACGAATCAGAAGGTCGCAGGTTCGAATCCTGCCTGGTGTACCACCGTACGTTCAAGCGCTTACAACCATTTGGTTGTAAGCGCTTTTTGCGTTTATGGTGTTCTGCAACAGCCCACCTCTGCGACGATTGGAAGCTCGCCGCACGCTGGATACCCGTGCCGATATTACACAGGAATTAACCAAAAACACCAGAAAATGTCAAGCATTGTATCGTGAAATCAAGACGATACGTCAATTTCGTACACCTTTTGTCTATCGATGAACGGCTCCTAAATCCGACAGATTCCTAGTAAGGGTTTTGTAAGATTTCGATTCTACACTCCCTATTCAAATAACAACATCAACCAGGGAGGACCCATGACCGTTGAACAGCATGACGAGTTAACTATAGAATAGATGTGCTCTCAAATTAAATACTAACAACCTGTCAGATATGACAGGTTGTTATAATCCATATATCAATATAAATTGTCCCCTTGGATAGATACTGTATCGATAAGAGATAACTATGGAAATTACGTTAACAAAAAGAGAACAGGATATTTTACAATGGCTTGCTATTGGCAGCAATTCCCGGCTAAATTTTAACTTATTGAAAACACTCACAATGTCAAGTTG
>CAYTVF010000099.1:0-14638 GCA_964441345.1 uncultured Desulfopila sp. | reverse complement strand
TGGTTTCGGTTTGACAATGATTATCCATCAATTACATAACCTTGAGCTCTGCAGCATAGGTCCGGTCATTGCATGCGGAATGGTATTCGGTGGTTTGGTTCAGTTGTTAGCCGGCTTCGAGGAGCAAAAAAGAGGGGATAATTTTGGTTATGCCGTTTTTACTGCCTATGGAGCTTTCTGGATTGTCTACAGCCTCATCCAATTGTTCAATAAATTTGATGTCTACCAGTCGAGCACAACCGATATCGGCTACCTTCTGATTATCTGGACGCTCTATACGATTATCCTTTGGGGCGCCTCACTTTTCATCCATGGTGCGATGTCCTTCACATTCACGCTGTTGGTTTTGGGTTTCATTCTTTTGGACCTTGCCCACTTCGGTCACCCAGCAATGGGCAAGGTTGGTGCCTTTGTGCTCATCTTCAGTGCATTGAACGCCTGGTACATAATGGCTCATATTATCTTTCTGGATATCTTTGGCCGGGATGTGTTGCCGGTAGGTGAACCCTGGTTAAATCCTGGACTATTGCCTAATGCAAAACTGGCGTCTCGCAAAAAGCGAGAAAGCACTCATTTCACGAGTTGAGTGCGGTAATGAATACGTTGCAAAAAATTAACTCTTAAAAAAAGGGGGCTTTCTATCTCACGTTCAGAAAAAGTATTCGAGGCGAGTAACTCTACTTGAGATCTTCCAGGAATCTGCCGGATTTATAACAATTCTTCCTCAGAAAACAGCATGAAGATGAGGGGAAGGGCATAATCCGACAGACTCCTGAACATCAACAGGTAGATGAAGATCTCACATAAGTGAGAAAAGTAATCACATCATGAAGGAGAACGAAATGGCTGATGCAACACCCATGGGAAATCCGGCAGTCGTTGGACTGGCAGGCTTTGGCACCACTACTTTATTGCTTCAATTTCATAACCTCGGGTTATGTGGCACAGGCGTGGTATTCTGTTGTGCGCTTGCCTTTGGCGGTGGCGCCCAACTCCTGGCCGGTCTCCAGGAATTCAAGGCCGGCAATAATTTTGGCTATAGTGCCTTTTCATCATACGGTGCATTCTGGATTGCCCTGGCACTCATTTTCATGGTCCTGGATTTTCAAGGCGCAAAAGATACGTGGATTGGCTCACACCTCAAAATCGGCGCTGGAGACCTCGGCTGGTTCCTGGTAGCCTACACTGTCTACACCGCGGTTTTGTGGATTGGCTCCTTCGCGATCCATACGGCAATGGTATTCACATTTACAACACTTATCCTTGGCTTTATCGGTCTTGATCTGGAGATCTTGGCCGGCATGAGCAGTATCAAGACACTTGTCGCTCTCGACCTGATTCTCTGTGCGCTCGGTGCCTTCTACATGATGGCCCATGTAATATTTTTACAGGTTTTCGGCAGAGACGTTCTGCCTGTCGGCAAAGCATGGGTCAGTAAGGGCGCGCCGGCATCTCTCCGGGGTGCCGTCCCGGCGAAGTAACGGAATACAGACAGGAAATTACTTTTCAGACGATTAACTCACAGCGGCTCAGCACAGTGTACTGAGACCGACTCAAGTTGTAAGCTTTCAAGGGGTGCGGATGTCTCTTCCGCACCCCTTGTTTTTTTTAGAAGCACAGGCTGTGCAGGGACAGGATGCTGGCTCTGTTGCTCCTGGCTAATTATTGCAAATGGACGGCGTGTAGTTTTTAATTAGTCGGAATAAACATTGCAATTGGACGACAATCTTCTTACGATGAGCCGTTATGAAGAGCCATAATTTCTATCCCCGCCATCTCCATTCTCGTATTGCGGAAGCGTTGGCTGATACGCCGGTGGTGCTGATTCATGGGCCGCGGCAGTGCGGAAAGACGACCCTGGCCCGGTTGATCGGAGATGAAGGGGGTTTTACCTATTTCACCTTTGACGACGATGTTCAGCGGGCGGCGGCGCAGGCGGATCCGGTCGGCTATGTGGCCGAGCTGCCGGAGCGGGCTGTGCTTGACGAAGTGCAGCGGGTACCGGAGCTGTTCACCTCTCTAAAGGCGGAGGTGGATGCCCGGCGGGAACCAGGCCGGTTCATTCTGACGGGCTCGGCAAATGTGCTGCTGGTGCCCAGGCTGGCCGATTCGCTGGCCGGCCGGATGGAAATCCTTCGGCTGCATCCTTTGTCTCAAACAGAGCTTGCCGGTGAATCTTCCGGTTTCCTGTCAATGCTGTTCAACGCCACCTTTCAGACGGGACCATCCGGGCAACGGTTGGGCAAGGCGCTGGCGGAGCGGGTGGCGGCCGGAGGATATCCGGCCGCACTGGCGCGTGCCACTCCACGACGGCGGATGGCATGGTATCGGGATTATTCCGACACGTTGATTCAGCGTGATATCCGCGACCTGGCGCGTATCAGCGCCCTGGATGCCTTGCCGCGCCTGTTGACTCTGGCCGCCGGGCAGACGGCGTGTCTGGTGAATATATCCGACCTCGCCGCCCCTTTCCAGATGAGCCGCCCCACTATCCGTGAATATGTGACGCTGCTGTCGCGGATCTTTTTGCTGGACGAACTGCCCCCTTGGCACAGCAATCGGATGAAGCGTCTGATCAAGACGCCCAAGCTGCATCTGGGTGATACGGGACTGGCCTGCACACTGCTCGGGCTGGATACAGAAATGTTGTGGCAGGATCGCGCCGTCTTCGGACGGCTTCTGGAGACCTTCGTCTATCAGGAGTTGCGGCGGCATGCAAGCTGGCAGGAGGAGACTGTAATCTTCAGCCATTTCCGTGATAAGGACAAGGTCGAAGTAGATGTGGTGCTGGAGTCCGGAGGCTGTGTGGCCGGTGTTGAAGTGAAGGCCGCCGCGACGGTGACGAGCGATGACTTCAAGGGACTGCGTAAGCTTCAGGATGCAGTTCAGCAAAGGTTTGCCGCCGGTGTGGTGCTCTATGACGGTGCGGCCGTTGTGCCTTTTGGAACCAATCTGTATGCCGTTCCCATATCCAGTCTCTGGCAGACGACCTGATGTCCTGCACCGAAGACTTCCTGGTCATGAAGGGCATACATCATTGGGGGACTATATGTAATTTCTGAATCCCTTAGAGTGAAACAGATGACTGGCCACGATTATTACGAGCGTACAAGGTGGCTTGAGAGAAACATTACAAGGGCTCCGTTTCCACTACAGCGAGCTGCCTTCTACTGACTATATTGTAAAAGATACAAACGCTACCGGCCAATTACTCAATCTCTCGACCAGAGGCTGTGCAGTCCGCACAGCCTCATTATGTCCCTCTGTGGATGAGGACATTATTGTCAAGATGGTCTTTAGCTGGCAAGACGGTTCCCTACATGAATTTACGATCAAGGCCCGGGTTGTAAGAACGAACGAAAACGAATTCGCCGCCGAGTTTCAGGATTTTGAGGACGAACAGAAAGATCAGTTATTGAACTGTCTGCTGCGCGAAACTGAACGTGAGCTTTGAAATGCTACTGCATGTTGTTGTCCTCAACTCGGGGCAGGCAAGAAATTGTTCGTGTAGAATTCTGCTGTTCATGTAGGGTATATGGTCAGGAAGAAGGTCAATTTAATACCCCATTTAATGGGGTTAGATTGCCATTGGAAATATCCTGCTTTGGCTACTTGATCATGCCACCTCATCGATCACAGCCTTTTTTGAAAATGGTCCGACTCTTGCTATACTTGCTTGCATTGTGATATAATGTAAGCAAATAAAGCTTAAGAGGGAGGTGAAATCATGCCATCAGTCACTGTCAGAAACGTACCGGATGAGGTTCATCGCGCTTTGCGGGTTAGGGCCGCACAGCATGGCCGAAGCGCCGAAGCTGAAATTCGTGAGATACTGGAAAATGCCGTCCAGCCAGAAGGAAGGGTAAAACTTGGTTCTTTACTTGCTAGCATTGGTCGCAAAATCAATTTGAGCGATGATGAATTTTCGATTTTGGAGCAGAGCAGAGATAAATCTCCTGCCAAGCCGGTGGATTTCGAATGATACTGTTAGATACAAATGTAATATCGGAACCGTTGCGTCGTGCTCCTGAGGCCCGTGTTATTAAATGGATTGATGCACAATCACTAGAAACGCTATTTTTATCAGCCATCACTGTGGCAGAACTGCGTTTTGGAGTTGCAAACCTTCCAGTTGGAAAGCGACGAGATGAACTGCAAACCAGTTTAGAAAATCAAATTTTGCCGCTGTTTGCCGGACGTGTATGTCCGTTTGATATGGGCTGCACGACCGCTTATGCTGAGCTCATGGCAAAAGCCAAATCTGCCGGCTTAGCAATAGCTGCAGCAGATGGATACATTGCGTCTATTGCGGCGACTAACCGATTTAGCGTCGCGACACGAGATGTCAGTCCATTCCAAGCCGCAGGTGTCAACGTTATCAATCCTTGGGATGATTAGAATGACTCAGGAATAGTCTTAACCCGCGATGTGTACTCCCAAGTAAAACTTCCTGGGGACATCCTTCCTCAGCGAACATCCCTGAAATGAGGTCTAATTTAAGAGCACCTCTTTGACCTTGGCTGCCAGACTCTCTTGGGAAAAAGGCTTCTGAACGAAGTTAACACCCCCGTCCAAGACCCCATGGTGAGCGATAGCATTAGCCGTGTAACCTGACATAAATATGGTTCTTAGACCTGGGCACTTTTCGCACAGCTTTTTGGACAACTCCTTGCCGTTCATCTCCGGCATGATGACGTCGGTGATCAACAAGTCGATGTTGTTCCGGTGTTCTTCAAAAAGACGCATCGCATCCCTAGGCTTTTCAGCGGTCAAAACCGTGTATCCACGGACTTCGAGAATTCTTTTGGCAAGCTTCAGGATCGAAACTTCATCTTCAACGACAAGGATGACTTCCCCATGCCCCACGGAGATATCCGTCGAGTTCTCTCTTAGATCCTCGGGTGCCAAGTTGGTATGCCGGGTCAGGTAGATTTTAAAGGTGGTTCCTTCGCCCGGTTCACTGTAAACGTTGATGAAGCCGTTATTCTGTTTGACGATACCATAAACCGTGGAGAGTCCAAGACCCGTGCCCTGACCGACTGCTTTTGTCGTAAAGAAGGGCTCGAAAATTTTGCCGACTGTCTCGTGCTCCATGCCGCAGCCGTCGTCGCTTACCGCCAGAAGTACGTATTCACCGGGAACGAATCCGGTATGATCAGCGCAATAGGCTTCATCAAAGGTTGCAATGTCGGTCTCGATGGTAATATTGCCTACCCCGTCGATGGCATCTCGGGCATTGACACAGAGATTGGCCAAAAGCTGATCAAGCTGAGAGGGATCCATCTTTACTGGCCATATGTCTGTTCCGGGCAACCAGGTCAGGCTGATATCTTCACCGATCATCCGGTTAAGCATTTTAAGCATTCCATCCACTGCATCGTTCAAGTTGAAAACAACTGGTGCAATGGTCTGTTTTCTTGCAAACGTAAGAAGTTGCCGGGTGATTTCCGTGGAACGAACACCGGCTTTATAGATCTCACGGAGGTCTTCGTATATTTCATCAGTTGGGTCGAGCTTCCCGAGGGCCAGTTCCGAATAACCGACGATTACCGAGAGCATATTATTGTAATCATGGGCCACACCTCCTGCCAACCTGCCGACGGACTCCATCTTCTGAGCCTGTAGGAATTGGGCCTCGAGTTTTCGATGCTCGGTAACGTCACGTATAACCTCAATTACACTTTCGACCATTCCCGACTCAGTAAAGATCGGTACTGTTCTTAGTTCCAGAAGTCTTCCGTTGGGGGTAGTGATATTGCCTTCCGCTAATGCGCCGGTAAGAAAGGTTTTGGCAACAGGGCAAGAGAGGCATGGCACGGTTTGGTTCCAGAAAGCTGAATAACAACACATTCCGCGCAGTTGAACGTTATCGGCCTTCACCATTTTCTTCATGGCCCTATTTGTCCAGATGATCCGGTGGTCAGGGGGGGGGGGGCTTCAGGCAGCCCTTGTCGATGGGGAAGGGAGGCATAATCGTTATGGATCACCGGCTTGCGCTGTCGAACACAATCGACCCAGACACCTGCCTGGTCCATGCTGTAGTGCAATCCTTTCCCTTCGGCCTTGCAGAACAGTTCGAGCGTCGATGTGGACCATGTTTGCAGTGAGAGGGTTTTTTGGTCGGGTTCAACAAAATGGTAGAAGCCGATGGGGCTTTCAACTAATAGTCCAACCTCATCCAGTGTTTTACGGAGCAGTTCCTCCAGCGTGTGTCCCGTGGAATACTCCATAAGCCTCATCCGGATATGCATCAGTTCTTCCGCCCGCTTACGTTCGGTGATTACATCGAACACGGCTACGAAATGGTCTTTGGCAGGGCAGTAGGCGGAGACCCAGATCCATTGTTTCAAGGCATTAACGTATATTTCGAACTGTTCAGGATTTCCGGTCAAAGCGACCCGCCCGAAGATTTCTAGCAGCCCGGCATCGGTTTCCCGTATGCCGGGGATGACCTCGGACACATGCCTGCCGATGACATCCTTCAACCCGGTCTGCTTCTCAAAGGCTTCATTGACGCTTAAATAAATGAAGTCCCTGGGCGTGTCTCCGTCGAAAATCATCCTGCAATAGGCAAAGCCGTTCATCATCTTTTCGAACAAAGAGCGGTACATCGCCTCACTTTCTCTTATAGTTCATAGCAGATGAATTGATACTTGATTTATTGTGTTTCCCTGTGCTACTCTGTCAAAAAAGTCCATTTAATTTCAGATGGCATTCAGGGTAGAATATGGATTCAATTCGGGGCAAGCCTTTGACGCCAGAGGCCAAAAAAATTGTGGTTTCGGTCAAGCAGTATTTTGATCGAAACAAGTTTCAACCTTCAGAGCCAAGCGCCAAACGAACTGCTGACGCCCTTGGCGTTGGTCTGGCAACGGTCAAGAGGGTCATGGCAGACTATAGTCGTGACCCAAATCTTCTTGACGAACCTGCAAAAATCCGTGGTCGCCCTGCTCATTCTGTAAGTACGTCGTATCAAGAGGCAGTCCGAACCTTCATCCGCTCCGCTAATAAAAACGGAGAACATATAACTCTTGCAACTATCCGTGATTTCCTGGCAGGGGAGTCGGAAGACGAGTCGTTTCATATAACAACATTGGCGAGAACTCTTAACCGGTGGGGGTTTGAGTTTGGCCAAGGAACTCGGTCGCAGCACTTAAAGGAGAAGGATCACGTAATAGCTGCCAGGCAGCGTTATATCCGAAAAAAACGTAACAATCGAGCACTTCGAGGCGATGCCAACACCATCCGCTCCGAAGTTTACTTGGATGAATCGTACGTTAACAAAAATCACAGTAATGATTTTATTTGGTATTCAGGCGAAGACGGACCTTGGGTACAAAAGCCCACAGGGAAAGGTGAGCGTCTTATCATAATCAATGCAATAACAAAATCTGGTTGGGTGGCCGACGCCAAGCTTGTATTTAAAAGTACTACAAAAACAGGAGATTATCACGGCCAAATGAACTGGGAATTGTTTGAGAAATGGTTTACGGAAATGCTCCTTCCCAAAATCCCGGCCAACTCTCTGATAGTACTGGACAACGCTCCTTATCATAATATTCTCTCAAAGCATTCATCGCCAACGCCTTCGTGCTCCAAGAAAAAGATTATAGACTGGTTGGAGCAAAATAAGATTTATTGTCGTGATGACTGCCTAAAGCCGGAGTTGATTGAAATAATAAAAAAAATTGCACCTGAGCCAATCTATGCAATTGATGAAATAGCGAAATCTTTTGGCCATGAAGTTTTAAGAACCCCACCGTATCACCCGGAACTGCAACCAATCGAAATCTGTTGGGGGATGGTGAAAATTCGTAAAGTCGAAGATGAATTTTGGGCAGATGATTTACAATTCGATTCGCAAGAAATTGGGTAAAATTGGTATCAATTCATCTGCTACGAACTATAATTTGGCATTTCCCTCAGCTTGAGATGACTACTGTGAATCTAAAATTAGAGATCTCAAGGGGTGCGGAAGTTTCTTCCGCACCCCTTGGTTTTTTATCCTGCTGATTTCGACACCTTTCTCATATATTCCGCAGCAGTTCGATCGTTTCTTCAATCTCCTCACTGGTCACTGTCCGGCGAATTATCTCCATCTCCTCCATCTTCCTGGCAAAACGGATACCCTCCGCGGCACTGATCCATTCCAGCTGCAAGCGCTCGGGGCGGATTCCCATCTTGCTCATTTTCTTGCGGATATGGGTAACGCGCTTTTCGGTCCAGTGGTTGGCATCGATATAGTGACAATCGCCGATATGGCAGCCGCTGACCAGCACCACGGGCGCGCCGCGGCGGAAGCCGTCCCAGATGAATTTTTCATCCACCCGGCCGGAACACATGACCCGCACCAGGTGCGCATTGGCTGGATATTGCAGGCGTGAAACTCCGGCGTAGTCGGCTCCGGCGTAGGAACACCAGTTACAGGCGAAGACCACGATCTTGGATTCCGGTGCCGTCCGAAGCATGGCATCAACCTGTCCCATGATCTGCTGATCGGTGTAATGGTTCATGCTGATTGCATCGAAGCGGCATTCGGCGGCACAGGTACCGCAGCCGGCACAGGCCGCCGAGTTGACCGACGCCGGCTGCTTGTTGTTCTTGTCGACGGTAATGGCGTTATAGGGACAGACCTGAGCGCAGATACCGCAGGACGTACAATTTTCGAGGGTAACCTCCGCGGTGATCGGCTCCGTGGCGATCTCGCCCTTGTGCATCAGCCGGATGGCCCGCACGGCCGCGGCAGATGCCTGGGTGACGCTCTCCTTGATATCCTTGGGGCCCTCCGCGCAGCCGGCATAGAAGACACCGCGGGTGGCGGCGTCCACCGGTTGGAGTTTCGGGTGGGCTTCAAGGTAGAATCCGTCAGGCGTCAGCTGCAGCCCCATCATCTCCTGGAGACGGTGGGTGGAGGTCGCCGGCTGCATGCCCTGGGCCAGAACCAGCATATCCAGCTCATGGAATTCCAGGCTGGCATTGGCGCTGTTTTCCACCGCCACGCGCAGTCCCTTATCGGCCGTTTCTTCCACCGATCCGGGCAGGCCACGGATAAACTGCACGCCAAGCTTGCGGCTCCTGGCATACAGTTCCTCAAAGCCTTTACCGAATGCCCTGATATCGATGTAGAACACCTTCACGTCCATGTCCGGGTAATGCTCCTTGAGCACCAGGGTGGATTTGATGGTGTTCATACAGCAGGTGTTTGAGCAGTACCGGCCTCCTTTGCGGGAGGAACGGGAACCGACGCACTGGATAAAACCGACCGACCCGGGATGTCCCATATCGGTCGGCCGCACCAGCTCACCCTTCGATGGGCCGCCGGCGTTCACCAGCCGCTCGAACTCAAGGCTGGTCAGGACATTTTCAAACCGGGTGTAGCCGTACTCATCGAGTTCCGTCGGATCATAGGGTTTGAGGCCGGTGGCCACGATAATGGTCCCCACCCGCAGGGCGATCTCTTCGTCCGACATATGGAAGTTGATGCACTTCTTGTCGCAGACGTCGACGCACTTGGAGCAGACGGCAGGATTGTGCCCCAGACATTCCTTGATGTTGATCAGATAGGATGAGGGAACGGCCTGGGGGAACGGGCTGTAAATCGCACGGCGTGAGGCAAGGCCCATATTGAATGCATCGGGGCGCACCACCGGGCATACCTTGGCGCATTCGCCGCAGGAGGTGCAGGCGGCCTCATCGACATATTTCGCTCTCTTGATAATCTTGATGTCAAAATTGCCAACATACCCTTTGACGTCTACGACCTCACTCAAGGTCAGCAGCTTAATCCGTGGATGTCGACCGACATCCGTCATTTTCGGACCGAGTATTCAGATCGAGCAATCCATGGTCGGAAAGGTCTTGTCCAGCCGAGCCATTATTCCGCCGATTGTAGGTTGTTTCTCGACCAAAGTTACATCATATCCACAGTCCGCCAGATCAAGAGCGGCCTGGATACCGGCAACACCGCCGCCGATGACCAGCGTCTTCTTGGTCAGAGGCAGGATATCCTCAGTGAGCGGCTCGAGGTGGCGTGCTCGGGCGATGGCCATATCAACCAGGGTTTCGGCTTTGCGGGTGGCGCGGTCAATATCTTTCATGTGCACCCAGCTGCACTGCTCGCGCAGGTTGGCCATTTCCATCATGTAGGGATTGAGGCCAACCGACTGCACCATCTGCTTGAAGGTCGGCTCGTGCAGACGCGGCGAACAGGAGGCGATAACCACCCGATCGAGCCGGTTATCAAGGATGTCCTGTTTGATCTGATGCTGCCCCGGCTCCGAACAGGCGTAGGGGATATCCTTGGCCAGGACCACGCCGTCCGCCAGGCTCGCGTTTTCGGCAACCTGCCGGCAGTTCACGGACTGGGCGATGTTCAAGCCACAGTGGCAGACGTAGACGCCGATTCGCGGATCGCTGCCGTCGCCGCCGGATTTCAGGGTGACACTCTGTGTTGTCATGTACTCTTCTCCGATCTCTTTCTATTTCCAGCGTATGGTTTTTGCTATAACACTGGTTAAATCAAGCATTTCCATCTGTAACTCATCGCCGCGGAAGGGATCCTGCATCGCACATTGCAAATGGATCTGGCATTTCGGGCACGAGGTGATCAGCAGGTCCGCCCCGGTTTCCCGGGCCTGCTGCAACCGTTTGACCTGCATCGCCTTGGAGAAAGCGTCACAGCCTGTCCAGGCGGTATTGCCGCAGCACATTGCCGCGTTACCCGACTCGCGCATTTCCGAGAACCGGGCCGGCTGCAGCCGGTGCAGCAGCTGACGCGGCAGCTCGGCTCGACCTTCAAGGCGGCAGAGCCGGCAGGAGTCCTGGAAGGTGACGGCCTGGTCCAGGGCTGAAAACTCTACAGCCCCGCGATCGATCTGCTGCTCCAGGAAATCGTAGAGATGAACGACCTCGAAACCCAGCTGCAGTCCCTGGCTCGGGTAGGTGGTTTTAAACGTCATGTAGCACTCCGGGCAGGTCGTGATCATGGTTGTGATGCCCAGGCTGTTGAGCCGCTCCACATTCAGGCGGGCAACCTGGCCAAAATGTTTCTGTTCTCCGGACCAGAGCAGATCGTGTCCGCAGCAGCGCTCATCGCCCAGCAACCGTGGGGACACGTCAAAGAAGTTGAGCAGCCGGATGCCGTCAAAGAGTATTTTTTCCGTACGCACATCGAGGTGCTTGCCGAAAAAAATATCGAAATAGGGCGCGCATCCACCATAGAACAGCACGGTCGACTCCTGGTCGATCTGCAGATCTTCCGGCAGGTTCCGCCACCGGTTCGGGGTCATGTCGCGCGATGCCATGGAGCGCATGAGCGAATGGAGAAAACCGCCATGCGCTTCGTCGCCCTGGATGGACTTTTTCCGGTACAGGTTGCGCAGTTCCTTGATGAAGGCGGGAAAGTTGACCGCCGACGGGCACCGCTCATAGCAGAGGCCGCAGGTCAGGCAGGACCAGACATTCTCCTGCACCCCGGATTTATACAGCTCGTTGTTGATCACGGCCGAGGCAATGCCGCGGGCGGAAAAAGGTTTGCCGACGAGGGCCAGCGGACAGGCGGACGAGCATTTTCCGCAGTCCTGGCAGGCATGGATATCGTATTTTGCGATCAGCCGGGCGATCTCTTCACGGGGCAATGCTACCTGGCCGCTCGGCGCCGGCGCAGTCGGCAAGGTGGTGATCGTTGTCGGCCCCATCTTTTTAATGTCATCTAAAAAGACGTGGAGGAAGTCGAGGAGCTGATCCGCCTGTTCGGGCAGGAAGGTGGCGAAGCGCAGCCGCTCTTGACCAATGCCCATGAGATCCAGGATCTTAGCTGTATCCTGGGTGTTGCGGGAGGCGGTCTGGGTTCCCGTGCCGTAGCGGCAGGTTCCCGGAGAGCAGCCCACCAGGGCAACGCCGTCCGCTCCCATGGCAAAAGCCTTGATCAGGAGGGAACGATCGACCCTGCCGGTGCAGGGGACACGCACCATGAGAACTTCCTCGGGAATATCCCGTTTTTCATCCTGCAGGCTGAGAAAGGCTGCGTGGGGCCCCCAGTTGCAGAGAAAGAGCATTATCTTGTTCGGACGATTCATTGTCGTTGCGCGATTGTTTGCGTTATTGTTGGGCTGCATCATTCTGGAGTATTTCCTCAAGGGCCTGGGCGAGAAATTCCGTGTTTCTGTAAGGGCTGTCGGCAGCTCCCGTCGGGCAGACGGAGATACAGTTGCCGCACCCTTTGCAGATAGCTTCATCAACCTGCGCCTGCCAGCCGCCTGCCTGGTTGCCTGCAAACGTCACGGCATGATACGGGCATACGCCGGCACAGCGGCCACAGCCCCGGCAGCGGTTCCCGGCTATCGTCACGGTAAAGCCCTTGCTCTGCCGGGGGCCTCGCGGCAGGGCCGAGGCGGCCATGATAGCCGCGGCAGCTCCTTTCTTCAGGTTGGAGACATTGAGTCCCGAGGGATCGGCCAGAAAAAGCCCGGGAACCGCGGTGGCGCAGGGGTAGGTGAAGGGAATGTCGGGAACGTCTTTTTGCTGGAAGACGGGTTCAATATACTTGTCCGGCAGCCCCTCCTGGTAGCTGTAGGGAATACGTCGTCGTGCCTTCTCCCCCATGATCACCGTGCCGGCCCGGATCACCTGACGGTCGACTCCCGATTCGACCAGAATCTGGAAATCGCCGACGGTGCCGCGCAGCGCAATGACATTCCAGCCGGCGAAACTATGGATGTTGGCGTGGCCAGGACCGCCGTTGACAGGCTGTTCCCTGGTGCCGAAATGAAAGACATCGTGGTCCATTTCGGCCAGCTGCATGGCACTGGTCAGGGTTGCCTGGGAGTTGCCGATAACCGCGGCGGTAAAATTGTAGTTGCGGTCAACAGCGGGGAGCGGCTTGAGGCTCTTGACCCGTTCGATGGAGCGGTGCAGCAGTCCCTTGTACCGTTTCATGGCCAGCTGCGGGTTGGTTGCCACCAGCCGGAGGATTTCTCCGCGCAGGTTGCACGTCTCCACCATGGAACGGCTGATGCCAGTGCCATGGAAAAGGCTGTCTTTTAATCGGCTTCGCTGGTCGGTGCAGGCGGAGCAGACAAAGTTGAGCGGGCAGCAGACGCAGGAGGCGAGGACGATTCTGGTGAGCCCTTTTTCCCTGGCGGTTTTGATGATGATTTCCGCGCCGTCGCTGATGCAGGCGGCGCCCACGGTTTCGGCATGGACAATCGCCGGATCACGCTCTTCCTGCTCTCGCAGGTAGGCGGTCATGCCGTCGAGCCAGCCGAGTGAGTCGTTGCAGCGACAGGCAAAGACGCCGATGCGGATCTCCGGGGCGAGCCCTGCGTCCGGTACGGAGAAGGCCATGGCGTGGCCCTTGGTGCGATGGGCGGAACCGCCGAGCAGGATCATGGCTTTTGCCGCGGCGTCAAAGCCGCGGACGATCATGTCGTTCACATCCGTGCGCGCGGCTTTGGGGCCGTAGGCCCGGATAATGTCTTCACCGCGGATGGCGGGAGCCATGTCGGGATCGGCGATGATGATGACACCGCCATGTTCAACCGTCTCCACGGCACACTGCTGATGCTTGATGGCACCGACCGCACCGCAGGCTTCGGTGCACTGGAAGCATTCCGAACAGACGCCGCACTGGAGACACCGACGCGCTTCCGCGACAACCTGCTGTTCGGAGAGTCCCAGAGCGACTTCATGGAAATTGCGTACTCGCTCCGCAGGTTGACGTTCCGGCATTTCCCGCCGTTTCTGCCGGGGGATATCCGGCGAGATCGGCGTGAAGTCGCGGTGAAGCGGCCGGCTTTCAGTCCCTTGTGCGCTCTCTCCGCTCAGATCGCCGTGGAGAGTGGCGGCGGCCTGGACGCCTGAGGCCATGGCGTGGACCACGGTGGATGGCCCGGTGACCGCATCGCCTGCCGCGTAGAGTCCGGGCAGGCTGGTCCGCTGCAGTGTATCGGTTACGATAGAGCCCCGCTCGGATACGGCAAATGGTGTTTTGCTGTCTGCGCTGAAACTGCCGGCCTGGCCAACGGCAACGAAGGCGAGATCAAAGTCCATGTTCCATGGCGCCGCCCGTTCATCGACAACCGGCCAGGCGATGCCCTTGGCATCCGGGGTGCCGGCTTGGGTCGCCCGGCATTCAAGGGATGTCAAACGGCCGTCCCTGCCGTGAAACGCCGTAACCTGGGTGCGGTCCTTGATGATGATGCCCTCTTCGAGCGCTTCCCGCACTTCTTCTTTGTCGGCCGGGATTTCTTCCATACTGAACCAGGAAAGCATGGTCACCTCGGCGCCGAGACGGGCGAGCGTCCTGGCCAGGTCAAAGGCCGAGTTGCCGTCGCCGATGACCGCTGCTTTTTTGTGCAGGCCGTTGATGTCCTGCCACTGCCGGCGGGTGAGGAAGGAGAGGCAGCCCTCGACGCCGTCGAGATTTTCGCCTTCGACTCCGAGTTTGCGGTCGGTCCAGCCGCCGACGGTCAACAGGGTGGCGTCATAGGTGGTATTCAGTTTGGCGAGTCCCTTGGCAAGGTCAACATTCCGGCCGCAGCAAAAGCTTACCCCCATGCTTTCTATCGCCTGCAACTCCCGGTCAAGTACCGCTTCAGGCAACCGGTGGTCGCCGATACCGTAGCGCAGCAGGCCACCG
>CAYTVF010000098.1:0-14840 GCA_964441345.1 uncultured Desulfopila sp. | reverse complement strand
GTCGTCGTCGAAAACGTCGAACGGATCATGGCCGAGGAAGGGCTGTCGCCCCTGGAGGCGACCCGCAAATCCATGGACCAGATCACCGGCGCCCTGGTCGGCATCGCCCTCGTTTTATCCGCCGTCTTTGTGCCGATGGCCTTTTTCGGCGGCTCGACCGGCGCCATTTACCGGCAGTTCTCGCTGACCATCGTCTCGGCCATGGTCCTGTCGGTCCTGGTCGCCCTGATCCTGACCCCGGCCCTCTGCGCCACCCTGCTGAAACCGGTGCCAAAGGGTGGCCACAGCCACAAGCGCGGCTTTTTCGGCTGGTTCAACCGCTTTTTCGAGCGCAATGCCGACCGGTATCGCAACGGGGTCGGCTATATTCTCAAACGGACCGGCCGGTTCGGCGTGGTCTACCTGCTGCTGATCGGCGGCGCGGCCTTCTTTTTCACCAAACTGCCGACCTCCTTCATCCCCGAGGAAGACCAGGGCGTCTTTCTCACCATGGTCCAGCTTCCCGCCGGCGCCACCCTGGAACGGACCCAGCAGGTGCTGCATACGGTGCGCGATCATTACCTGACCAAGGAAGCGGCCAACGTCAAGTCGGCCTTTGCCGTCGCCGGCTTCAGTTTCGCCGGCCAGAGCCAGAACAGCGGCATGGTTTTCGCCCAGTTGAAGGACTGGAGCGTACGGAAAGATCCCCAGCAGTCGGTGAAAGCCATCATCGGCAGGGCAATGGGCTCCTTTTCCCAGATCAAGGAGGCGATGGTCTTTGCCTTCAATCTGCCGGCGATCCCGGCTCTCGGTTCGTCGACGGGTTTCGATTTCTTCCTCCAGGATCGCGGCGGACTCGGCCATGACAAGCTGATCGAGGCACGCAATCAACTGCTCGGCATGGCTGCCCAGAACCCCGAGCTCACCCGGGTCCGGCCGAACGGCATGGAGGATACCCCCCAGTTCAATGTCGATATCGACTACGAAAAGGCGATGGCCCAGGGCGTTGCCATCAGCGACCTGAATGCTACCCTGTCCACGGCCTGGGGCTCGAGTTATATCAACGACTTCCTCCATCAGGGCCGGGTGAAAAAGGTCTACCTGCAGGCCGATGCCCCGTTCCGGATGGAGCCGGAGGACCTCGGGCTGTGGTTTGTCCGCAATAACGAGGGGGCAATGGTCCCCTTTTCGACCTTTACCAGCGGCAACTGGGGTTTCGGTTCGCCGCGCCTGGAGCGCTATAACGGCAATCCGGCCTTCGAGGTCCTCGGCGAAGCGGCCCCCGGCAAGTCGAGCGGCTATGCCATGGAGCTGATCGACCGGATGGTGGCGAAACTGCCCGCCGGCATCGGTTACGAGTGGACCGGGGCATCCTTTCAGGAGATGCAGGCCGGCACCCAGGCGCCGGGCCTTTATGCCATTTCCCTCTTGGTGGTCTTTCTGTCGCTTGCCGCCCTCTACGAGAGCTGGACGGTTCCGTTCTCGGTTATGCTGGCCGTGCCCATCGGCGTGCTCGGGGCGCTGCTTGCCACGTATACTCGCGGCCTGGAAAACGACGTCTATTTTCAAGTCGGACTGCTGACCACCATTGGTCTCTCGGCGAAAAACGCCATCCTCATCGTCGAATTCGCCAAACGGCGCTATGACAAGGGCAAAGATGTCGTTGAGGCCACCGTCAAGGCCTGCCGCCAGCGGCTCCGCCCGATCCTGATGACCTCGCTGGCCTTTATGCTCGGCGTTCTGCCTCTGGCGATCAGCACCGGCGCCGGCGTCAACAGCCGCCATGCCATCGGCACCGGCGTGCTGGGCGGCATGCTGTCGGCGACGGCCCTGGCCATCTTTTTTATCCCGCTGTTTTTTGTCGTGGTGATTCGTCTGTTCACCAGGCGCGGCCGCAACCGGGATGCTGCCGCCACGACTCAGGAGTAATTACCCAATGTCTAGAAAAACAAGTATAACCACCGCCGTTCTCCTTGCCCTTTTCCTCCAGGGCTGTTCCCTTGCCCCCGAATACCTGCGGCCGGCGCTGCCGGTGGCCGGCAGTCTGCCGGAGGTGGATGGGAAAAGAATCGGCGACGCCCGGCAGATGGATAAAGATGGCGCCGAACTCGGCTGGCGCGAATATTTCGTCGATCCGGCCCTACGGCAGCTCATTGCCACGGCCCTTGATAACAATCGGGATCTGCGCCAGGCGGCGCTCACCGTCGAGTCCTATCAGGCCCAGTACCGGATCCAGCGCGCGGCCCTGCTGCCGAGCGTGACCGGTGCCGGCTCCGGCGCCAAACAGCGCGCCTACTCCGGCGGCCGCCACCTGACCACCGAGTACTATTCGGCCTCGGTGGGCGTTACCGCCTATGAACTGGACTTTTTCGGCCGGGTGAAAAACCTGGAGGAAAATGCCCTGGAGCAGTATCTGGCCTTAGGGGAAACCCACCGCGGCGCCCGGCTCAGCCTGGTCGCCGAGGTGGCCAGGGCTTACCTGACCCTCCTGGCCGACCGGGAGATGCTGTCGATCACCGAGGAGACCCTGAAAAACGAAGAAGAATCCTACCGGCTGGTCGAGCAGCGGGCGAGCGAGGGCGTTTCCACCCAGCTCGCCCTGGCCCAGGCCCGCATCGGGGTGGAAACGGCGCGGGTCAATCTGGCCGTATTCCGCCGTCAGGTCGGCCAGGATCAGAACAATCTCACCCTGCTCTGCGGCGCATCGCCGGCGGTTCTGCCCGAAGCACCGGCGACGCTCAGTGACCGGGACCCCTTCCCCGGCCTCAAAGCGCCGCTCTCGTCGCAGGTGCTGCTGCAGCGGCCGGACATCCTCGCGGCGGAGCATGAGCTGAAGGGGGCCAACGCCAGTATCGGCGCGGCCAGGGCGGCCTTCTTTCCCAGCATCGGCCTCACCGTAAGCGGCGGGGTGACGAGCGGCGAGCTCTCCGACCTCTTTGCCGGCAGTGCCGGAACCTGGCTCTTCTCGCCTTCGATCACCGTCCCCATCTTTACCGCGGGCAGGCTGGAAGCCCAGCTCGACGTCGCGGAAATCCGCAAGGAGATCTCCGTCGCCAAGTACGAAAAGACCATCCAGAACGCGTTCCGGGAGGTGGCCGACGCCCTGATCGCCCTGGGTACCTACAGCGAACAGCTGACCGCGCAGAAGGCCAATCTCCAGGCCAATCTGGATTATTATGCAACCGCCAAAGACCGCTACCGGGAAGGTCTGGACAGCTCCCTCACCCTCCTCGACGCCCAGCGGTCGCTGTTCGATGCCAGACGGGCGTATGTCTCGCTGCGGCTGGCGCAGCAGGTCAACCAGGTCAACCTGTACAAGGTGCTGGGCGGGGGGTGGCAGGAATAAGCAAGGGTTACTGCTGCCCGGCAAAGGCGGGGATTTCCTGACCTGCGACGAACCCGGCAACCGGCCGGTTCAGCAGCAGGCCCCGCAATTGACCTTTTTTGAATATTCACCGACATGGACGATAGCCTCGGTGTTTATACCGATCCTTAATGTGGCATGGTCGATGTCAGCCCTTGCATTTACTTGCCAGACATTATCGAAGATGGTGTCGGTTTCTGCCGTTTTTTTGAACCTTGGTCTTCTCTACTGTACGTAATCGGTATCCATGACGATTCAGAATGTTGGAAATGGTGCGAACCGTCGGTAAATGATTCCGGTGACCACCCTCCTGCAACAAGTGCTTCGTAAACCGATTGACACGAGTCTTGCCGTCTATGATAGTAACAGCTACTTCTCCCATTACTTGACGACGATAAGGCCATGGGATCAACCCATCCAGCCGTGAAATCATGTCAACCAATTCGGCCGACACACCATTTCTATCCAAAGTTGATGTCTTCACATGCAATCCCTCCTTTTTTGCGATATGCCAACCATTCGCTTTTGCCTATCGCAATAATGCACATGTCAAGACCACATTGGTTGTATGTTTCCCTTGACTTATATATGATTTAACAGAAGACTGCCTTTGTTTATGCTGAAGGATTTTGTTTCTTACACCCTGGAAACTCAAAGGTAGAAAAAAATGCAAAACGTGTTTTCCTTTCGGGATAAGATCATTGATGAATATTCTATATTTTCACGGAGTTTCAGCAAAATATCGGCAGCAGACATTCTCGTCGAAGTAGAGCGCCAATACGGCCTCGGGCGTTATTGGCCGGAACCACTGATCCAGATCAACCCTAATTATCTCCAGAAAGGGACTCTCCATTCCCTCGTTGAGCAAGGATTATTGCATCCCGCATGTATCGACATTTTTCAAAGGGGTAAAGCCGAAGGGCACCCGACACCGATCAATCTGTACGCCCACCAATTGGAGGCAGTTGCAAAGGCAAATAACCAATCGAGCTATGTGGTTACCACCGGGACAGGCTCTGGAAAATCCCTCGCCTTTTTCATTCCTATAATCGACCGTATTCTCAAAGCAAAAAAGGCTGGAGAAAAACAGAGAACTCGCGCAATTGTCATTTATCCGATGAATGCCTTGGCAAACAGTCAACTGGAGGAGATTAACAAATTTCTCCATGGCTTTCCGGACAACAACAAACCTTTTACAGTTGCACGATACACCGGCCAGGAAAGACAGCAGATCCGTCAAGGCATTGCCGAGAACCCACCTGATATCCTGCTTACCAACTTCATGATGTTGGAGTTGATTCTGACCCGCTACGAGCCGATTGACCGCCAGGTGGTTGAGAACTGCCGCGGTCTCGAATTTCTCGTCCTCGATGAGTTGCATACGTATCGCGGGCGGCAGGGTGCCGACGTTGCCATGTTGGTGCGCCGACTGCGCCAACGACTGAGTGCAGACAAGCTCATCTGCATAGGCACCTCGGCAACCATGTCAAACAAAGGCACAATTGAAGACCAACAAAAGACCGTTGCCGAAGTTGCAACGAAACTTTTCGGAACGCCAATTTCCGCTCATGACGTAATCACTGAAACCCTCGAACGAGTAACCAACCCTGCCTTAAATATCGAGGCCATAAAACCCTTACTCGTGACATCAATAAAAAACCCTGCATTGCAATGGGCGAATTTCGACACCTTCCGCTCTGATCCTTTGGCAATTTGGGTAGAATTAAATCTTGGCATCGATCTCACCGATCTCGCAAAGCCCAGGAAGGCTCGACCATTGACCCTCTCGGAAGCAGCTGAGAGACTCGGCCAGGATGCTGGTCTTCTGTTCGCAGAAGCAAAGAGTGCTTTACAGAGTTTTCTTGTTGCTGCCCACGAACTGCAGACACCCCAGGGACAATCGCCCTTCGCCTTCAAACTCCATCAGTTCATCAGCGGACCCGGAAAGGTATTCACAACGCTCGAGCCCGCAGGTCAAAGGCACATAACGCTTGACGCCCAACGCTTTGCCCCGGGCCGGCAAGATGAAATGGTAATGCTCTATTCCACTCACTTTTGTCGCGACTGCGGCCAGGAGTACCATCCCGTCTGGCGCCATGAAGGAGGGATTATCCAATACATCCCTCGCGAAATAGACGATATTGCCAACGATAATACCGATAAAAACGCTACTGCCCAAAAAACGTTTGGATTTCTTGCCCCGGCCCAAAACACCCAGCAATACCAGGGCGCGATGGAGGATCTCCCAGAGAACTGGCTCGATCTGACAAAGGCGACGCCCAAGGTTAAGCCGAACTATCGTTCCTTTGAACCCTTGCGAGTTCTGGTCAATGTCCAGGGGCATGAAGGCAACGGTGAACAACATTGGTTTATTCCCGGAAAATTCCGTTTCTGTCTCAACTGCGGTACTGCCCATGAATCGTATGGCAAAGATGCCAACCGCCTGTCAAGTCTCTCCGGGGAAGGGCGTTCTTCCGCCACAACGATGCTCACCTTGAGTGCATTGCGTCAGCTCTTTAGCGTGCCCGAGCCTCCTGAAAATATACCTGATCCCCGTAAACTCCTCGGCTTTTCCGATAACCGCCAGGATGCTGCACTGCAGGCCGGCCATTTTAACGACTTCATCTTTCTTCTCACCCTTCGCTCGGGATTGGTTGCCGGCCTACAGAATCACCATGGAACCCTTACCGAGGAAGACCTGGCTGATGCAACTTTCAAAGCTCTTGGTTTTGACCGGAATGAAGAAGGTATCCTTGCCGAGTATCTTAAATCGCCTAACCTGGTTGGCCTCGCCCTTCAGGAAGCGCAACGGACGCTCCGTTTTATCCTCGGATATCGCTTGATTCGTGACCTGAGGAAGGGATGGCGTTTTAACAATCCCAATCTGCAGCAACTCCGATTACTTACGATCAACTACCAGGGGCTTGCCGACTTCTGCGCCGATCAAACGCTTTTTTCAAGTCACTCGGTCCTTGAACGGATGCGCCCGGCAGAAAGAGAGGCCATGGCCGGATTCATCTTTGCCGAGATGCACCATAGCCTCTGTCTCGAATCACGGTACCTGGATGCAAATGATCAGGATAAGGCTAGAAACAATGCCTACAACTACCTCAATGAGCGGTGGTCATTTGCCCAAGATGAGCTCCTCTTCACCTCAAGGTTTCTTATTTTAGACAAACGCCCAGAGGTCCGTGGAAAAGCTCGTGAAGACTTGGTTAGTGGCGGACCTCGCTCACGGCTTATCCGCCTGCTTAAGCAATCAGAATTCTGGCGCAATAGCGAATTTGCAAGTCAGATCCAGACGTGGAAAGCCCCTGAAGTCGTCGAACTCCTAGCATCCTTCCTGCAATCAGCGCAGCGCTATGGATATGTTCAATCCACCAGTGTCGGACAGGGATTGACCGGCTGGCGGTTGAAGTCCTCCGCCCTGCTCTGGCAACTCCAGGACGATGCGCCTGATCTGGACAAAACCAACACCTTCTTCCGCCAACTCTACCTCACGACGGCCGAGGTCCTCTCTCTTCCTCATCATCCACTTTTCGAATTCGAGGCCCATGAACACACCGCCCAGGTCGATGCCGGAAAGCGAATATTTCTTGAATCCCGATTCCGTTTCACTTCCCAGGACCGAGAAGATTGGCTCAAGGAATCGGGAAACGAGACTCCACTGCAAAGACTGCCGGTCCTCTTCTGCTCCCCCACTATGGAACTCGGAGTAGACATCTCTGCCCTGAATACCGTCTATCTGCGCAACGTCCCACCGACCCCGGCCAACTACGCACAGCGTAGCGGACGAGCCGGCAGGTCAGGACAACCGGCCTTGGTCCTCACCTACTGCGCTGCACTCAGCCCGCACGACCAATGGTTTTTTCGCAATGCCACCCAAATGGTGCATGGTGTGGTGAGACCGCCTACCCTCGACCTTGCCAACCGTGACCTTATTGAAAGCCACCTACACGCCGTCTGGCTGGCCAACGTCGAGCATGCACTTGACCCCAGCATCGCTCCTCTTCTTGACCTCGAAGAGAAAAATAAACCCTTAAAAAAAGAACTGTGGGATTGTTTTGTTGATCCTGTAGTACAGGCCCGCGCCCTCAGCCATGCCCAGCAGATAATTGATCAGGTGGAAAACGAGCTCGGCCCCGAGACCGCCCCCTGGTTCAGTGAGGGTTACGTTCAGGGTGTTATTGCCAAGGCGCCCTCAACTTTCGACTCCTCTCTTGACCGTTGGCGCAACCTCTTCGATGCGACCCTGCAGCAGATGAAGATGGCGGATGATATCGTCAAAAGTCATGCCGCAAGACCAGGGGAACGGGACAATGCCCGCCGCCGCTACGGTGATGCCGCCCGCCAGTATGCATTGCTGTTAAAAACCGGGGATACCCAGAATTCTGATTTTTATACCTACCGCTATCTGGCCAGCCAAGGTTTTCTTCCCGGTTACAATTTCCCCCGTCTGCCCCTGATGGCCTGGATTCCAGGTCGAGGAGGTTCCGGTAGAGGCAAAAATGAAGAGGGCAACATGGTCAGCAGACCACGTTTTCTGGCCCTGTCGGAATTCGGTCCAAGAAGTCTTATCTATCATGAAGGGCAAACCTACCGGGTTATCCGGGCCAAGCTCAATGTCAGTGCCGCCGACAATGTATCAGCCGACAGTACTTTGGCCACCGTCTCCAGTCGGGTATGTTCAAATTGCGGCTACGGGCACATGGGAGAAGAAAGCGCACCGGACCCCTCCGAAAATGTCTGCGAAAACTGCTCGGCCCAGCTCAACGACCAAGGCCGCATCAATAATCTGTATAGGATTGAAACTGTCGAGACGATCCCTGTCGAGCGAATTTCCGTCAATGATGAAGAGCGCCAGCGCCAGGGGTTTGAACTGCAGACCACCTATCGGTTTCTACCAGGGCCGGATGGTCTGATTCAAAAATCAAAGGCGAGTGTTTTTTCCGGTGAAGAAGAACTGGCTACCCTGACCTATGCCCCGGCAGCCCGTCTGTGGCGCATCAACCGCGGCTGGCGAAGGCGTTTGAACAAGAGTCAGCTCGGATTCTATATCAACCCAGTTTCAGGTCAGTGGAGCAAACAGGAAAACCCGGAAGAAGAGACGGAAACAAAACCCGAAGATTCTTTACTGGGCAAAATTGCCAATCAGCGAATTGTCCCCTTTGTCGAGGATCATCGGAATATCCTCATCCTGCGCCCCGCCAAACCTCTCGATATCAATGCCATGGCAACCCTCCAGGCTGCCCTCAAACGAGGCATCGAACAATGCTTTCAGATTGAAGAGTCGGAAATGATGGCCGAACCTTTGCCGGTTACCGATAATCGCCAGGCAATCCTTTTTTATGAGGCGGCAGAAGGAGGGGCAGGTGTCCTCAGCCGTCTCGCCGGAGAAACCGATCAACTCGCCGAGGTGGCTCGGACTGCGTTGCGTCTCCTCCATTTTGTTGTCCCAGACGCCCCTTTTGCCATGGAGATTCTTCCGGCAGCAGAGCAGTTTCGTCCGGACGGCAACCGTATCTGCGAGGCAGGCTGCTATCAATGCCTTCTCTCCTATTATAACCAACCGGATCATGACAAAATCAACAGGCAGGATCAAACTGTACTGAAACTTTTAGTTGCCCTCGCCAATGCCAATGTCCGCTCCGAAATTACTATAAATCTCCCAAATGAACACAAAGAGCAGGTGGATACTCCAGCTGAATGGCTGAAGGCGCTAGATGATAAAAACCTGCGCAGGCCGGATACTCTCAACCACCCAATGAATATTGGTGAAGCAAAAGCCGATGCATTGTACAAAGCACAGCGCGCCTTGATTTTCTTTCAAGAACCGGCAGCCGAGGTAATCACCTATGCCGAAGACCGCGGCTTTCGAATTCTGGTCTTCCCGCCGGATACAAAAAGGTGGCCAACATTGTTTAGTGACTATCCTGATATTTTTGGAGAGCAGGTGTGAATATGGAAAATGCAGTTTTCGACTTTGCCCCCGGGGCGCTGATAAAGGCTCGTGGTCGGGAATGGGTCGTGCAGCCCAGCTCAAACAAATCCGTCCTGAAACTTCGTCCCTTAGGCGGCTCCGATGAGGACCTGGTAACTCTCCTGCCTGAGTTGGAGCCTAATCCTCCGAAACCGGCTACCTTTCCCTGGCCGACACCCGACAATCCAGGCTCCCATGATGCCGCAATACTTCTGCGCGACGCCCTGCAACTGAAACTGCGGGCCGGTGCCGGTCCATTTCGTTCCTTTGGCAATATTGCCGTCGAGCCCCGGGCCTATCAGATGGTGCCCCTGCTGATGGCTCTGCGCCTGCCGACCGTCCGACTGCTCATCGCCGATGATGTTGGTATCGGCAAAACCATTGAGGCAGGTCTGATTGTCCGGGAACTCCTCGACCGCGGCGAAATTACCCGGATGGCCGTCCTCTGCCCACCGCACCTGGTTGAACAGTGGCAGCAGGAGCTGGTCACCCATTTTCACCTGAAAGCAGTGTCGCTTACTTCGGCGAGTGTCAACCGACTTGAAAAAGGACTGCCTTACGGTGTCAGCCTCTTCGACCATTATCCCTTTGTCGTTGTCAGTCTCGATTACATCAAAAGCGAACGTCATCGCGATCATTTCCTGACCATCGCCCCGGAATGCATCATCGTCGACGAGGCCCACACCTGCACCACCGGCGGTCGAGGCAAACAGTTGCGCTTTGAGCTCCTCCAGAGGCTCTGCGCCGATGAGGCCCGCCACCTGCTGCTCCTCACCGCCACCCCGCATTCCGGCGACGACACAGCCTTCCACAATCTTCTTTCTCTGCTACGACCGGATTTTTCCGACCTACAGGGCGTGGAAACCGGCAGCCGTAAAGCCCTGCGGGAAGATCTTGCCCTTCATTTCGTCCAACGCCGGCGCAAAGATATCGAAGAATGGCAGGACACCAGTATTTTCCCGCGTCGCATGACCACCGAGTTTACCTACAGCCTCTCCGGCCGTTGGGGTACTTTCTTTGATCAGGTGCAGGACTATTGTATTGAACAGGCCGCCCATGCCGAAAAAGAGCAGGGCCAGGGTGCACGCCTGATCTGGTATGCCACATTGGCGCTTCTGCGCTGTGTCGCCTCATCACCGGCTGCAGCTGCCAAGGCCCTGACCACCAGGCTATCCGGCACATTGGAGGAAATGGAGACCCTGGCCGAAGACGAACGGCTCTATGATGGCGAGGCGGACAATCTCTCGATAAGCGATCTCGAACCCGCGGCTCAACTAAATGATGCGGCCTATCTCGAACTCCTCATCGAAGAGGCCACAGCCCTCTCCGGCAGCAAGGGAGACCCGAAACTTGCCGTGCTGATCAAGCACATGGAAGAATTGCTCCGAGACGGTTTCCGACCGGTTGTCTTCTGCCGCTATATCGCCACTGCTCACTATGTGGCCGAACACCTGCGAGCCCATTTCAAAGATGTTACCGTCGACAGCGTTACCGGCGAATATACCCCGGAGGAGCGGGAGGAGCGAGTCAGCGAACTCGGGCTCTCCGACCGGCCCATCCTGGTCGCCACCGACTGCCTTTCAGAAGGGGTAAATCTGCAGACTTATTTTACCGCTGTCGTCCATTACGATCTGGCTTGGAACCCGACCCGTCATGAACAACGGGAGGGCCGGGTAGATCGATTCGGGCAGAAGGCGGGGGAGGTCCGTTGCTCCTTGCTCTATGGTCAGGATAACCCCGTAGACGGTTTCATCCTCAACGTCATCCTCCGAAAGGCCGAGGCCATCCGCCGCGAACTCGGGGTACTCATTCCGATGCCGGCAGATGAACAGCGGATCAATCAGGCCCTGATCAAAGCCTCGCTGATGAAATGCCAGCAGAAAAAAAGCCCCAAACAGCTTGACCTCTTTGATTTCGGTGATGCCGCAAAAATCCTCGAGCCCCTTGAAATCCTGTGGCAAGATGCCCTGGAAAAAGCTAAAAAAAACCGCACCGTTTTCGCCCAGCGCCGCATCAAACCGGAAGAGGTGCTGCCGGAATGGCGTCGGCAACTGTTAATCCTCGGCGGTGAAGACGATGTTCTTCGTTTCGTCAAAAACGCCTGCGCAAGACTCAACGCTCCTCTGGAACCCTTCCGTAACGGCGCCTACCGTCTCTTACCCCAACATCTGCCAGTGGCCCTGCGCGAACGACTGGAACAGGAAGATATCAAAAAAGAGCTGCACCTCGACTTTCATTATCCGCCCCTGGTCGGCACCCAGTTTATCCACCGCAGCCATCCTTTGGTTGCCCTCCTCGGCGACACCCTGATCGAAGGCGCCCTGGCCGGTGATCAGGCTTATACCACCAGAGCCGCCGCAACCATTACCGCCGACGTGGATGTACTGACGACGGTCTATCTCCTGCGTCTCCGCCACCAGTTGACTTACAACCGTAAAGGTGAGACTGGAACCCTGATGGCCGAAGAGACCGTTGCCCTGGCCGTTCGCGGCCGGGTCAGTCCGGAGTGGATTGACGATGCAGATATCTCCGGACTCTTGAATATCGCTCCCAGCGCCAACCTGCCTGCTGAAATGGCACGACGCGAAATTGCCGCAGCCCTGACTTTTCTTGAGGCCAGCCGGGAAAAGCTGACAGAACTTGCTGAGGCCCGAGCCGAAGGCCTTCTTGCCGACCACCGCCGGGTCAGAGAGGCGGCGCGTGATCATGGCAGTTATACTGTTCGCCCCTGTCTGCCGGTTGACGTAATCGGGGTCTCCGTTCTCCTGCCGGACAGCCTGTAAGGGAAAGTGCCATGACGAAACGAAACCATGAAACCCTGTCTTTTGACACAATCCGCCTTGAAAGCGCTCTCTTTGTCCCCGATCTCCTCGAAAAAATAGCCCGTGGTGAACATAGCGGCCAACGCGATACCGACTACCATATCCCCAAGGGTCTCAAGCTCCAAGATGAATACGGTCGTGCCTTCCAGATCGCCATTGCCCAATGGAAGACCTTTGCCCCGACTCTTAATCGCCGGGACATTGATGCACTCTCGACCACCAGGAATTTTGTCCAAGAACTGCTTAAGGATACCTTGGGTTATGCACTTGATATAGCCACAACCATCACTCTCGCCGAGCGAATCTACCACATTCCCTTCATGGCCTGCGGCCGGGTACCGATTTTTATCGCCCCCAGCCATCTCTTGCTCGATGATGTTTCAAGCCTGTTTAATATCGAGGGCTCAGGCAGTAGAAAGCGAAGCGTTTTCCGTCTCGCCCAAGAATTCCTCAATGCCAGCGCCGCCTGTACCTGGGCAATAGTGACCAATGGTCGACGAATCAGACTGCTCCGCGATTCATCCACCCTTACCCGCCCCTGTTTTCTGGAATTTGACCTGGAAACCATCCTTGAAGGTAACCGCTACCCGGATTTTGCCGCTCTCTGGCGGACCCTCCACAGCAGCCGGGGTGGTGCGACTGGCACTCCTGGAACTTCCTGTATCTGGGAGCAGTGGCGGACGGAAGGCCAGGCCGTCGGAACCCGGGTGCGGGAAGGCCTATACTCTGGCGTTGAAAAAGCACTTGTCGCCCTGGGTAACGGTTTTCTCTGCCATCCGGCCAATGATGATCTGCGCGACAGACTTATTGACGGCAACTTGACTCGTTATGAGCTTTTCCAGGAACTGCTTCGCCTAGTCTACCGCTGTCTCTTTCTCATCACCCTAGAAGAACGAAAAGATGAACAGACTGACATCCCTCTTCTCCATCCACCGGATACCAGCCAGGAGGCTCGGACTGCACGCGCCGTCTACATTGACGGCTATTCCCTCAAGCGCCTGCGCAACCGGGTATTGCGAGGCACCGGCCGCGACCAGTACGATGACCTCTGGCAGGGGCTTACCATTGTCTTTCGCGCCTTGCATCATGGAGAACCCCGTTTAGCCCTGCCTGCCCTTGGCGGTCTTTTCAGCCCTGAGCAATGCCAATCCCTCGATTATTCAGCCCTACCCAATCAGGCACTGCTCGAAACGATACTTTGCCTGCGCTGGGCGCATATTGAAGGAAACCTTGTCCCGGTCGATTACCGCAATATGGGGCCAGAAGAGCTGGGCTCGGTCTATGAAAGACTGCTCGAACTGGACCCTTACGTTGACCCGCACGCCCGACAGTTCAGTTTTGTCGGCAATGAAGATGGCGATGCCTCAGGCCATGCCCGCAAGACTACAGGCTCCTATTACACCCCGGATAGCCTGGTCCAGGAACTGATTACATCCGCCCTTGATCCAGTCATTAAGTCCCGCCTGGCTGCCCGTCCGGATAATCCGACAGAGGCACTTCTTGCCATCACCGTCATCGATCCGGCCTGCGGCAGCGGTCATTTTCTCCTTGCCGCCGCCCGCCGCCTGGCTGAGCATCTGGCCGAACTGCGGTCCGTCGATGGTGCAGTTCGGCCGGAGGATTACCGCCATGCCCTGCGTGAGGTCGTCGGGCTTTGCATTTATGGCGTCGACATAAATCCCCTGGCCGTCGAACTTTGTAGGACAGCACTCTGGCTGGAAACGGCAGATCCTGAAAAGCCGCTTGGCTTTCTCGATGCCCATATTCGTCATGGTAATTCGCTGGTAGGACTACTTAATCCAAAGCACTTGGAACATGGCATTCCCGATGATGCATACAAAACCCTGGCCGGGGACGAGCGAAGTGTGGTCAACGCTAAAAAAGCAGAAAACCATCGTGCAGCAAGGGGCAAGCAGTTGCTTCTTTTCAGTGGAGATGGGCTGGAAACACTCTCAGCCTGTGCTCTTGACCTTGACGCCATGCCTGAGGAAAATCTCGAGCAAGTGCATCAAAAGCGCGAAGCCTGGAACCGGATAAGGCATTCGCAAGAATGCCTGCAGGAGCACCTGAAGGCAGATCTCTTCACTGCTGCTTTTTTTGCCATCAAAAATGAAAACAAACAAGATGCTATTCCAACGAGTGCAGACCTTGCTCGGATTACCCAGGGTATGCCGCTTGGTCCTCAGCTCACCGAAGAAGTATTTAACCTTGCACAAGAATACAAATTCTTTCATTGGCACCTCGCCTTCCCTGAAGTGTTCGCAAAGGAAAAAGGTGGATTTGATGTGGTGCTAGGCAACCCTCCCTGGGATCAAGTCCAATTCGACCCACAGGAGTTTTTTGCCTCTCGGGACCCTGAAATAGCAAATGCTATGCATGCGTCTGATCGGACTAAAAAAATTAATGCGTTGGAATCCAGCAATCCAGTGCTGCATAGAGTCTACCTGAAAGAGCAAAATAAAATTTTTCGTTTTCAGGCATTTGTCCATGGTTCAAAAAGGTACCCGCTAACCAGTTTCGGGCGACTAAATCTCTACTCGCTGTTTTCTGAACTCGTTTTACATCTGATTAATCCTGGAGGTCGGACAGGAATTATTGTCCCTTCCGGAATAGCATTTGATTCTTTTAATCAGTATTTTTTTCAGTAATGTCCGGTTAGCAAATTGCAGTAAAAAAAAAATGAAAATATTTTAAA
>CAYTVF010000097.1:0-14941 GCA_964441345.1 uncultured Desulfopila sp. | reverse complement strand
CCCCTCAATCCCCTCCCGTCAAGGGAGGGGAGGCTAAGACCAAGCAGATAAAGTGAATACTATTGAAATATACTTCTAAGTAACAAGATGTCTGTTACTTTTAGAATAAAGGACGGGCCCGCCCGGGTGGAACGCTGAATAGTTACTCGAAAAATAATAATACACTCCTTCTCTCGATCGGAGAAAGACAGGCCAGATATAAAATGGGTCAGGGGTGGACTAATGGGGAGGCAATGCTTTACAATCTGAAAGAAGACAGGATCCTGAGGTCAAGATTCATTCATTCGCATGGGCATTCAAGATGATAATTGGCATAAGGACTGGAGCATGAAGCAGGACAAGCCATCCTCACCGGTGACCGAAAAATCCCTGTTATACTGGGCTTTCAGCGGCAACCTCAAGCTGCAGCTCATGCTCATGCTGGTCATTATCCTGATTGTCTTTGCCCGGGTGGTTCCGCTCGAGATGCAGAAGCGGATCATCAACGACTCGATCGCCCTGCAGAATCTGCAAGGGCTTTTCGTCTACTGCGGTATCTATATTCTGGCGATCACCGTGGCCAGCGCGTTGAAACTTGCGATCAATTACCTCCAGGCGGTGATCGGCGAGCGCGCCATGACCGCGATGCGCAAAGCCCTGTACAACCATATCCTGACCCTGCCCCTGAATTTTTTCCGCACAACCCAGCCAGGCACGGTGGTTTCTTCGCTCATGACCGAACTCAGCACCGCCGGCAACTTTGCCGGGATGGCCTTCGCCGTACCGGTCAGCAACATCCTTACCCTCTTCGCCTTCACCGGATATCTGATCTGGCTGAACACGAAACTGGCCCTGGCGACCCTGATCATCTACCCGGTCGTGGTGCTCATTATCCCCGTGCTGCAGAAAAAGGCCAATAGGGCCAACAAGAAAAGGGTCGATCTGGCGCGGGCGACCTCAAGCCAGATTGCCGAATCCATCTCCGGCATCCACGAAATCCAGGTGCATGGGGCATACAGCCAGGAAGGGTACAAATTCGATCGCCTGGCCGACCGGCTGAAAAGGATCAGAATACGCTGGTCGCTCTTTCGTTTCGGGATCAAGACGGCGAATAATTATTTTGTCGGCCTGGGCCCGTTTGTGGTCTTTGTCTACGGCGGCTACCTGACCATGCAAGGCCAGCTCGAACTGGGCGCGATGGTCGCCTTCCTCTCCGCTCAGGAGAAGCTTTTCGACCCCTGGAAGGAGTTGATAGAATTTTACCAGACATATCAGGATGCCTCGGTCAGCTACAGCCGCACCATGAATAGCTTCGATGCGGCGCCGGAGTTTTTGCCCGATGCCGTCGATTCTCCCGCCCCCCGGCTGACCGGGCGCCTTGAAGTACGGGACCTTGTTTACGATACCCCGGAAGGACTCCGGCTGCTGAACGGCATTTCCTTTACCTTGCCGGCCGGCGAACATCTCGCAATCGTCGGCTTCTCCGGCGGGGGCAAGAGCACCCTGATCCAGTGTATCGGCAAAATGTTCAACTACTCCTCGGGCAACATTCAGCTGGACGGGCATGAACTCGCGGCTCTCACCAAACAGACAGCCGTTGCCAATATCGGCTATGTTGCGCAAAACCCCTTCATCTTTACCGGAACAATTGAGGAGAACCTGCTGTACGCCCAGAAAGCCCTCGGCAATCCCGACAGCGACTCGCCATCCGGGGAAGCAAAGATCGATCTGGACAGGATGATCCTGGTGCTCCAGCAGGTCGGTCTCTTCGTCGATGTCATGCGCTTCGGCCTCGACAGCCTGATCGGTTCCGAAGATCGGCAGATAATCGAAAAAATCATCCGCATCCGCCGGCGCTTCTATGAAAACTTCGGTCAAAAACTTGCCGATTATGTCGAGTTCTACAAGCGGGACACCTATCACGCCAACTCCAGCGTGGCCGAGAATATCCTTTTCGGAACCAGCAACAGGGCGGACTTCGATTACCCTCGGCTCCCGGACAACGGCAGTTTCCGGTCATTCCTCAAGATTGTCGGTCTGCTGGAGCCCCTCCTCACCCTGAGCATCGAACTCGCCAGGCAGGCGGTGGATATCCTGGCGGGGGTAGAAAAGGTCGATCTCTTCTTTAAAAACAGTCCCGTCTCCGCCGACCGGCTTGAAGAATGCGAAACCATTCTCAACCGCTTGCGGAAACACCCGGTGGCCTCCCTGCCGATGGGGCAGCAATCCTTCCTCCTGTCTCTCGCTCTCAATTTCACGCCCGCCGTTCACACCATGACCAGGCTGCCCCGCAGCCTGAAGAAAAGCATTCTCTCGGCCAGACAGGCTTTCCCCGGCTGGTGCGAATCGATAGCCGCGGACCTTTTCACCTTCTATAGCGAGACCAGCTACATCCACGGCCAGTCGATCCTCAACAACATCTTTTTCGGCAGGATCAGGCCGGCTCTCCCCCACGCCCAGGAAGTGATGAATCAGGCCATCATGCACCTGCTGGTGGAGGAAGACTTCCTTGAAAAAGTCGCCGCCATCGGCATGGCATCCCAGGTCGGCAATATGGGCGATCGGCTGTCGGGAGGCCAGCGGCAGAAATTGGCCATTGCCAGGGTTATCATGAAACAACCGAAGATTATTCTGATGGACGAGGCGACCTCGGCCCTCGACAATAAATCCCAGGCGAGGATCCAGCGGCTGATGGCCACCCGCTGGAAAGGCAACCGGACTGTGATCGCCGCGGTGCACAGGCTGGATATCATAAACACCTTTGACAAAGTCGCGGTAATGAAAGCGGGAAAACTGGTTGAATTCGGCACCTACCAGGAACTCATTGAACAGCAAGGAATACTTCATGAACTCATACACGGAAGAAAATAATCATGTTCCGGATACCCAGATTCCGGTCATGCAGCAAAATCTGGAACTTTTGCAAGAACTGTCGTTTTTCAGCTACCTTCCGGACAAGGCCCTGAAACTGCTGGCTTTCCTGGCGGAGAGAACAACTCTTGCAGCAGGCGATCTGCTCTTTGACGAGGGTGAGGATCACGGCCGGGCCTATTTGATCCTCTCCGGCCAGCTGGCACTTCTGAAAAAAAGCGGGACGGAGACCGTGGTTGTGCGCCATTTCGACACGGGAGATTTTCTCGGCTCCTTCTCCCTGCTCGGCACCATGCCCGCGCTTTTTACCCTGAAGGCCACAGCAAAATCGACCGTCTTGACCATTAGCCGTCAACAATTTGCAAAAATACTTGAACAATTTCCAGAAACAGGCAAACTGGCATTAAAAGCTCTCCTCAAGGAACTGCATCAATGGGAGAGAAAAAATCTGGCCGAGGCAGCCGATTCCTGTCTCAACCGAACCGGAGCAACCGTGCTCTAACGTGCTATAACTCTATGAACATCTCTTTTCAGATAACCAACGATCTGTCTGAACTGAAAACCTTGCAATCGCGACTCCAGGCCCTGCAAAGCGTCTGGTTGCTGGCGCCGAAGACCGTGGCGGAAATCAATCTCGTGCTGGAAGAGATTATCACCAATATCATCGAACACGGCGATCGGGCGAAAAAATACCCCATCGCCATTACCCTGTCGAAAAATGACCAGGAACTGACCATGGTCGTCAGCGATGAAGGACCATCGTTCGATCCAACGGCCTGCCACCCACCGGATACTTCCCTGCCCCTGAATAAGAGGAAATGCGGCGGGCTCGGGATCCATCTGGTTCGCACCTTCTGTCACTGCTGCAGTTACATCAGAGCAGGCGACAGCAATATTCTGACAATGAAAAGAACCCTTCCCAAGGAGTGCAGGTAGCATCTGCAATATAAAAAACATGGAAATGACCATCAGCAAAGAGCGGCAGACCACCATTTTTACCCTGAAGGGGCGGCTCGATTCCAACACCGCGCCGCAGTTTGAAAAACAGCTGCACGATTTTCTGGTCGCACCCAGCAGTCATCTGGTTTTCGATTTCGACGACCTGGAATATATCTCCAGTGCCGGCCTGCGGATCATTCTCAATACCGCCAAGGCCTACAACTCCAGCCCCTACCGTTTTGTCGCCTGCGCCATGCAGGAGCATGTGCAGGAGGTGTTCGAGATTTCCGGATTCGACTCGTTTATTACCATTCACCGCTCAGTCGACGAATCACTGGCGGCCCTCAACGAGGAATGAGCTCGATACCATTCACAGCAGAGCCATCAACAACCATCGACAACCCAGGGCAGCGACATTGTTTGTAGAACAGCGACCACTCTAAAGATGAATTGGAACAAACGCTTCGGGAGTGGCATCCCGGCTTTCGGACGAAGCGTGACGAAAAACTCAAAAAGGCGATTTAGCCTCCCCCGGTTTTGCATGCTCTCTTTACTCGTGCCAAGGTCGTTTTGAAAGTCTTCTTGATGCCAAGACGATTCGATTTGCAATTGTCTCAATTTCATGAGAAATATAAGATAATGGTTGTTAGGTGTTCTCATGACTGAGAGGGGAGAATGCCCCTCTTGACGTAAGGAGAGGAGCGTAATGATGATCGTATTCAACGATAATCGGGGATTTCCCATCGGCATTTCTTTGATCGCCCGGATCCTTTTCCCCCTGCCTCTCCTGCCCCCCCCCACACACACACCACCACCACCCCAGCAAACAGTTCTCCAGCGATTTTAGAAATGGCTTTGACTTGGAGCGATTGGCCCGGTTTTGCAAAAAAATACCAGAAACGTGGAGTACACCCTTTGCTCGTCCTGCGGGAGGGTGACGACAGAGGACTGGAGGAGACATGATGTATCAGGAAGCGCAAGAGATGGACCCATCCGAGATTTTGGTCGTCGACGATATCCCGGCAAATCTGAAGCTGCTGACTGAGGTCCTGACCGGGCAAGGATATCGGGTGCGTCCTGCCACCGGCGGCCAGCTGGCCTTGCGGTCGGTTGCTCTCAGACGGCCCGACCTGATCCTGCTGGATGTGAAAATGCCCGACATGGACGGCTACGAGGTGTGCCGGGCCCTGAAGTCGGAGGAGCAGAGCCGCGATATCCCGGTCATCTTCATCAGTGCCCTTGACGAGATCAGGGACAAGGTCAAGGGGTTCGAGGCCGGATGCGTTGACTACCTCACCAAGCCCTTTGAAGCAACCGAGGTCTTGGCACGGGTGGCAACGCATCTCGCCTTGCGGCGTCTGCAGGCGCGACTGGAACAGCAAAACGTCCAACTCCAACTGGAGATCGCCGAGCGCCGACAGGCCGAACGGCAACTCCGGGAAGCGAATGAATTGAATCGCAAGATCATCGAAACCTCGGTGATGGGGGTGTTGGCCTACAACGGGCTGTCCGGGCAATGTGTCTTGGCCAATCAAGCCGCCGCCGAGATAGTCAAGTCCTCCTCCCGCGAACAGTTGCTCAACCAGAACTTCCGGCAGATCGGATCCTGGCAGGAATCGGGCCTGCTGCCCATGGCGGAAGAGGTCCTGGCTTCCGGTGGGGAGCAGCAGGGAGAGGTCTACATGGTAACGACGTTTGGCAGGAAGGCATGGCTGGAATGCCTCTTGGCCCGATTTTCGAGTCACGGCGAGCCGCACCTCCTCCTGCTCCTGCACGATATTACCGGACGCAAAAATGCCGAAGAAGCTTTACGGGTAGCCATGGAGGCGGCAGAGGACGCCAACAGGGCCAAAAGCCAGTTTCTTGCCAATATGAGCCATGAGATCAGGACCCCCATGAACGCTATTATCGGGTTCGGGCATCTCTTCTCGCAGACGGACCTCAACGCCCGACAACGGGACTACCTGACGAAAATCCAGTCTGCGGCACGGGCACTCCTGGGAATTATCAATGATATTCTCGACTTCTCCAAGATAGAAGCCAACCGTATCGAACTTGAAGCGGTCCCGTTCAATCCTTCAGAAATATTCGAGAATTTGTCCAATATCGTCAGTGTCGGGGCGGCACAGAAGAATATCGAACTCCTGTTCACCATAGGATCAGAGGTCCCGGATGCGCTTATCGGCGATCCCCTGCGGTTGGGACAGATCCTGATCAATCTGACCAATAACGCGGTCAAGTTTACCGAGTCAGGCGAGGTGATTGTTTCGGTAGTGTCGACGGGGGAAGACCGGGGGCCCAACACGGTGGTTCTGCGTCTTTCGGTCCAGGATACGGGCATTGGCATGGCGGCAGAGCAACTCTCGAAACTCTTTCAACCCTTCAGCCAGGCAGACACCTCCACCACCAGAAGATACGGGGGAACTGGGCTGGGGCTGGTTATCAGCCAACGGCTGGTGGAACTGATGGGCGGTAACATGGAGGTGCACAGTGCTCCAGGGCAAGGCAGCACCTTCGAATTCGTGATTCCGTTCGCTCTTCCGGCCGATGCCGCTACCAAGGTTCTGCTCACCCATCCGGATCTTTATGGTTTGCGGTCGCTCGTGGTGGACGATAACGCCACATCTCGAGCAATCATCGGTTCGATGTTGGAGTCGTTTTCTTTTCGGGTAACGCTGGTCGACTCAGGAACAAGGGCCCTTGAAGAGTTGGAGCGGGCGGCCGCCGCTCCCGGTGAACAACCCTATGCGCTCATGGTGGTGGATTGGAAAATGCCCGAAATGGATGGCTTTGAAACTGTACAACAGTTGAGAGCCCGGAACCATCTCGGCAAGCTCCCGGTCATTGTTATGCTGACGGCCTATGGAGGGGAAGAGATGCGACAGCGGGCGGAAGAAGTGCACCTGGATGGTTTTCTCAATAAGCCGGTGCTGCTTTCCCAGCTGTATGACACCCTGGTCGGGGCCTTGGGTAAGAAGGTGGAACGGACATCGTATCGAGCTGAAAAGGACGCCTTAAGTGCTCAATACATCGCCAGATTGCACGGCACGCGCGTCCTCCTGGCAGAGGACAACCCTATCAATCAGCAGATGGCGCAGGAGATTCTCGAAAATGCGGGCATCGTCGTTGCGATAGCAAACAACGGCAGAGAAGCCGTGCGGATGCTCGCTGAAGCTCCGGTGCCGTATGATGCGGTGCTGATGGATATTCAGATGCCCGAGATGGATGGCTACGAAGCGACGCAGCAGATCCGCCAGGACCCGCGGTACGATGGGTTGCCGATCATTGCCATGACTGCCCATGCCATGAGCACGGACCGGGCAAAGTGTCTGGCCGCGGGGATGAACGACCACGTCGCCAAACCCATAGAACCGGACAACCTCTTCAAGACGCTCGGGAAATTGATCCGCGCAGCCGATACGGAAACGGCTCTTCCGGCAGGTCGGCAGCTCGATGCCGGTGCTTCCTGCGATCACCCGCCAACCCTCTCGCAACATTGTCAGGAGGACGCCGGACCTCCTTTGCCCGGATTGGACCAGGCGGGAGCATTGCGCAGGCTGTCCGGCAACAGGGCGCTTCTTGCAGACCTGCTCCAGAGATTCTGCCGGGATTTCGGGAAAGCCGCCGATACGCTGGAGGCGTTTGTGGATGCCGGAAAAAAGGAAGAGCGCGACCGTTTCCTGCACAACCTCAAGGGGGTTGCGGGGAACGTCGGCGCCGTGCAGGTCCATGCCACGGCAGCCGAGTTGGAGTCGTTTTTCCGCGAGGCCGGCAGGGAAATGGATTCGCCGCACTGGCAGGAGCCAGCGGAGATCAAGGCCCGTTTTGCGGTGCTGAGGTCCGCCATCGAGGAAGTGATGGCCTCCGTGGAAAGACTGCTGCGTGCGCAGCCGCCGGTCCTTGCGGAGCAGGCCCGCTCTTCATCGGAAAAGGAGGATGGCCCGCTGAATACCGAGGCCATCGCTGCCCTCATCGCCCGGATGGTGCAACTGATTGAGGCCGGAAGTGTCGATGCTGCGGATTGTCTGCCCGAGCTCAAAATACAGTGTGGCACATCGTTTCGGCCGGAACTGGAGGAGCTTGAGGGCAGCATGGACGATCTTGACTACGATCGTGCCCGGATGCTCCTCATCAGGATGACAAGCCAACAGGGATTGCTGATACCCGCTCAGGGAGGAGAGAGCCATGGAATCGAGACATAAGGTACTCATCATCGACGATGAGCCGACCAACATCAAGATACTGGCCGAGGCCCTCCGTACGGAATATGCAACCCTTTTTGCCACAAACGGGGAACGGGGATTGAAGCTTGCGGTCGAACAAACACCGGATCTTATCCTCTTAGATGTCATGATGCCCGGGATGGATGGCTACACCGTCTGCAGGGCGCTCAAAGCTGACAATCGCACCCGGAATATCCCGGTGATTTTTATCACGGCCCGGTGTCAACTCGAGGATGAGCTGCAAGGCCTCAGCCTGGGCGCGGTCGACTACATCACCAAGCCGTTTCAAGCTCCTATTGTTAAGGCCCGGGTGCGAACCCATCTGGACCTCAAGCGCAAGTATGATCTGCTGGAAAGCCTCGCCTCTCTTGACGGCCTTACGGAGATCGCTAACAGGCGTAGGTTCGATGAGGCCCTGGATAAGGAGTGGCGACGGTGTCTGCGGTTTACGCTGTCCCTGTCGCTGGTGATGATGGATATCGATTTTTTCAAGCCTTTTAACGACCACTATGGGCATACCGCCGGAGATGATTGCCTGCGGCGGGTGGCGCGCGCTATCAAGGGGTGTCTGCCTCGAGGCGGTGATCTGGCGGCGCGTTACGGCGGCGAGGAGTTTGTCGGTCTGTTGCCCGATACGGAGCTGGAAGGAGCCCTTAACGTGGCTGAAAAACTTCGCAACGCCGTGGATCAACTCAATATACCCCACGAGCACTCGTCGATATCCGATCACGTTACCATGAGTCTGGGCGTGGCCACGACCGTTCCTTCTGCTTCGGAGACCTCCATGATTCTGGTCAAGTCCGCCGATGCCCGGCTCTACGAAGCTAAAGCCAATGGCCGCAATCAGGTGGCAGCACTCGAAATCGATACCATCTGCAATCCGTCTGAACCGGAGGCGTCGGTAACGGGGGCCTCGGGGCCAACGTCCTGCGGGCCGGTTTCGGGTTGAGACCGTAGAAGTTTTCCCGTGCGTTCCCGGCCCGTTACCGGAGGGTAGGGTCATGATGGCGGCGGCCATCAAACGGGAACGGTGGTGGCCAGAGGATACGGTCGTCAGGGTATCGTGAAGCACTCGTAACTCTTTACAAAGGAGACGAACATGAGACGAAACTGGTATCGGATATTCCTTTTTCTCAGCCTGGCGGTTCTATCCTGTGGGAGGAGAAAATGAACGAATCCGGCCATCTGCCCGCGTTGATAAATATTTTTCTTCTGGGGATACTGGTTCCGGTTGCCGGCACTTTAATCAGCCATCAGTATATGACCAACCTGGTTTTTTCCAATCTCCCGCTCCATTCTGCCATTGAGGCCTTGGGGTCGTTTATGGCCCTCTCCTTCGCCATGCTCATCCTGCTGTCAGAGAAACACAAGGAAGGCTCCAGCCATTACTTCTGGATAGCCTACGGCCTGATCGCCATGGGAATTCTGGATGGATTCCATGCAGCTGTCTCTCCCGGTGCATCCTTCGTCTGGACGCGCACCGGAGCGACCCTGTTCGGCGGCTTTTTCTTTGCCTTCGTCTGTCTCGGTGAAAAGAAAAATATCGCGTGCAGGTCTATCGGTTTCTTTTTGCTGGTGGTCGTGGGAGCTGCCGTCATTGGCGGATGCATAGTTGCCAGTCCCGACATTCTCCCTCCTCCGCTCGTTCAGGGTGAATTTTCCTTCCCGGTAAAGGGGGCTAACATATTGGGAGGAATTTTTTTTCTGGCTGCGGCTGTGCAGTTTATCGCCCGCTATCGTTCAAACGGCGGCGCCGACGATTTTTTGTTCGCCAATCTCTGTCTGCTCTTCGCTTCTTCAGGTCTGTTGTTTCAGTTCTCACAGTTGTGGAATGCCAGCTGGTGGTTCTGGCATCTGCTAAGAGTAATAGCGTTCTTCATTGCCATGATCATGGTTTTTGGGTGGTTTAAGGACATGGTGACTAAGCTCCAGGATCTGCTGCAGAGCCTCGAATCCGAGATTGACGAGCGCACCCGCGCCGAAGAGGCCCTACGGAACAGTGAAGAGCACTACCGGGGGATGTTCGAGAATTCCTCCCTCTCTCTCTGGGATGAGGATTATTCGCTGGTGAAGGATCATCTGGACCGCTTGCGGGTAGCCGGGATCGAAGACTTCCGATCCTATTTCCGGCAGCATCCCGAGGAGGTCGCGGCATGCGCGGGTCTTGTCCGCATCCTCGACGTAAACCAGGCCACCCTTGAACTCCTCCAGACCGAGAGCAAAGACTTTCTCCTGGGGGGATTGCCCCAGATCTTTACGGAAAGCGCCCTGCACGCCTTTCTGGAGCTGCTCGTCACCTTGGCGGCAGGGGGCCTGCGCCATGAGGCGGAGGTTCTGGCGCGCACCCTGAAGGGAAGGGAAATCATCCTCATTCGCCAGTTTGTCGTGGCTCCCGGTCACGAGCACTCCCTGGACAAGGTCCTGGTCTCTCTCCTCGACATCACCGAACGGGAAAGGGCCGAAGAGGAAATCAGAAAACACCGCGATCATCTCGAAGAACTGGTACGGGAACGGACCCTGGAACTGGTGGCGGCGAAAGAGGCGGCGGATACGGCCAATCAGGCCAAAAGTGAGTTCCTGGCCAACATGAGCCACGAACTGCGCACGCCGCTTAACGCTATTCTTGGCTATTCACAACTGATGCAGCGGGCCGCTTCCCTGGAACCCGGACAGCGCGAGTATCTGTATACGATCAACCGCAGCGGCGAACATCTGCTGGAATTGATCAACGATGTGCTGGAGATATCCAAGATCGAGGCCGGGCGGATCACCCTGGATCCCCGCACCTTCGACCTTCATGCCATGTTGCAAGACCTTCACGCCATGTTCAAGGTCAGGACCGATGGCAAAGGCCTCTCTTTTGACCTGAGCGACCTCCACGATCTGCCCCGCTACGTGGTGACGGACGAGAATAAATTCCGCCAGGTGCTGATCAATCTACTGGGGAATGCGGTGAAATTCACCGATACGGGCGGCATTGTTCTCCGGGTGGCGGCAAGAGATGCATCGCCTGAAAAAATGCGGCTGGTGGTGGAGGTCGAGGACACCGGCCCAGGCATAGCCGAAGAGGAACTGGACAAGGTCTTCCAGGTTTTCGAGCAAACAGCGGTGGGGAGGAGAAACCTGGGCGGCACGGGTCTGGGAATGGCCATCAGCCGGGATTATGCTCGAATGATGGGAGGAGACGTCACCGTCACCAGCCGGGTGGAGGAAGGCAGCACCTTCCGCTTCGAGATCTGCGTTCAGGAGGGCAAGGAATCGGACCTCCGGGAAAAAACACGGCAGCAAAGGGTGATCGGCCTAGTAGCCGTAGCCGGGCAACCGGTTCCACGGATTCTGGTGGTCGAGGATAATGAGGCAAGCCGTATCCTGCTGGTCCGGCTGCTCGAACAGGTAGGCTTCGAGGTCCGAAGTGCGGAAAACGGCGCGGAGGCGGTAGAGGCCGCTCAAGTATGGAGGCCGCAGTTCATCTGGATGGACATCCGCATGCCGGTGATGGACGGGCTGGAGGCGACCCGGCGGATCAAGGCCGCCCCCGGAGGCGACGCGGTCAAGATCGTGGCGCTCACCGCCAGTGCTCTGGTGGAGGAGCGCGAGTCGCTCTTGGCTGCGGGCTGCGACGATTTGGTGTTCAAGCCCTACCGGGAGTCGGAGATCTTCCAGAGTATGGCCCAACATCTCGGGTTGACCTATCTGTATGAACAGGAGGGACAGGAGGGGGCCGTCGCCCCGGAAACCGCACTCAGCGCCCAAGATCTGGCCTCCCTGCCGGCTGATCTGCGTGCGGCCTTGCTCCTGGCCGTGCTTGAACTGGATACGGCCCGCACTCTGGCAGTAGTGGAAGCAATCGGGCGGCAGGATGGAGTCATCGGCCCGGTGTTGCAAAAACTTGCCGAAAACCTGGAATACGACCGCCTGCTCACCCTGCTGGAGGGTGACAATACAGAATTGGAGGAGGTGTAATACCGAGGCCATCGCTGCCCTCATCGCCAGGATGGTGCAACCGATTGAGGCCGGAAGTGTCGATGCCGCCGGTTGTCTGCCCGAGCTGAGGTCGGAGGAGTTTTCCCATGCGTTGCAAGAGGATACGGTTGTCAGGGTTACAGTAAAGCACCCATAACTCTTTACAAAGGAGACCAACATGAGACGAATCTTTTATCGAACATTCTTTTTCCTCAGCCTGGCGTTTCTCCTCCTCGGTTGCACGGGAGAGGAGGCAAAGCCGTTGCGCATCGGCACCTGCGTCTGGCCGGGTTATGAACCGCTCTTCCTCGGGCGGTCGCTGGGCTATTTTGAGAAGACCGCTGTCCAGCTGGTTGAACTGAACTCCGCCTCGGAAGTGATCCGCAACTTCCGCAACGGGGCCTTCGAAGGGGCGGTACTGACCCTGGATGAGGCCCTGCTGCTGGCCGACAGCGGCACGGATATCGGGCTGGTGCTCGTCATGGATATCTCTCATGGCGGGGACGTCATTCTAGGTAGGCCGGAATTGACAACCATCGATGCCATCAGAGGAAAACGGGTGGGCATCGAGAATACGGCCCTCGGTGCGTATGTACTCAGCCGGGCCACTGAGATGGCAGGGATTGCCATGGGCGAGTTGACCGTCATTCCTCTGGAGATTTCCGAGCATGAGGCGGCGTACCTTCAGGAAAAGGTGGATGCCGTGGTGACCTTTGAACCGGTGAAAACCAGGCTGGTCACAGCAGGCGCCCGGATACTCTTTGACAGCAGGCAGATCCCGGGCGAGATCGTGGATGTCCTGGTCGTTCGTCACGACTACCTGGAAAAGCATTCACAGGAAGTGCGGAAACTCCTTGATGGCTGGTTCCGTGCTCTGGACTATCTGGGCAAGAATCCCCAGGACGCCGCAGCGCGCATGACCGGCCGGATGAAGATCAGCCCTGCCGAGATCCTTGAATCGTATAACGGGTTGCGATTACCCGATCGGGCCGAGAATCTCAGTATGCTCGGTGGCCCGCACCCGTCTTTGACGGCAACCGCCGAACGACTGGCCGGGACCATGCTGACGCGAAAACTGCTCTTCAAAGAGCCGGATATCAAGTCTTTGTTCAAAGAAGACCACCTGCAGGTGCTGCAGCAATGAGGATCCCCCTGACCCTGACTATCGCTCTCCTCCTGCTGGTGACCACCTTTGCCGCCGGTTTCTATGCCCTGGAGCAGACAGCATACATGATGGAGCGCGAGGTCGAAGAGAATACCCTCCAAATTGCCCTGGGGCAGATGAGTCGGCTCCAGGGCAGGCTGGAGCGGGGGCTGCGCTACGGAATGGATGGGCCGCGCAATGAGATCAGCACTTTGGGATTGGATACGAACATTGAGGTCTTGTTTGCCGATGAACAGAACCGGATTCTCGCTGCCACGCGTCTCGAGACGGTTGGCCGTTCCCTCGATGCGGTGCTGGGCGAGCTCTCTGCCGTGGCTCCTGCGGATATCACCACTCAAGCCGCCGGCATCAGAGCCAGGATGACCGGCAAGGTCAGTCTGGCAAAGGACCGGCAAGCGGTGACGACGCTATTTCCGGTTGTCCTGGGCCTCCTTCCCGGCGAATTGCGGCCCTCACGCGTCGGTATTCTTTTCGCCAAATACAGCCTGACCTCACTCAAGGCTGCCGCGCATAAAAATGTCCGTCATCAAATCTTGATCTACGCTCTTTTTTCGATAGGGTTGGCCTTCCTGGTGTGGCTGGCTTTTCATTGGGTGTTGACCCGTCGTATTGGCCGGATCGTAGTGGCGACGAATCGTTTCGCCGCCGGTGACCTGACTGCGCGCACCGGAATGGCTGCTATGGACGAGCTTGGCTGGCTCGGCCGAGCCTTCGATGACATGGCGACCAAGCTCCAGCGTCTGCTGCAAAGCCTCGAATCGGAGATTGACGAGCGCACCCGCGTCGAAGAGGAGATCAGAAAACACCGTGATAATCTCGAAGAACTGGTACGGGAACGGACCCTGGAACTGGTGGCGGCGAAAGAGGCGGCGGATACGGCCAATCAGGCCAAAAGTGAGTTCCTGGCCAACATGAGCCACGAACTGCGCACGCCGCTTAACGCTATTCTTGGCTATTCACAACTGATGCAGCGGGCCGCTTCCCTGGAACCCGGACAGCGCGAGTATCTGTATACGATCAACCGCAGCGGCGAACATCTGCTGGAATTGATCAACGATGTGCTGGAGATATCCAAGATCGAGGCCGGGCGGATCACCCTGGATCCCCGCACCTTCGACCTTCATGCCATGTTGCAAGACCTTCACGCCATGTTCAAGGTCAGGGCCGATGGCAAAGGCCTCTCCTTTGACCTGGGCGCCATCCACGACCTGCCCCGTTACGTGGTGACGGACGAGAATAAATTTCGCCAGGTGCTGATCAATCTGCTGGGGAATGCGGTGAAATTCACCGATAAGGGCGGCATTGTCCTCCGGGTGGCGGCAAGAGGGGAATCGCCTGAACAAATGCGCCTGATCGTGGAGGTCGAGGATACCGGTCCAGGGATCGCGGCAGAGGAACAGGACAAGGTCTTCCAGGTTTTCGAGCAAACAGCGGTGGGGAGGAGGAACCTGGGCGGCACGGGCCTGGGAATGGCCATAAGCCGGGATTATGCCCGGATGATGGGAGGAGACATCACCGTCACCAGCCGGGAGGGGAACGGCAGCACCTTCCGTTTCGAGATCTACGTTCAGGAGGGTGAGGAATCGGATCTCCGGGAAAAAGCACGGCAGCAAAGAGTGGTCGGCCTGGCAGCCGGACAACCGGTTCCCCGCATTCTGGTGGCCGAGGATAATGAGGCAAGCCGTATTCTGCTGGTCCGGCTTCTCGAACAGGTGGGGCTTGGCGTCAGCGCGGCGGAAAACGGCGCGGAGGCGGTGGAGGTTTTTGAGCAATGGTCACCGCAGTTCATCTGGATGGACAT
>CAYTVF010000096.1:0-15286 GCA_964441345.1 uncultured Desulfopila sp. | reverse complement strand
TCATTTCCCAATTCGAATGGATTGAAACCAGCGGCTCGCCTCTCCCTCAAGTGGCCATTTTCGGCGATCTCTACTCCCGCGACAACGAGGTGATGAATCAGGATTTGATCCGGTTTATCGAGGCCAATGGCGGTGAGGTCGTCACCACCCCCTACAGTGAATATGCGAAGATGATCGCCGGAAGTTATTTCCGGAAATGGTTCAATGAGGGCAAGTACTTCGATGTCCTGACCGGCAGGGCCATCATGACCACGATGAGCGTCATGGAGAAAAGCTATGCAAAAATCTTCAACCGGATTCTCGACACCCCGCCGCAAACCTACGACGACAATCCGGCAGAGATCCTGGCCCGGTACAATATTTCGGTCGAAAACACCGGGGAGTCGATGGATAATATCCTGAAGATTCACTACCTCAAAAAACACTACCCCGATGTGTCGCTTTTTGTCCAGGCAAGTCCGGCCCTCTGCTGCGCCTCCCTCATCACCGAGGCGATGAATGCTACGATCGAGAAAAACACCGGAATACCTGTCGTTTCAATCACCTACGATGGAACAGGCGGGGGCAAGAACGATATCATCATCCCCTATCTGAAATACCCCCGCCCGACAAAGAGTGAGGAGGGCCAGTTGCCGGTATTCCGCCGGGCGCCCTGAGCACGGCATCGCCCTGTCACCCGGTTCGCCCCGAGCTTGACTCCATGATTCGAAAGTGAGATAAATTAAGATGATATCATCTTAATTTCGAATTCTCCGGAGGTAAAATGAACTTTCTCGACGCGCTCTACCTGGAAAAAAACATGCCCGGCACCTCAACCGGGACAGTCTGGCTCGGCAATAAAGGCAATAAAAAAATTGCCGTCACCTCCCCGGTCGACGGTGACAACTTTGCCAGCATCGACAAGGCTTCCGGCAAAAATTACGACCACCTCATCGATCAGGCCCGGCAGGCCTTTCCGATCTGGCGGGCGATGCCCGCGCCCAAACGGGGGGAAATCGTCCGGCAGATCGGCCTCCGTCTGCGGGACTTCAAACTGCCCCTCGGCACGCTGATCGCATATGAAACCGGCAAACCGCTGCAGGAAGGTCTCGGCGAAGTGCAGGAGGTGATCGATATCTGCGACTACTGTGTCGGCCAGTCCCGCATGCTCTACGGCATGACCACCGTTTCGGAACGGCCCGACCACCGGCTCTTCGAGCAATACCACCCGCTTGGGATCGTGGCGATCATCACCGCTTTTAATTTCCCGGTGGCGGTCTGGGGCTGGAATGCGATGATTGCCGCGATCTGCGGCGATGTCTCAATCTGGAAACCGTCGTCGAAGGCCCCGGTTTCGGCGATTGCCATGCAGAAGATTATCGCCAGGGTGCTTACCCACAACAGCCTGCCGGAGGGGATTTTCTCGCTGCTTATCGGCGACAGGAACACGGTCGGAGACAAAATCCTCAGCGACCGGCGCATCAACCTGGTCTCTTTCACCGGTTCGGTCGCCGCCGGGCGAATTGCCGCCGCCCGGGTAGCCGAGCGATTGGGACGGACCATTCTCGAACTCGGCGGCAATAACAGTATTATCATCACCGAGTTTGCCGACTTGAAGCTGGCCGTGCCGGCCGTCGTTTTCGGGGCGGTGGGAACAGCCGGACAACGCTGCACGACCACGCGGCGGCTCTTTATCCACGAGTCCCGCTATGAAGAGGTGAAAGAACACCTGCTCCGCGCCTACGCCAGCCTGAAAATCGGCAATCCCCTGCTTGACGCCAACCATATGGGACCGCTCATCGACCGGGAGGCAGTAAAGGCGTATCAGAAGGCGATAAAAATCATCGGCCGCCAGGGAGGCACGATTCTTTTCGGCGGGAATACCTTGAAAGGCGAGGAATATTCCTCCCAGTGTTATGTCGAACCCGCCCTGGCCGAGGTGGAACATCATTTCCCGGTGGTGAGGGAAGAGACCTTTGCCCCCATCCTGTACCTGATAAAATATTCGGGAAATGTCGAAAACGCCATCGCCCTCAATAATGAGGTCGACCAGGGGCTGTCCTCCGCCATCTTCAGCACCAACCACAACCAGGTCGAGACCTTTCTGTCGGCGAGGGGCTCCGATTGCGGGATCGCCAATGTCAATATCGGCACCTCCGGCGCGGAGATCGGCGGCGCCTTCGGCGGCGAAAAAGATACGGGGGGCGGCCGCGAATCCGGCTCGGACGCCTGGAAAGCCTATATGCGCAGGCAGACGGTAACCGTCAACTACGGGAAAGGTCTGCCGCTTGCCCAGGGCATCCGTTTTGAAATTGAATAGCCATTGGAGGACGCCATGGTTGCAGCGCAGGATGTAAAATCAACCATCGCCAGGTATCTGCTGGCCGATGGGATGGATATTATCGTAGATTTGGAAAAGTCGAAAGGCAGCTGGCTGGTCGACCAGCGCAACGGCGACCGGTATCTCGACTGTTTTTCGATGTTCGCCTCGATGGCGGTAGGGTTCAATCACGACGGGATTCTGGCAATACAGCAGCAACTCGGCAAGGTTGCCATCCAGAAACCGGCCAACTCCGATGCCTACTCCGAACCGATGGCCGAGTTCCTGGTAACTTTTGCGCACTATGCCATGCCCGCCTATTTACCCCACGCGTTCTTTATCGAAGGTGGCGCGCTGGCGAACGAAAATGCCCTCAAGGCGGCCTTTGACTGGAAGGTGAAGAAAAACTTCGACCGCGGGGCAAAAAACGAGCTGGGCAGCAAGATCATCCATTTCCGCCAGGCTTTCCACGGCCGGTCCGGCTACACCTTATCCCTCACCAATACTGCCGATCCCCGCAAGACCAAATATTTCCCGAAATTTTCCTGGCCGCGCATCGTCAACCCCAAGCTCACTTTTCCCGTAACCGAGGAAAGCCTTGCCGCCGCGGCCGCCCTCGAAGCCCAGGCCCTGGCCTCGATCAGGGAACATATCAAAGAGGATGGCGACGACATTGCCGGCCTGATCATCGAGCCGATTCAGGGAGAGGGCGGCGACAACCATTTCCGCCCGGAGTTCTTCAAGGCGCTGCGGGCGATCTGCGATGAGCACGAGCTCCTCTTTATCATGGATGAGGTGCAGACCGGCATCGGCCTTACCGGCAAGTTCTGGGCCCATGAACATTTCGATGTCCAGCCCGACCTCATCAGCTTCGGCAAGAAAACCCAGGTGTGCGGGACCCTGGCGTCCAGGAGACTCGACGAAGTGGCCGACAACGTTTTTGCCGAGCCGAGCAGAATCAATTCGACCTTTGGCGGCAATCTGGTCGATATGGTTCGCTGTTCGGCCATTCTAAAAATCATTCACTGGGAAAATCTTGTCGATAATGCTTGCCAGCGTGGTCAGGAACTGCTACAGGGATTGGAGAATCTGGCCAAGGAATACCCCGATATCATGAGCAATGCCAGAGGCCGGGGCTTGATGTGCGCCTTCGACCTGCCGGACGGCGAAACGCGGAACGCTTTCAGGATTAAGCTGCTCGCCGAAAAACTCCTCGTCGTCGGCTGCGGCGACAGAAGCATCAGATTCCGTCCCCACCTGATAATTACCGGCGAAGAGGTCCAACTGGTTCTGGACGTTTTGCGGAAGATTCTGAAACAACAGTAAGTCGCCTTCATGATACTCCTCTCCCCTCTTTACATCACAAGGAAAAACAATGAGCATGACCACAGAAATGACCGACTATATGGACCTGCGCGGGCTTCTCACCGACGAGGAAAAGCTTGTCCGTGAAACCGCACGGGAGTTCGTCAACCGGGAAGTGATCCCGATCATCGACAACTATGCCCAGGAAGAAAAATTTCCCGCTCATCTGGTGAAGGCCATGGGCAGCCTCGGCTTTCTCGGCCCGACCCTGCCGGAGCAATACAACTGCGCCGGACTGTCGAACGTTGCCTACGGCATTCTCATGTACGAACTGGAACGGGGCGATTCGGCCATCCGCAGTTTTGCCTCGGTGCAGGGCTCCCTGGTCATGTACCCGATCTTTACCTACGGCAGTGATGAGCAGAAAAGCCACTGGCTGCCGAAGATGGCCGCGGGCGAAGCGATCGGCTGTTTTGGTCTGACCGAGCCCGATTTCGGCTCCAACCCCTCCGGCATGCGGACCCGCGCCACGCGCAATAACGATGGCACCTGGACCATCAACGGCACCAAGATGTGGATCACCAATGGCAGCATTGCCGATGTCGCCATAGTCTGGGCGGCAACCGATGAAGGCGTCCGCGGATTTCTGGTGGAGAAAAACCATCCCGGTTTTACCACGGTGCGAATGAAGGGCAAGTGGAGCCTGCGGGCCTCGGTAACCTCCGAGTTGATCCTTGACAATGTCATAGTCGACGAAAAAACCAGCATGCTGCCCGAGGCCAAAGGCCTTAAAGCGCCGCTCAGCTGCCTGACCCAGGCCAGATACGGGATTGCCTGGGGAGCCCTCGGAGCGGCGGACAACTGTTACCAGACCGCGCTGGCCTATGCGTTGCAAAGGATCCAGTTCGATAAACCGATTGCCGCCTTCCAGCTCCAGCAAAAGAAACTGGCGGAGATGGTGACGGAATTGACCAAGGGCCAACTCCTCGCCCTGCAGCTCGGCAGGTTGAAGGATAAAGGCACCTACACCCCCGCTCAGGTTTCCATGGCCAAGATGAACAACGTCAACATCGCCATGGAAATTGCCCGAACCGCCCGAACCATGCTGGGCGCCAACGGCATCATGGGCGAATACCCGATCATGCGCCATATGAACAACCTCGAATCGGTGTACACCTACGAGGGCACCCACGACATGCACACCCTGATCATCGGCAAGGAAGTTACCGGGATTGCTGCATATCGGTAAGACAATTCACCTCCTGCTTACCTCCCGCAACGCGGAAATCATGGCATGCAGGGCGATGACGGCGGTATCCACCTTGAGAATCCTGTCGCCGATGGAACAGCACGAAAAACCCTGCTCCCGGAATTTTTTCACTTCATAATCGACCCACCCTCCCTCCGGTCCGACCGCCAGGGCGATCCGGCCTCGGCTGTCGCTCACAACCTCGGCCAACCGGTGTTCCCCGCCAGGATCGGCCAGGAGTAAAGAGCTATAGCCGCGGGCAAGCGGCGGGAAATAATCTTCGATGAAGGGTTTGAACTTCTGGTGCAGCTGTATTTCCGGCAGGCGGGTGTCCACAGCCTGTTCCAAACCGTGCAGCAGATGGATTCGATACTCCTCGGGTTGAAGAAGTCCCGCTTCCCAGAAGCTCTTTTCCACCCGGTTGGCGTTGATGAGATGAATCGTCCCGACCCCGAGGGCGGTGACCTGGCTGAGGATGCGCTTCAGCATAATCGGCCGCGGCAGGGCGAGGATCAGGTCGATCGGCGGCAGCTCCCCGATAGTCTCGCTCAGCTCGAGGTGCAGTTCAACGACGAAGGGGAATTTTTTCCGCAGCCCGCCGATCGTGCCGAAACCGCGCCCTCCGTTGACCAGGCCGACCCGCACCCGGTCCCCCATTTCGGAGCGCAGCACCTTGACGATATGCTCGGCCCGATTATCGGTCAGGGTCAGCTTGCCGGAAGCGACTTCCGCCGCTTCAGCTAGAATTATATTCATTTTTCTCCGAAGTCCATGACAAAAAAGTTGTTGTTATTCCCCTTTGAATCCTTGCATTTACTGCAAAAATCCCATTATGGTAGAGAGCCAAACAACCTTGGGGGCCTCACCTATGTTCGTACTGTATAATATTCTGCAACTGGTCTTTGTACTGGTTTTTTTTCCATTCATCATTCTCTTTGTCGTCAGCAAACGCAAATACCGCAACCGCATTCCGGCCCGACTCGGCCTGGGTCTGGCGCGAAAAGTGCGCGCCAAGGGAGCGGATAATCGCAGGTTTTGGCTGCATGCCCTCTCGGTCGGGGAAGTTACCTCGGCCGTCCCCTTAATCGAGGGGCTGCGCCGGGCGTATCCCGGCTGCACAATTATCGTGTCGGTAACGACCCACACGGGGAGACGGGTTGCCGACCAGCTGCTGCGTGGAATCGCCGACCATATTATCGACGGCCCCATCGATTTGCTGCCGGTAGTGCATCATTTTATCAGGTGTATTCAGCCCGACCTCTTTATTCTGGTTGAAACCGATTTCTGGCCCAACCTCCTTGCCTGCCTGAAAAATCGGGGGGTGCCGACACTGCTCGTCAATGGCCGGGTTTCACAAAAATCGATGCACGGATATCGGCGGATGCGGCCGTTTTTCAGGGCGATGTTTCAAAATTTATCCTGCCTTTCCATGCAGACCGAACGGGACCGGGACAATATGGTGCAGCTCGGTGTGCCGCCGGGCAAACTGCCGATCCTCGGCAATTTGAAGTTTGCCACGCCGGCCATGGCCGACAGCCGTCCAGCGCCGGCCAAGGCCCGGCTGCTGCCACCGCAACGGCTCATCTTTATAGCCGGATCAACCCATCCCGGCGAAGAACACCTCCTCATCGATTGCTATATCGAGGTAAGAAAGCTGCATCCCGAACTCTATCTGATAATTGCGCCAAGAGACCCGGAACGAACCACGGAGATCCGGGCCATTGCCGCCGAGCACAACCTGACCGTTCTGTTACGGTCGGCAGATGAGTACCGTCCTGCCGACATGTTTATCCTCGATACCATTGGAGAACTCGTAGATTTCTATGGTCTTGCCGATATTGCCTTCGTTGGCGGGAGTCTGGTAAAAAAAGGCGGTCACAATCCGATTGAACCTGCGGCCATGGGCATCCCGGTACTCTTTGGTCCGGATATGACGGATTTCAGCGAGATTGCCGATTCCCTGATCGAAGAGGGCGGCGCCATGCGAGTGGGCGACCTGCAGGAAATGACCGAAACACTGCTCAACCTGCTGAATTCGCCCGGGCAAAGGATCGGCTCAGGGCAGAAGGCGCACCAGTGCGTGCTCCGGCAGAGCGATATTATCGCCAGACATATCGAGCTGATCGACAAGCTGCTGTGAGACATCCGGCTCCCTTCATCGCCAACCACCTGCTGGTTTGCCTGACCCTGGCGTTTATCTCCGGCATAGCAATCGCTCCGCTTTTTAATCCGGCACCTTCCGTCATCAGGCTGGCGGGTATCGGTTTTCTCTGTTTTCTGGCTCTCCTTGCTGCTCTCACCTTTTACCGCAGGGAGCAAGCCGTGCTCTGTCTGCTTCTCCCCTTCCTGGTTGGAATTGGTTGGTATCATGCCCAGATCCATCTTCAGCCGCCGGCAGGGAAGAACCATATTTTCAACAGGATCGACAACAAAACAGAAGCGGTTATCATTGGCACCCTTTCGTCGATGGCCACCTTTGACGGCACTTCCAGTCAGGCCACAGTTGCAATAAAACATCTCCGATCGGCAGACAGTGCGGATCTGCAGCCGGCGACCGGCAAGGTTCTCCTCAGGTTGCAGAGCCCTTGGCCGGAAGATCTAGCACCCGGCGACGAACTCGCCATCCGCGCCGACCTGAAACGCCCCGAGAGCAGCAGGACCCCGGGAGTTTTCGATTATGCCAACTATTTGGCCCTAAAGGATATCTGGATTACCGGTTTCGTCCGTTCGCCCGCCTATCTCCATAAACTTGCAGAAAAGCCGACGCGTACCCATATCTTCCGCTATCTCCCCGAGAGAATCAGAGCGACGATCGGCAAGAGGATCGATACCGCCGTTCCCGCCGCAAACAGAGGGGTTTACCGAGCCATCCTGATAGGCGACTACTCCCGGGTGGATGAAGAAACCATGGAGGCCTTCAAGGGCAGCGGAACCATACATATCCTGTCCGTTTCCGGGCTCCATATGACGGTCATCGGGTCATTTCTTTATATGATTTTTTACTGGCTCCTCAGTCGTTCGGAATGGCTTCTCCTGCGCTATCCGGTGCGCAAAATTGCCGTCTTTCTCACTCTGCCGGTCCTGGTTTTTTATAGCCTCCTGGCAGGGCTGAACACTCCGGTGCTGCGCTCGGTAATAATGAGCTGTATCGTAATTGTCGCCGTCTGCACCGACCGCAAAAAATCTCCATCGACCCTTGTGGCATTTGCGGCGATGCTTATCCTCGCAACGGACCCGCTCCAGCTGTTTACCGCTTCCTTTCAACTCTCTTTTTCCGCGGTAATGGCCATACTTTTTCTCTATCCGGCAATCCGCAAGCTGACCTTCCCCGACATTACCCGGCCACGCCCCTCCACCCGCAAAAAAGTCATCAACTGGATAATTGCCGGTCTCCTGGTCTCCGTCGTTGCTACTCTGGCCACCGCCCCGCTCACCCTCTGGTTCTTCAATCGCTTTTCCACGATCGGCGTCGCAGCCAATCTTGTGGTCGAACCGCTGATCTGCCTGTGGAGCCTCCCGGCCGGATTTCTCGCCATTCCTTTTCTCTTTTTCCAGCCGGACATAAGCGATCTGCTGTTGGCCATCGGCTCGGTTGGGCTGGATGGCGCGCTGCAGGTCGTAAGGTTTTTTTCAATTTTGCCCGGATCGTCACTTTGGCTGCCCGCCCCGCCCTTATGGTTGCTGATCCTCTATTTTATTGCGCTGTTCGGCGTCACCTGGCTGGCAGTAAAGCGACACAGGTTGTCCATCGCGGCGCTGCTGGTTTTTGCAGGGTGCTGCCTGGTCATGGTCTCGCCGCCCCGGTCCCTCTACCCCCAAAATCCAGCTTCCCTGCAGGTGTCTTTTATCGACGTCGGCCAAGGCAGTGCCACCCTGCTGGAATACCCATCAGGTCTCACCATTCTCGTAGATGGCGGCGGGCCCGCCGCCTTTGGTTCGACCACCGTCGGAGAGCGGACCATCGCACCTTTGCTCTGGCATAAAGGCATACGCAAGCTCGATGCGATTGCCATCACCCATCCCGATGCCGACCACTATAACGGGCTGGAATTCATCGTCAGACACTTCGCCCCGTCAACCATCTGGGTAAGAGATACCATCGGCCATGACCATTCGTACCGCCAACTCATGCTGTTGGCGGCTAAGGAGAAAATTCCCGTAGTCGTGCCGGAAGCGGGTCAGCGTCTTGGCAATGCCGGAGAGTATCTGGAATGTATTGAAAACCTGGGCAGCAAACAGATGCCGGAAAATCCGTCCGAGAGCCGGCAGGATGCCAATTCCGGTATTGTGCTGAAAGGTTGTTACGGGGAACGGTGCGCTCTCTTTCCCGGCGATATCGGCATGGGCGAAGAAATATCCCTGGTCGGCCTCGACTACGACCTGGCAGCCGATTTTCTTTTGGCGCCACACCATGGTTCCAGCACCTCTAATTCGCCCGAACTGCTCACCGCGGTCTCGCCGCGCTTGATCGTGGTCTCGGCAGGACGGACAGGAGGAGGTCATTTTCCTCACAAGCACTTGGCGGATGAATGTGCAGCAAGAACAATTCCTCTTGTCACCACCTCTCGCTCGGGCACGCTGAGCATCATCGCCGAACGGGATGCATATCAAGTATGGGGGCATTCCAGGCCGGACAATAATCCGCTTCGGCCTTTTCAACCGGTTTTGCTTGCCGGCGGCAGGAAGTTGCGGGACAACAACTGATGATGCGCTCGTAAAAAGCTCGATAATGGCACTTTCCGTCATTCCGGCGAAAGCTGGAATCCAGTGTTTTCAATTGGATATAGATTCCTGCTTTCGCCGGAATGACGGTGCGTAAGACTTTTCCATCCGCCCCTTACACTTCGGTGAAATCCGATGGTGCTTTTTTGAGGTACTTGAGAAATTTTGCCTTCTCCACGCAGTTCGAATAGGCATCGTTCGGATCGATCATCTTCTTTTCCAGAAGGATCATGATAGCGTCATCGAGGGTCTGCATCCCGAACTTCTTGCCGGTCTGCATGGAGGACAGAATCTGGAAGGTTTTTCCTTCCCGGATGAGGTTTCGCACCGCCGGCGTGGCAATGAGAATTTCCAGAGCGGCGCATCGCCCTTTGATATCGACGCGTTTGAAAAGGGTTTGCGAGACTACCGCCTTCAAGGCATCGGCGAGTGTGGATCGAACCTGCCCCTGCTGGGTGGCCGGGAAAATTTCGATAATACGATCCACCGTTTTCATGGCATTGATGGTATGCAAAGTGCCGAACACCAGATGACCGGTCATGGCAGCCTCCATGGCCAGGGCGATGGTCTCGAGATCGCGCATCTCGCCGACCATGATTATATCGGGGTCTTCACGCAGCGCCCCCCGCAGGGCCGCCGCAAAGCTCTTGGTGTGGGTGCCGACCTCGCGATGGTTGATTATACATTTCTGACTCTTGTGGACAAACTCGATAGGGTCTTCAATGGTCAGGATATGATCCTTGCGATTCTTATTGCACTCATCGACGACCGCGGCAAGGGTTGTCGATTTACCGGAACCGGTCGGCCCGGTCACCAGCACAAGCCCTTTGGGCAGGTGGGCGAGGCGAGCGACGACCGCCGGCAGACCAAGCTGTTCAACGGTCATAATCTCGCTGGGAATCTCGCGAAAAACCGCACCGATGCCATATTTCTGCTGAAAATAATTGCACCGGTAACGAGCCAGTCCTGGAATTTCATAACCAAAATCGATATCTCCGGTCTCTTCGAACAGCTTGATTTTTTCCTCGGGGCAGATCTCGTAGAGCATGGCGCGGAGTTCGTCGTTTCCCATCTTCTTGAACTTCACCCGCTCCATATCGCCACGGATCCGGAGAAGCGGCTGCTGCCCCGCCACCATATGTAAGTCGGAGGCCCCTTCGTCATTCATCAATTTAAAAAAACCATCTATCTGAGCCATATTACTCCCCGAATTTCAAGTTAATACCGGATTACCGGATCGATACCTTGCTTCTCTGCCGTTCATCCACCAATCATTTCCTGCAGGTATTGCACGACTTCATCGGCATCGTCAAGAACCTTGAACAAGAGAAGGTCGTCGGCATGGATATTGCCTTCACTCAGCAGTTTATCTTTAATCCAATCGACAAGTCCAGTCCAAAACTCACTGCCAACCAGAACTATTGGAAACGGCTTGATCCTTTCAGTCTGGATAAGAGTCATGGCTTCAAACAACTCGTCGAGGGAGCCAAACCCTCCCGGCATGCAGACAAACCCCGACGAATATTTCATAAACATTACTTTCCTGACAAAAAAATACTTAAAATTCAGCGGGAAGTTGGTGAAATCGTTCGGAGACTGCTCATGGGGCAGATTGATGTTCATGCCGATCGACAAACCGCCCGCCTCGTCAGCTCCTTTGTTGGCGGCTTCCATGATCCCCGGCCCGCCGCCGGTAATCACGGCATAACCGACATTGGCCAGGCCGCCGGCAATTTTTTCGGCAAGAAGGTAGTGTTTGTGGTCCCTGGGTGTCCTGGCTGAGCCATAGATAGTTACGGCCGGGATGTGAATTGCCGACATCGCGTCAAATCCATCGACAAACTCCGACATTATCCTGAACATCCGCCAGGAATCCCCGACAACCGTATTGTCGAGACAGTACTTGGGTTCTTTGAAAACCCTTCCTTCCTTCACATCGCTCATAACACTATTCCTTCCTGGCTGCGGATCCGCCCCAGCAGCAGTTGGGCGTGTGCCTTATGCTTGCGGTTGCGCAGGCACCGGGAGAGATTTTCCCTGGCTTCCCGGACCATTTGGCAACGCAGCTGCACCTCGGCCAGATGCACCCGGTAGTCGATATTGGACGGCTCCAGTTCCACACTTTTTCTGCATAGGGAGAGTGCAATCTCGTCACCCTCATTTTCCGCAAAGTACACCATTCCCAGCAAATTCATGGCCCTGTCGTCAAACTCGTTGAATTGCAACGCCTTTTGCAGCACGGCCATCGCCTTGCGATTCTCTCCTACGCCATGATAGGCAGAACCCAGATGAAAGAGGACTCGGTCAGCCCGCTGGTTCTTCTCATTCCGTTCATACCACGGCAGCAGATATGCCAGTGACATCGAATATCTGCCCAGGTCCCCCGCCAGGATTCCGAGTTGCAGCCGCAAGTCATCGGCAAGCCCCCCCTCGTCCTCACTGCAACAACCCAGGGCGCTTTCGAAATAGGCGAATGCTCCCTCCTTGTTGCCTCGAACCTGTTCAGCCAGACCAAGATTATATAAGGCCATGAAATTGAGCCTATCCAGGTCGAGAGCATGTTGAAAACTGTGCATTGCAGCGCCGCGTCTCCCCATCATCGCCAGGGCGACGCCCAGACTGTTGTGGAGGTTGACATTCAGCTCGTCACATTTCAGGCCCCTGCGGTATTCCAGCACCGCCTTGGCCAAATCGCCGTCACCGAAATAGATATCGCCACTGATATTCATGCTGACCGAGTCAAAGACGGCAACACTCGGCTCGCCGTAGAATGCGGCATGAATGAGGGCCTTGCGACAGTTGAAAACCATCTCCGACTTTTTGAAATCGGCGTACGGGTAACCACTGATTCCGGCCGACATCTGGTTTCGCGAAGCGGCATCGTCGATCTTTTGTATCCGTTCATTGACCCATGCCAATGCTTCACCGGTCCCGATACCTTCAAGATATACGAACACATCGGCGCCATCGGCAACAACCACCCCCCGATCAAGGTGGGGCATCATTACAGTTTTGGCTGAATCGAGATCGCTTTTGCTGTGAAATTGAATAAGGCAGAAAGAGTCGGCATTACGCCAAAGTCTGTTTAAGCGGTTCAAAAGGTTCTTTTCCGGAGGGCGCAGGGGGTGAAACTCCGGATAAGCAAGCAAACCATAATCGCAAAAGCTGAAAGGGCCGCGTTGCGCGGCATGGCGAAGAGCGGTCCATGCTTCATCGAGAAGACGCCGGCCACTCGGGGCCGATTCATCGCCCTCCCCGTGAAGATCGGAAAAACTCGAACCGATGTGTATTTTATGACATCCCTCCCTCTTCAGATATGCCACCAGAGCGGATTCCACTTCAGCCCTCCCCTCCACCGGACTGTTTTGCAATACCAGGGCAAAGGTACACTGTCCGAGATAGTGGACCACGGTGTCGCTTTGGAAGAAATCGAGGAGAGCAGTCGCGCACTTCTGTGAGTGTCTGAGCACAAATTGAAAGGATGCTCTTTTGGGCGGGAGTTCGACCAGGATCAGATGAAATCTCCTGGTCGTGCTGTACGTGTCCAGGAGATAGCAAAGATTCGAGATATTGAGCAGGCCGGTCTGAATATCGACGCGAGCTTCCTTCAGCAAAAGAAACTCTCGCTCCACGGCCAGTTTCACCTCGCCGAGCCAATCCTCACTCACCTTGCGAATAAAGACCGGATCGGCCCCCGATACAAGGGCTACGATTATCTCGCCGCTCCGCATGACAAAAGGCAGCATGAGACACTGGGAGTGCAGGCCGACCATTTTTCCCCCGCTCTTTACCCCATGAAAAAGATCCGTCAACTCAGGCAGCAAGGGGCTTTCCGGAAAATATTCGGTGAGCTGTCCAGCACCATGAAGAAAATCCACCTGCTCGGCAGTGGGCAGGTGTTTTCTTAATATCTCTGCGTAACTCTGAGAAAATTTCGAAAAATCCTCAATCTTTAGTCCACGATTATCGGATAATACCGGAAAACATTCAAGCAACGCTTTCACCCTGGCTGAAGAGATCGTTTAACAACCCTGCCAGTTCGCCAATTTCCCGATCCTGAATGGTACGAACGTCAAGAAGAAATCGTTCGTTTTCTATCCGACCGACTATGGGAATGGTAAGTTTGCGCAACCGTTGTTCAAAGGTGCTGAGCTTCATCGCCACCGGTTCCAGGACAATCGCCCAGCTGGCGATGTTGAACTCCGGTAAAGCGCCGCCGCCAACCCGCGATACAGTCTCGACAATTTTCACCCCGCAGGATTTGGCAATTCTTTTCTTCAATTGCCCTGCTATGCGCTGGGCGCGTTTTTTCAGGTCGGCGTTGGCAATGGTGAGCATCGCCAGGGTAGGGATTTTTTTTAACGCTTCCTCGGTATCGAAATATTCGCGAAGAACGCCTTCAAGGGCGGCAAGAGTAAACTTGTCGATCCGCAGGGCTCTGTTCAGGGGATTCTTTTTGATCCGGGCAATGACATCTTTCCTGCCGATAATAATCCCCGCCTGCGGTCCGCCGAGAAGCTTATCGCCGCTGAAGGTGACCACATCTACTCCGGCCCGGACTATTTCATAAACCGTCGGCTCTTTCGGAAATCCGAACTCAGAAAAATCAATCAAGCTGCCGCTGCCTAGATCTTCCATGGTTAGAAGATTGTTCTCCCGGGCCAGGGCCACCATATCCTCGGGAGAGACTTCAGAAGTGAATCCGATTATGCGAAAGTTTGAAGTATGAACCCGAAGCAACATCGCCGTATCGGGGGAAATGGCCCGTTCATAATCAAAGAGATGCGTTCTGTTGGTGGCGCCGACCTCAACAAGTTTTGCCCCGCTTTTCGCCATTACGTCCGGGATCCGGAAAGAACCGCCAATTTCAACCAGTTGGCCGCGAGACACAATCACTTCCCGGTCTTTAGCCAAGGTGTCCAGGGCAATCAGAACAGCAGCCGCATTATTATTTACAACCAGCGCTGCTTCGGCGCCGGTAAGTTCGCAGAGGAGATCTTCAACCAGGCTGTAACGACTTCCTCGCTTGCCGGTTTCAAGATCGAACTCAAGATTTGAATAATACCCGCCTGCCTGCACCAGTTTTTCGGTGGTTTCCCGGGAAAGAATCGACCGACCAAGATTGGTGTGGATAACAACACCTGTTCCATTTATCACTCTCCTGAAATGAGGCGTGAGTTTCTTGGCAATTTTCCTCTTGAAAATATCAAGCCACTCAGCCTCGGATCTGATTACCGCAGGCTTTCCTTGCAGTATTTTCTCCCTCTCCTCCTCTATCGATTGTTGTACCGCACTCTTGATTATCCTTAACGGAGCGATGCTTTCGGGGTCGTTTTTCAGCAACCCAATACAATCATCGACTTTCGGCAGTGTCCTGAGCAGTGTTTTCTTTTCATCCATCGTCATATATACATTAAGATAACTGGAGCATTGCAACTCGCTTATTTGATCATTGATTAGCACAGAGTTTCTTACAGTTCCATATAAATTCAATAAATTATCCTGTACCGGCAACTCTCTTTCCGACATGATAACCGAATTTCAGCCCACCCAATACTTTTTTTTAAAAGATTACATTTCCTGTTGACATTACCTCCCTGCTCAAGTAGTTTGCCGCGGTCTTGACGATGAGGCGATGAGCTGCCGGCCGGGAGGCTGGCGAGCTGATTGTCGAAAGGTTGGGACGGAAAAAAGAGCAAAATAAATATTGA
>CAYTVF010000095.1:7505-15290 GCA_964441345.1 uncultured Desulfopila sp. | reverse complement strand
CCCGGTCGAGATCGCCGATATCGATGCCCAGCTCCAGCGAGTTGGTGGCGACGATGGCCTTCAGCTCGCCGTTTTTGAGCTTCTGCTCGACCGCCAGGCGGATTTCGCGGGCCAGCGATCCATGGTGGGGGTAGGCCAATTCCTCCGGCTCATCCTCATTGATCAGGCGGATGAGGGGGTGAAAGAAGTCGAGGGCGGACGATTTCATGAGCGGAGCTGGGCCGGTGGAAAGGAATGGGTTGGCATCTCGGCAACAGATACCATCATTTGCCGGCATTCGCAACTGCGGTGGAAATCGGCAGATCGGTTGTCTCTCCGGGGAACAACGAAGCCTTACCGAAAAAAAGAGCGTTTTTGCCATTTCTTTGCGCGCCAAGAGTGTGCTACAATACGGCATAAGGTGAGCGGCTGCTCTTCTTTTTCTTCGACCGGGGGCGGATTTCCATAGGTATAACGATACGTTCCTGTGTCTTGGCAGGCAAGGTGCGGCAGGCAAGCCCGGACACTTGTCGTACTCCCAAGGATTACGTCATATGAATGAAATCGAAGCCATCAGGTGGCATCTGGATCGATATCGGGCGGTTCTTGCCCAACAGATCGATCGACTCTACAATGCCCTGGAGGAATTGCAGCGAACGACGCTCTTTCTGCTTGGTCCGGATGCGGATCCGAATGGCGCAATCGACGAATGGCTGCAGGCGGAGGGGTTTGATGTCGATGAGGATGGCTTCTTTCAAAGCCTGCCCCTGCTTGCCGCTTTCAGAAACGGTGCCGCCCCGGCCGACGCCGTGAGCTTTTCCTGGGGCCGGCAGCTGCGCACCGACCCCACGGCGCGCCACCGGATGTACAGCCATCGGCATATCGGCCGTCACCTCAAACATATCCATGACCGCCTGGGCGCTGTGGGCTGGATCTATTACCAGGATGCCGGCAACACCTCCCTGCAATACCCCTATATCGATCAGCGCACCGCCATAACCAGCGACTTCGACTGGTCGACCTACCACACCTTTCGTTCCGTGTGCCCGGCAAGCAATCCGGAGCGGCAGATCAGGTGGACGCCGCCGACCATCGATTATGCCGGCGAAGGGCTGATTCTCTCCGTCTCCATTCCGGTCTGGCGTGGCGACGATTTTGTCGGCCTGTGGAGTATCGATTTGCCGATTCGCTATTTATATCGGGATTTTGCCTCTTCGAAAGCTTTTTCCGACCAGGTCCAGTTCATTGTCAACCAACAGGGGACGCTGGTGCTGCACGACAGACTGCGGGCCGAAATCGATCAGAACAGGGGGCAGGTTTTTCTCCATCCGCTCGCCGAACTCGGCGGGCACTGGGCGCAGCTTGACCTGCCGGCAATCATCGCCAACGACGAGGGTGACCTGGCAGTGGCGGACGCCGCCGGAGCAGAATGGATATTCTGTCACAGCCATGTGCCCGGCGTCGAGTGGACCCTGTTCTGCGGACTGCCGAAGGCATCGATGGAAGAGGCGGCCGCACAGCGGCTCAGCCAGGCATTTCGGCAGATCGCCGCCGGCAATTTTGCCCATCGCATCGAATCCTCGTCGACCTATGCCTTGTCCACCCTGGCCGATGAGTTCAACAAGATGAGTCTGCGCCTCAGCCAGGCGGAACAGCATCGGGAGGAGATGGAAAACCAGCTGCGCCAGGCCCAGAAGATGGAGGCCGTCGGCAGGCTGGCTGGCGGGGTGGCCCATGATTACAACAACATGACCAACGTCATCATGGGGTATGCCGACCTGGCTCTCGATAAATTGGAGCAGAGCAATCCGCTGTACGTCGATCTTCTGGAAATCCGCGAGGCTGCCAGGCGGTCCATGGAACTCACCCGGCAATTATTGGCTTTTGCCCGCTGCCAGTCTATCGCTCCCGAGGTGCTGGATATCAATCAGGCGGTAAAAAGCATGCAGAAAATGCTGCAGCGCTTGATCGGCGAGGATATCGAACTTATCTGGTGTCCCGGCGAGCCGGTATGGCCGATAAAGATCGATCCCTCGCAAATCGATCAGATCCTGGCCAACCTCTGCGTCAATGCCAGGGATGCCATCAGCGATGTGGGAAAAGTCATAATCGAGACCAGGAACATCGAGTTTGACGCGGACTATTGCGCCATGAACCGGGGTTTCATTCCCGGCGAATTTGTCCAGCTGGCGATAACCGATGACGGGACAGGCATGGATGCGGCGACCATGAACAGAATATTCGAACCCTTTTTCAGCACCAAGGCCATCGGCCGGGGTACCGGGCTCGGCCTGGCGACCGTCTATGGCATTGTCAAGCAGAATAACGGTTTTATCAATGTTTACAGCGAGCTGGGCCGGGGAACGACCTTTAAGGTTTACCTGCCCCGGATTGTCGGGGAGGTTGTCGAAGTATTCGCCCGGTCCGGCGCCGAAATTGCCCGCGGCAACAATGAAACCGTGCTGCTGGTGGAAGATGAAGCCGCCAATCTCAAGATGGTGGAAAAGATGCTGAAAAAGCTCAACTACCGGGTTTTGCCGGCGAATTCACCGAAGCAAGCCATTGCCCTGGCCGAACGTCACCCGGAAACAATAGATCTGCTGCTCACCGATGTGATTATGCCGGAACTGAACGGCCACGATCTGGCAATTCGGCTGCGGGATCTTTTGCCGGGGCTCAGAGTGTTGTTTATGTCCGGTTATACGGCAAACGTCATTATTCACAGGGGCGTCCTGGACGAAAATGTTTTTTTGCTGCAGAAGCCGTTTACCACTAAGGAACTGGCGGCAAAGGTCAGGGCGGTGCTGACCTTCGCGGGTAACGGCGAGGAGTGAGGGTGGATTCCGGGCTGGCAAGAGATCTCACGCGAAGACGCGATGGCGAAAACGTGATGGCGAAGTTCTGAAAAACCGGAGTTTAAATTCGCGTCTTCGCGTGAGACGAAAGCGAAGCCCATAGTAAATGCACATGCGAATTACATAATCCGTCAGCCTGGGAGGTGAGTGTGATGACCGTCCATGTTATGCAGCCGAAAAGCAGCAAGGATAGGGAGAGCATCTACCGTTTTTTGTACGAAATCTGGTCGGACGAGTTTTGCCGGTCCATGGAGGGCATGGATCACGAACAGCGGCTTATGAAAGACGCCCTCGACGAGACGGCCCAGCACCTCATCGCCGTCGATCGGTCGGGGCGGATAGTGGGATGTGTGCGAACCAATGTTCTCGGCACGACCGCCCTCCCCGACAACTTCCGGAATCATCTGCGGTCGGAAGAATTGGCTGTACTTTTTGGCGGGGAGGAGATCCGCTACGCCTCGCATTTTGCCGTCGCACCCGATGCCAGGGGACGGACGGTGGCCTCGCTGCTCATCGGTGCACTGCATCCGCGACTGGAGGAAATAGGCATCGAGCCCATCCCGATAACGGCATCGGCCCTCGGACGGGAATCCTTCTTTTCGATCGTCTATAGCTTCAAGCGCCAGGTGTTCGAGCGCGCCGGTGACCTCGACGATCGGACAGCGGCTCTCTTTGGCGCCCTGGAAGCGCTTATCCGCCTGCCGACAACCTTTGCCATGACCACGGTGTATGTTGCCCACGGTGTTGTGGCCTGAGGGAAAAAAATTTTTTAAAAGAGCAAAAATGTGCTATCTGAAAGAGCGATAACGTCCGAGCCATTGAGTGACTGTCCGGCTGGTTCATGAAAACTTCACGGGAGAGCACCATGCTGAGCAGAGTACAAACGCCGTTCCTGCAGGGGTTGTTTCTTTTCCTCCTTTTGTCGATACTTTCCGGGTGCTCCAGTGAGCAGCCGCGGTTTGTCTGCGGCGATGCCATCGGCTGTGTGGAGATTGGAGCCGATGAACCGATCAGGATCGGGGTCATCCAGGCGCTTTCCGGCAAAGTTGCCGCCCTGGGCAAGGAGCAGATCTACGGACTTGAACTGGCCCTGGACAAGCGGCAGAGAAAGATAGCCGGACATGCGGTGCTGCTGCAGACCGAGGATACCGGCTGCACCGCTGAAGGAGGCGCCAATGCCGCGCTGAAGGTTGTTGCCGATCCCAAGACCGTGGCGATCTTCGGCACCACCTGTTCCGGCGCCGCGGCGACCGCGGCAAAGGTCATGTCCGACGCAGGACTGACAATGATTTCCGGCAATAACAGCGCGCCGTTTCTCACCGCATTCGGCGGACAACGAGCGCCGGACTGGCAGCCGGGATATTTCAGGACCGCCGCCAATGAAGAAAATTCCGGCAAGGCGGCGGCCACCTATGCCTATACTGTTCTTGGCGTGCGCAAGGCTGCCGCCATCAATGACGGCGACATTTACACCAGAGGGCTCACCGACGGTTTCAAAAAGGCGTTTGTCGAGCTCGGCGGCAGCATCGTGCTCGATTCGTCGGTCAACAAGGGCGATACCGAAATGGTGCCCGTTTTGACCGCGGTCGCCAATGCCGGGGCCGAACTGATCTTCTTTCCCCTGTTTCAGCCCGAGGGCAATCACCTGCTCCGAACCGCCAAAAAAATTGAAGCCCTCGGCACGACCATCCTGATGAGCGATGGAGCCTTGATTGAAAACACGTTCATTGCCGAGATGGGCGAATTGGCGAGAGGCATGTATTTTGTCGGGCCGAGTGCGGTGGAGTCGGAGGCCGGCCGACAGCTTGCGGAGTTGTACCGGGAAAAATTTAAAACCGACCCTTCGACCAGCTACTACCAGAGTGCGTACGACGCGGCGGAGCTGCTTTTTCAGGCGATAGAGAAGGTAGCGGAGAAGGTGGCGGACAAGGTGGTGGTGAAAGGAGAAGGCGGCAGGCTGTACATCGGCAGGCAGGCCTTGCGGGACGAACTCTACGGCACAGTCGCCTTCGCCGGAGTGACGGGGAGTTTAACCTGCGATCAGTTTGGCGATTGCGCTTTTCCGGTTTTCGATGTCCTGCGGCTGGACGAGCCCGGCAAGGGCGTGGCCGCATTGCTGAAAAATGTCCAGTTCACCTACTCTCCGGCCCACTCAACCGGCCGGTTGTAAGGATAATGACCAATTATGACATCCTGGCCTCAATTCTGGGACAGACTCACCATTGCGGCAAAGCTCAAGCTGAGTTTCGGTGTGCTCTTTTTCGTCTCGGTCATCATTGTGTTTGCCTGGTTTTTGTCGCTGGAACTGGAAAAACGCAGTGAAACTGAAATCGATCAATGCCGGGAGATTGAAAATATGGTCCTCGATATGGACCGCAAGATGGAAAAAGCCAAGCGGCTGCATCGGGATTTTTTCCTCTACCATGCCAGGATCGGCCTGGCCGAAGCGCATGTCCAGTATGCCCAGCCATCGGTCAGGCTGGTTGCCCAGGCCGTGGCCATAAGCTCCGATCTGAAACAGAAGATTCAGGCGTCCGGGGTGAACCACACCCTCGGCCGGCGCAATGTCGATCTCAACCTCTACCTCTCTTCGGCCAAGCGTTTCGCCGACACTTCGATCCAATCCATCGAACTGATAAGCAGGCTGGCCTCGCCGGAGCATGGTCTTGAGGCGCGGTTTGAACGTCTCAGTGCCGACCTGGTTGCCAAAGCGGCCGGTCTGCAGAAAATGAGGGATCAGCTGCAGGAGATCTCGACCTTCTATCTGCAGTACAAAGTCAGCCGAAAAAGACATGTCATGCAGTCCGCCTTCAATGTCATCTATCTCCTGCAGCAGGATATCGGCATGCCGGGCTTGTCTGAGCTGGCCGAACCCCGCGAGGTGGACGAGATGCTGGCTTCGCTGAAGCGGCTTGGCGATGAAATTCTGATTACGGACTATGCCATACAGCAGGTGTTCAACGATTTTTCCCTGCAGGTGCAGAATATCGCGCCCATTTCCCAGGCCCTGGTCGATATTGCCCGTGAAGAGGTGGAACGGGCCAGACAAAAAGTCCTGCGCACTCATCGCACGACCTCCTTCCTCATTACCGCCTTAATCTGCCTGGCCCTGCTCTTTAGCGCCATCGTTGCCCGGATGATTCATCGCAGCGTTGCCGGGAGAATAACCGATCTGACCGAGTCGACCGCCCGGATGCGCCGGGGCCATCTCGATGTCTCGGTGGCCGAGGATTCGGCCGATGAAGTGGGACAACTGGGCAAAACCTTCAATATGATGGCAGGCCGGATAAAAGAGCTGGTCGACGATCTTGAGTCGAAGGTCCTGCAGCGTACCGAGGAGAGTGCGGTCCGCCAATCCTATTACCGCAACCTGTTTGACTTTACCAGCAGCGGTGTCGTGGTGTTCGAGGCGGTTGACGACGGACTCGATTTTATCATAAAAGATTGCAACGGTTCCGTCGAACGCATCGAAAAGATTGCCCGCGATGATGGTGTCGACCGTCGGGTCCTGGAACTTTTCCCCGGGCTCGAAACCGAACGGGCGCTTGCCGTTCTGCGCCAGGTCCGGCAAACCGGCATCCCGCACCATTTCGGCCCGGTGAATGCTCCGAGCCGCAACAGAAACTGCTGGCGGCAGGGGCACGTCTACGCGATTCCAACAGGCCAGGTGGTTCTGGTCTACGATGACGTCACCCGCGAGCACGAGGCGGATCTCGAGCGCGCCGCCATGGAGGCCAGGCTGCAACGGGCCAAAAAAATGGAGGCGATCGGACTCCTGGCCGGCGGCGTGGCCCACGACCTGAACAATATCCTGGCGGGCATCACCGGCTATCCCGAGCTGCTCATGCTCCAGCTTGAGGCGGACAGCAGTCTCAGAAAACCGCTGGAGGCCATCCACGCCTCCGGCCAACGGGCGGCGGCCGTGGTTGCCGATCTGCTGACGGTGGCCAGGGGAATTGCCAGCGAACGGCGGATCTGTGCGATGAACCCACTGATCAGGGATTACCTTGACTCACCCGAAGCCCGGAAGCTTCTTTCCCATCATCCGGGGATCGCCTGGACAACGCGGCTGAGCGAAGACCTGCACCATTTGATCTGTTCACCCATCCATATCAAGAAAAGCCTGATGAATCTGGTCACCAATGCGGCGGAAGCGATCGAGGGGGCGGGGAACATCGTCATCAGCACCCGCAATGAAATGGTGACACCGGAGCGGGCCGTATCGCTCGGGATCGAACCCGGCAGCTATGTGGTGCTGGAGGTCGCCGATTCGGGTCAGGGGATACAGGACGCCGACATCGACCATATCTTCGAGCCATTTTATACCAAAAAGGTGATGGACCGGAGTGGAACCGGTCTGGGTCTCACCGTGGTCTGGAACACGGTTCAGGATCATGGCGGCGGCGTCGCGGTGCAGAGCAGCGAAGGCGGTACAATCTTTACCCTCTATTTTCCGGCCGCCGAAGGGCAGTTTGTCGCGGACGAAAAAGCCGATGGGGAGGAGTACCGAGCCGTAGCAGGCGACACGGTCCTGGTGGTAGACGATGAAGAATATCAACGGGATATAACCGCCAGGATGCTTCGTCAACTGGGCTATGAAGTGTTGGCGGTTTCGTCGGGGGAACAGGCTGTTCAACTGCTGCGCCAGGCGCGGGTCGATGTGCTGGTGCTCGATATGCTGATGGATCCCGGGATGAACGGCCGCGAAACCTATGAGCGGATTCTCCGCCTCCATCCCGGGCAGAAGGCCCTGGTCGTCAGCGGTTTTTCGGAAGACGTCGAGGTGAAGAAGGCGAAGAGCCTCGGCGCCGGCGGTTTCCTGCAGAAACCGTTTACCATGAAGGGGCTGGCCAAGGCGGTACGGAAAACCCTTGCCGCATAGCGGGATGGCAGGAGCAGGCCGATGCTGTATCTTCCCCCTCCCCTCGCGGGAGGGGGTGGGGGGTGGGGG
>CAYTVF010000095.1:0-7467 GCA_964441345.1 uncultured Desulfopila sp. | reverse complement strand
CCCTCAATCCCCTCCCGTCAAGGGAGGGGAAGCTGAAACCAATCAGACAAAGTGCAGACTATTGAAATAAACTGAATAGTTACCCGCGCCTTCTGTATCCTGCCGGCAACGGCTCATACAGGGGGCAAGCCGGCCAGCCGCCGCGGCGATTCGAAGACCATCCCGTGGCCGGTGACCGGATCGCGAAACTCGATTCGCCGGGAGAGCAGCTGGAGGGGGTGGGCAAAATCGTCCCGGCTTTCTTCCCCGAGATGCGGGTAGAGCCGGTCGTTGACAATGGGAAAACCAAGGCCCGAGAGGTGCAGCCGCAGCTGGTGCTTTTTCCCGGTAAGCGGGAAGAGCTGGAAGCGGGCCCGTCCACCTCTCGCCTCGATCAGCCGCAGCTGGGTGCTGGCATTGACGGTGCCGGCGCAGCTTTTCATGCGGAACCAGGGTTCCCCCGTCTCGATCCGGTTCTCCACCAGCCACTCGGTCCGGCCGTCGCCTTCGCCAAATTCCGCAATCGCTTCATAGGTTTTGCGCATCCTGCCCGCTGCCATGAACATCTGCTGGTAGAGCCCCCGGCTCGCTTTATTCGTCGACAGGAGGACGAGCCCCGCCGTTTCCCGGTCGATCCGGTTGATCGGCGACAGGGAGAGGTTGCCGGTGCGCTCCTGCAACCTGCCCAGCAGGGTTTCGCGGACATAGGGCCCGGTGGGGGTGACCGGGAGGAAATGGGGCTTGCAGGCCACCAGCAGGTGATCGTTGTGGAAAATGATCTGCTCGGCAAAGGGCACCACCGGTTCCTCCGCTACCTCGCGGAAATAGAAAAGCCGGCGATCGGGAATGTAGGCGGTGCTCAGGGTGATCGGTCGCCCTTCTTCGGTCAATATTTTTCCAGTTGCAATGCGGCCGGCCCAGGTTTCCGCCGGAATCTTCGGAAACCGCCCCGCGAAAAACTCAAGGAGCGTCGGATACGGCTTACCCGTATCCGGCAGATATACCACCGAAGTTCCCTTTGCTCTTCCCATCTCAATTGTCCTTGGAGAATTCGGATTTTTCCTGCTGAGTTTTATCAAGAAAGGGTGTAGAGTCGGGGGGATGAAATCTCAATTTTCCCCCAAAAAAAAATTCCCGACAGCGATTCTAAGGTCCCATGACGTACCGAAAACTTGATGCGGCAGTGATGCCGGACGGCACGGTTCAGCTGGAATGGCTGGAGTCGGTGGAGCCGATCGACCCGCGGAGTCAGGCGCTGCAGCAGGAAATTTTTGACCAGTATAGTTGCGATCATACCGGCGATCCGCAGGGTTGGCTCTTTTTTCTTGGTTTTTGCGGCAAAAAAATAGCGCTGTCGCCCGCTCTCGGTTTCTGGCGTGGCTTTTCCGGCCTCTTTGTCCGGCGGCTCAGTCTCACCCCCGATATCGAAGAGCAGCGCGGCGGAATCGATATCCCCCTGACCGGCGAGGATCTCGCCCGGCTGCGGGAGACCGCACCTTCAATGGCCGGAGGCGAGTATCTGGACGATGCGGTATTGCTTGCCCTATGGGCCGGGCTGCACCGGATATTTGCCGGGAAGATCGCTGTGTTTGCCGGCTCGGTGGCCGAGTATCTGCACCAACTCAGCCCGGAAATCCACCTGGTCGGCCGGATCTATTTCCATCTGGTCGAAAACAAGAACAGCGATGCCCCTTTTGCCTTTCTGGCTACCTATTCCACCCGGCTGAACGATGCGGGGGAATCGCGCCATCTGCCGCTGAAGTATGCCCTGGAAGAATACCGTGACGACAACAAGAGACTTCTTGAGTTGCTGGTTACCGTCCATGAGGCGGCGAACCAGAGCAAACTGGTGCAGGGTCTGCTCGATTCCGGCGAACTGTTCCACCCCCTTGCCTGGTCGACTGAAGAAGCATTTGCCTTTTTGCAGGAGATCCCGCTGTACGAACAGGCCGGCATTCTCTGCCGCATCCCGAACTGGTGGAAGGCCAAGGCGGCAGGCATCGGCGTACAGATCAGCATCGGCGAGAAGCCGCCGGCCACCATCGGTATGGCAACCCTGCTCGATTTCCATCCCCGGCTGATGGTTGGCGATACCGAAATAACGGCTGCGGAGGCCCGCCTTCTCCTGCAGCAATCGGCGGGGCTGGCCTTCTTGAAGAACAAATGGGTTGCGGTCGATCCGGAAAAACTGCGCGAGACGCTTGCCGCCTATGAAAAGGCAAAAGAACTGAATGGTGAGGAGGGGATCAGTTTTCGCGATGCCATGCGGTTTTCGATCAATCCGCAGAATGTGCTGGGGAGCGCAACCGCCCAAATGGAATCCGGGGTCGCCCATGGGGCGTGGCTGCAATCGGTTTTCGCCAAACTGCGCTGTCCGGCGGAAATTGGTCCCGTTCAACTCGGGGAAACCTTTAAGGCCAGGCTCCGCGGCTATCAGCAGGATGGTTTGAACTGGCTCTCCTTTATGCACCGGCTGCAGTTCGGCGCCTGTCTCGCCGACGATATGGGGCTGGGCAAGACCGTCCAGCTCCTGGCCTTCCTTAATGTTTTGCGGGCGGAGAGGACGGCGGACGATGCGGCCCGGCCGTCGCTGCTGGTGATCCCGGCTTCGCTTTTGGCCAACTGGACCGGCGAGATCGAGTCATTTTTCCCGAGCCTTAGCTTTTTTGTCGCCCATCCCGATCTCCACAAGCCGGGCAAGGTTCCCGAACTCGGTGCGGAGGAACTGGCAAAATTCGATCTGGTCATCACCACCTACTCTCTCACCCAGCGATATCGCTGGATTCAGGACCATGCCTGGAACTATATCATCCTCGATGAGGCCCAGGCCATCAAGAATCCGGGGAGCAAGCAGACCAGGGCAATCAAGAAGCTGTCGGCAGGCAATAGAATCGTCATGACCGGCACCCCGGTGGAAAACCGGCTGTCCGATCTCTGGAGCCTGTTCGACTTCCTCAATCCGGGCCTGCTCGGCAATGCCAAGGAGTTCGGCACCTTCACCAAAGGCCTGGCCGATAATCCGGACGGCTATGCGAACCTGCGCAAGGTCGTCAGCCCCTTTATCCTCAGGCGGCTGAAAACCGATAGAACGATTATCTCCGACCTCCCCGACAAGGTCGAGGTGAAGACCTGGGCGGCGATGAGCAAGAAACAGACGGTGCTCTACGGCGAGATGGTGGAGGGACTGCGCCGGGTTATCGAGGATGCCGAGGGGATAGAGCGAAAAGGGCTGATCCTCTCGGCCCTGATGAAGTTCAAGCAGCTCTGCAACCATCCGGCCCAGTATCTCGGCCAGGAGCTGTTCGCGGAAGAGGAGAGCGGCAAGTTTGCCCGGTTGCGGGAGATCTGCGAAACGATCTACGAAAAACGGGAAAGGGTGCTGGTCTTTACCCAGTTCAAGGAGATGACCGAACCTTTGTCCCGTTTTCTCGCCACCATCTTCAAGCGGCAGGGGCTGGTCCTTCATGGCAGCATCGCCGTCGGCAGGCGTAAACAGTTAATCGAGAAATTCCAGGGCCATGACTACGTGCCGTACTTCGTCCTGTCGCTGAAAGCCGGGGGCGTTGGGCTCAATCTCACCGCCGCCAACCATGTGATTCACTTCGACCGGTGGTGGAATCCGGCGGTGGAAAATCAGGCCACCGACCGGGCCTTCCGGATCGGCCAGAAGAAGAATGTCATGGTCCATAAATTCTTGACCCGCGGCACGGTGGAAGAAAAAATCGACGAGATGCTGACGGCCAAGGCAAGGCTGGCCGGGGAGGTTGTCGCCGCTTCCGGCGAGAACTGGATAACCGAAATGAGCAATGGGGAGCTGCTGGAGCTCTTTACCTTGAAATCTTAAAATCTTAATCATCAGGCAGGAAGGCTATGAGTTACTGGGGATATGCGCCGTATGTTTCCGTTGCCCAAAAAAAGGCCAGGGCGGAAAAGAAACTGAAACAGCTGAAGAAAAAGATGCCGGATATCCGGCCGGTGATTCTGCCGGGCAACAGTCTCGCCCGGTCCTGGTGGGCCAAGAGCTGGAACAAAAACCTTGAACGCTATGCCGACTATGCCAACCGCATCGGCCGGGGCCGGAGCTATCTCCGGCATGGGGCGGTCCTCGATCTGAAAATTGCCCCCGGCAAGGTGAGGGGGCTGGTCATGGGATCGGACTCCGACCCCTATGAGGTGGCGATCGATATTCAGCCGATCGGCAGGACCGAATGGCATGCCATAAAAAAAGAGTGTGAAGGCCATCTGAAATCCCTGCAGGAGCTGCTGGCCGGCAAATTCGGCGAGTCGCTCTCGGAGCTCTTTTTTGCCGAGAAGACGGGGTTGTTTCCCAGTCCGAAGGCGATAAAAATGCAATGCAGTTGCCCCGACTGGGCCTTGATGTGCAAACATGTCGCCGCCGTGCTGTACGGCATCGGCGCGAGGCTCGATGAAGACCCGGCCCTGTTCTTCACCCTGCGCGGCGTCGACATGGGCGATCTGGTCGCCGGAGCGGTAAATGACCGAACGGAGGAGCTCCTGCGCAAAACCAGGCGGCAGAGCGGCAAGGTCATTGGCGATGCCGATCTCGGCGATCTCTTCGGCATCGATATGGACAGCAAGCCGGACTTTGGCGGGAGGAAGACATCGCCTGAGGCGACGAAAAAGAAAAAGCCCGCGGCAAAAACCGCCCCCAAAAACCCTCCGCCGCCGGCAAAAACCGCCACCGGCCGGGTAGCGGCCCTCATCGTCGCCGCTTCAGCCGGAATCGCCATCGCCGAGCTGGCGGAAAAAACCGGTTATCCGAAGACCAGGCTGTATGGCATAGTGCACCGGCTGAAACAGGAAGGCGTTATAAAAAATCTGTCGCACGGGGTGTACGGCAAAGCCTGAGTACGGATTACACCTCGGCGGCAGAGTCCTTTCCCGGCGCCATCCTGCCCTGGGCCGGAAATTCCTTGATATACAGATCGCGCTGGGGAAAGGGCATCGAGATGTTGTGCTTGCGGAATTCCCGGTCGATCTCATAGTTGATCTCGCTTTTGACGACCAGTCGCCGGTCGATATTGACCAGATGGCAGCGCAGTTCAAAATTCAGCGAGCTTTCGCCGAATTCGAGAAAGAGGACCTGCGGCTTCGGCGTCGAACCGTCGGTGACCACCTGCTCGTTGGCGGCGGCAATATCGAGCAGGATCGTGCGCACCAGGTCGGTATCGCTGCCGTAGGCCACGCCGACCGGGACGATGAGGCGGCCGAAGTTGTCGTTCAGCATCATATTGGTGACCTGATTGGAGATCAGCTCCGAATTGGGAACGATTACATCGGAGCGGTCGAAGGTCTGAATCAGGGTTGAACGGACGCTGATCTTCTGCACATAGCCTTCGGTGCTGCCGATACTGATCCAGTCGCCCCGCTTCACCGGCCGCTCGAACAGGATGATCAGGCCCGAGACGAAGTTGTTGACGATATTCTGCAGGCCGAAACCAATCCCCACCGACAGGGCGCCGGCAATGACCGCGAGGCTGGAAAAACTGAATCCGCCGACGGAAAGGCCGATGATCAGGGCCAGCGCGAAACCGATGTAACCGGTCATGGTGGTCAGCGTTTCCTGGGCGCTGAGCGATAATCCGGCATTTTTCAGCCACCTTTTTTCCAGCTGCATCTTGATCCACGAGACCAGCGTCCAGCCGCAGGCGAAGATAAAAACGCCGAGCACGATCCGGGCAGGGGCGATAATCAGTCCGCCGATGCTGAAGCCGTCGACCAGAGAGCTGCCGAGCTTGTCCTGCTGCTCGTTCGAGAGTCCCCAGAATTGCAGAAAACAGAGGAAGGCGATGGACCAGGCCAGGAGTTTAGTGATGAGCCTGATCCAGGTGATACCCATCAGCTTTTCCTTGGGAGAGAACCCCAGTTTCCGGCGCAGTTCTTGCTGCCATCGGTGTTTTCCGGCCGAAAAGCCGCCGATGATCTCGTCGATGAAAAAGAGGGCGAAGCGAAGCAGGTAGGCGAGCAGCAAGGTGCCGAGCAGCCCGACCAGGAGAAAGATGGAAAAATTGCCATAACCGGAAAGCTCGATACATATCACGGCAAGCGAGAGCGCGGTGATGCCTGCCCGTATGGCTTGAGTGAACCGGACCAGGCCGGCGGGCAGTTTGATCGACCAGACCAGCGACCAGCCAACCAGACAGATGACGGTGATGGTAACGGAGCGGGCGAGTTCCAGAAGGGTGGCAAGGGCTGCAAAATCAGCGAGATCGAGGTGGGTGAAAAAGAACAGCAGGACGCAGAGAAAAACCAGGAAATCAAAGCGCAGCACCGGAATGACCGGCGCTTCCGTAGCCGGTTTGTTCAATTCCAGGTGGTTGCGCAGATGAAAGAGAAAGAGCGACAGACAACAGAGACCGACGGATAACAGCAACCACGGGCCATAGACCGGGGGCTGAGTTTTCTGGGTGACGTGGAGGAAATAGGCGCCGCTGGTCAGTGTCGCAAGGCTTATCGTGAGGGCCGGAAGACCTTTCTCCAGCGGGGGCAGGTCAAGGTAGGACGCAATGCGGTTCTGCAGCAGGGGGAACAGTTTGAGCCCCCCAACCGCCCCGGTTCCGGCCAGTATCAAAAGAATCAGGAGCATCAGCGGGGTCAGCTGCTTGACCCCCGACCGTTTGCCGACATCCTTGAGCTGGACGGCAACATCGGCCACGGTCGGCAGCGTTGTGGCGAACCGGCCGAAGAAGTTCTCCTCTTTCGAGAAAAAATTGGCGGCCTGCACCAGTTTGTCCTGATCGGCCAGGTCGTTCTGCAGTCGAGTCGCCAGGGTGGTCACCAGCCGGCATTCCGACAGGGTTATCTGGATGGCCTGTTTTTGTTTGTTCAGGTTTTTTCGTTCTTTGACTATTTCGGCGGGTTCATGGTCCACGGCCGGGCCCAGGGTGCCTATTTCCTCGTCGAGACGGCCGATCTGGCCGGTTGCGCTGTCGATACAGATGGCGGCGGCGGTGGCGAACGATTCCGCCTGCTGCTTGACCTGGTCGAGCTGTTGGGGTGAAATCGGCCCGCTCTTCAGTTTTTGCGAGAGCGATTTGATATTTGCCTGGGTTTTGTCAAAATTGAACGGCTGCGGTTCACCGTCGGCGCCGAGGGCAGATGTTGCTGAAACAACAATGGAAAAGAGCAGGAAGAACCACCAGGCCAGGTTTAGCCGGGGGGGCTTGGGCTGGGCGACATCGGGGAAATGCTGGATATGTCCGGGTTGAGTCATGGCGTTGGCGTTGTATTTTTTTGTATCCATTCAGTTCTATGGACAAAGTTCCCCCTCCCCTTGCGGGAGGGGGTTAGGGGGAGGGGGAAGCCGTCCATTGCCCGTAGAATAGAGGTGGATGGAGAATACCTCCTTGCCTATGGGGGACTCAAGCTATTTTCTCGCCGTTGCTCTCCAGACGCCAATATTGTCTTTCATCCCGGCGGACCGGCAGCACGGAGTAGCATAGCACGCGGCGATGTGATAACCTGTGT
>CAYTVF010000094.1:0-15396 GCA_964441345.1 uncultured Desulfopila sp. | reverse complement strand
CCCTACCCCCCCCCCGCAGGGGGAGGGGGATGTGTCCATAGAGCTGAATGGATACAATTTCCCGTAACTTTCCGTGATGTAGAGTTCGATCCCGATAGCGATTTCGAGACCTTCCTCAACTGTTTTTTTCGTTGACACCCACGCTGTGGTAGTCTACTATAGCGATAGACATAGTGGACATTAAAGGGGGCCAGGGTGCAAATATCATATAAGACTGACTATTCACTGAAGATTATATTATACCTTTCGGGCTGTTATCCAGACGGCACGGCGCATATAAAGCAGATAGCCGATGCTCAGGATATACCCAAAAAGTTTTTGGAGCAGATCCTTCTGCTGCTGAAAAAAGGCGGTTTTGTCGCCAGCAAGCAAGGACCCCGGGGCGGTTACTTCCTGACCAAGGATCCGGCCGAGATTGCCGTGGGCGATGTGATCCGGTTTGTCGAAGGGCCTATCCATCCCATTTCTTGCATCGCCCCGGGAGCGGAGGAGAGTTGCAGTTTTGCCTCTACCTGTGTGTTTCGCGATATCTGGTTGGATGTGGAAACGGCGATTGCAAATGTTATCGACACCATATCGTTTAGCGATCTCCTGGAGCGTGAGAAGAAGAAACGGGGGCAAGTGGCGATTGATTTTCAAATTTAACTGAGTTGCGGGTCAAACCGGGGGCACCTCCTCGATACCCATGAACAAAACAGGGAGAACAACGATGAAGATCATGATCAATGGCGAGCAAATGGAAATGGGCGGCCCGCTTACCGTGGCAGAGCTGCTGCAGCAAAGGGAAATCGAATCCCCCGATATGGTTTCGGTGGAGATTAACGAAGAAATCCTGGCCAGGGATGGTTTTGCCACGACCCTGCTGCAGGAGAACGACACCGTCGAATTTCTTTATTTCATGGGTGGAGGATCGGGCGGATGAAAGGTTCGGGCCGTAAATTCGCAACCCGTGCCTTGCATGGCGATGAAGTGCAGAAAGAAACGCATAATGCGCTCAGATTTCCGGTTTACTCGGGAGTTGCCTTCGATTTTGCCAAAGCCGAGGATATGGAGCTGGCCTTTACCCACCGGAAGCCGGCCCATGTTTATTCACGGATAACCAATCCCACCGTCGAACATTTTGAAAAAAGGCTCACCCAGCTCGAGCAGGGGCTGGGAACAATCGCCCTGTCGTCCGGGATGGCCGCTCTGACCACGGCATTGCTGGCACTCCTCAAACGAGGCGACAATCTGGTGGCTTCGAAATTTCTCTTTGGCAATACCTATTCCCTGCTGAAAAACAGTCTGACCGATTTTGGCATTGAAGCGCGATTCGTCGATATCAGGGAGTGCGGCCGGATCGCCGATGCCATTGACGGGGAGACCCGGCTGATTCTCGCCGAAACCATCAGCAATCCGCAGATGGTGGTGCCCGATTTTCAAAAGATTGCCGCATTGGCCGCGGAAAAGGGCCTTCTCCTGATGGTCGACGGGACGGTGACGACCCCCTGTCTCTTTGCCGCCAAGAAGTTCGGTGTCGATGTAGTGATCCATTCAACCACCAAGTTTATTTCCGGCGGGGCGACCAGCGTCGGCGGGGCCATCGTCGATCTCGGCACCTACGATTGGAGGCGGTGCCCGGCTCTGCAAAAATATCACCGGTACGGATCGGGTGCATTTCTCGCCAGGCTTCGCATGGAAGTGCACCGCAATTTCGGTGCGTGCATGTCGCCGCAAAGCGCGTACCTGCAGACCCTGGGGCTGGAAACACTGGTCCTCAGGGTCAGGACCAGCTGCGCCAACACGCTGGCCCTGGCCGAGTATCTGCGCGACAGGCCTGAGGTGCGCTCGGTCAATTATCCAGGGCTCGGCGAATCGCCCTTTCATGAACTGGCGCAAAAGCAGTTCAACGGCTGTTTCGGGGGTGTTCTGAGCTTCGAGCTTGAGAGCAAAGCAGAGGCTTTTCGCTTTATCAACAGGTTGCGGCTGATCCGCCGTGCCACCAATATTAACGATAACAAGACGCTCGTTATTCATCCCGCGTCGACCATCTTTGCCGATTGCAGCCGGCAGGAAAAAGATGAGATGCAGGTCTCGGAGGGATTGATCAGGTTATCGGTGGGAATCGAACACGTTGAAGATTTGATGGATGATGTTGGTCAGGCCTTTGCTTCCTGAAGGATGGGTTTTAACCTCCCCTCCCTTGACGGGAGGGGATTGAGGGGAGGGTGGGGTTGGTGTGAAGGCGTGTGGTGTTGCTTTCCCGCGCTCCCCCCACCCCCTACCCCCTCCCGCGAGGGGAGGGGAAAAAAAAGAAAAAAAGAAAACCAAAGAGGGATTAACAATGGATTTCAACGATGGTCAGCTTGAGCGCTATTCCCGTCATATCATTCTGAAAGACGTCGGGATCGAAGGACAGCAAAAACTTGCCGAGGCGAAGATCCTGGTGGTCGGGGCCGGCGGGCTCGGCTCACCGGCTCTGCTCTACCTGGCGGCGGCCGGCATCGGCACACTGGGGATTGCCGACGGCGATACCCTCGATCTCAGCAATCTGCAGCGGCAGGTGATCCACTTTACCGCGGATATCGGCAAACCCAAGGTCATTTCGGCGAAAGAAAAGATCCAGCAGCTGAATCCGGATGTGGATGTCCGCCTCCACCATGAAATGCTGAACGCCGCAAATATCATGAATATCGTCAAAGACTACGATTTTGTCATCGATGGGACCGATAACTTCCCAGCCAAATTTCTGGTGAACGACGCCTGTGTCCTGGCCGGAGTGCCCTATTCCCACGGCGGCATCCTCCGTTTTTCCGGGCAGACCTTTACGGTCCGGCCGAAGGAGTCGGCCTGTTACCGCTGTATCTTTGTCGAACCGCCGCCGGCGGGTGCCGTGCCGACCTGCAGCCAGGCAGGAGTAATCGGGGTGATTGCCGGGATCCTGGGCACACTGCAGGCCAATGAGGCGATCAAATTTGTCCTTGGCAAGGGGACATTGCTTACTAACAGGCTGCTGACTTTCGATGCCCTGAATACCAAATTCAGGGAGGTGAAGCTGAAAAAAAATCCCAGCTGCCCGGTCTGCGCCACGGGGGCCATCGCCGAACCCATCACCGAACCCATCGACTATCGCCGGGCTGTCTGCGCGATCGGGTGAAAAAAATGGAAATAGAACGGGAAGTGTATCGGCAGATTGTGGGCGAGGCAAATGGCGCGGCCCCGCTTGAGTGCAGCGGGTATCTGGCCGGTGTCGGCAAGAAAATTACCCATGCCTATCCTATGAAAAACATGGACCAGAGCAGGGTACATTTCTCTCTCGATCCCGGCGAGCAATTCGCGACGATCAAAAAGATCAGAAAAGAGAAGCTCAAGGTGCTGGCGGTGTATCACAGCCACCCCGAAACCCCGGCCAGACCTTCCGAGGAAGATATCCGACTGGCCTATGACTCGGAAATAAGCTACGTGATCGTCTCCCTGTGCGGGGAGCGGGAAGCGGTGCGTTCCTATCAGATACATAACGGGCAGGCAACGCCCGAGGAGTTGACAATACTATGAGATTTTATGAAATCCCCGGCAGTTTTACCGACGAAATCGACTCCTTTGCCGGTGCCATCCAGGCCTTTGCGGAAGGGCGGCTGCATCCGACCAAATTCAGGGCGATCCGGGTTCCCTTCGGCGTCTACGAACAGCGAACCAAGGGGACATTCATGCTGCGGATTCGGATGACGGCAGGCGGGGGAACTCCCGCTCAGTTTATCAAGGTGGCGGAATTGGCCCGGAGGTTCGGCAAACCCGCCGTCCATGTCACCACCCGGCAGGTGCTGCAGCTGCATGATATCCATCTTGCCGATGTTCCGGAGATTGTGAGAGAATTATATGGTTTCGGCTTGTCTTGCCGGGGTGGCGGCGGCAACACCGTGCGAAATATCATGGCATCCTCTGATTCGGGCATTCATCCATCTGAGAGCTTCGATGTCACTCCCCATGCGGTGGCGCTCAGCAGCAGGATGATAGGCGAGGACGATTCCTGGAACTTTCCCCGAAAATTCAAGATCAGCTTTTCCAGCACCGAGCGGGATAATGCCCTGGCCGCGTTCAACGATCTCGGCTTTATCGCCACTCACCGGGACGGCGCCCGTGGCTTTACGGTCTTTGTCGCCGGCGGCATGGGCTGCCGGCCGCGTCTTGGCAAAATCCTCCATGACTTTATTGCCGAAGATCGGGTGTATCATGTCTGTGTCGCGGTGAAGAATCTTTATCTGGAATATGGCAACCGAAAGACGAAAAACGCCGGCCGGCTGCGGTTTTTGTGGGAGGAATTGGGAGAGACGGCCTTTCGCGAGATATACGGGAAGGAACTGGAGAAGGTTGCCGGCCGAGCTCCCCTTGCCCTTGATCATTCAGCCTTTGAGAATCGCGCAAGCGCCTTCCAGGTGAGTGGAGTGGCAGCCAAATACTTTGCCGGAAGCCATTTCGCCGGCTGGCAGGCCCAATACGTCACCGACCAGCGGCAGGCGGGCCTGAAAAGTGTCTTGATTCCCCTGCATCTTGGCGATATCGGGGCGGAGGATACCATACGGCTGAGCCGCTTTCTCGCCAAATTCGGCGAAAACGTCATACGGTTGACGATGACGCAAAATATTCTGGTCCGTAACCTGCCGGAACAATTCCTCGGCAACCTCTATGAGCTTGTCAATGAAATCGGGACGCTTTCCCACTTGCCGAGGCTCTGCGGCGAGATCGTTGCCTGTACGGGCGCCAATACCTGTACGACCGGCGTCTGTCTGCCCCAGGGGGTGGTCCCGGTGATGCAGAAATTTCTGGTGCGGAGCGGGGTGAATTTCGACTCGATGAAGATGAAAAATGTGCGGGTGAACATCTCCGGCTGTCCCAACTCCTGCGGCCAGCACCACGTCGGCGATCTTGGTTTTTATGGCAGAATTGCCCGCAAGGAAGGCAAAACCTTCCCGGCGTACTGGGTGATCGGCGGCGCCTCCATCGCTCCGGCAACCCGGGCGTTCGGGGAAAAGTGCGGCTGGGTCGCGGCAAAAGACCTGCCGCGGCTGCTGGTCGATATTCTTCTCCGCTATCAACACGAAGCCGAAGCGGGGCGCAGCTTTAAGGAATATTTCGATAACGGCGGCAAAGATGAGATTGCCGCTCTCTGCACCAGGTACTGCGACCTGATTCCGGACTATGCGACCGACGAGAGCTACTATACCGACTGGGGGGCGGACGAAGAGTTTACCACCGCGCATATGGGCCATGGCGAATGTTCGGCGGGGATTTATGATATGATAGAGGTAGCCATGAACAGCATCAGAGAGGCCATCGACGTTACCGAGCGAGCCGGCAGCGAAATCGATGCCCGGGAATTGGCCGGGAGTCTGGTGTCCAATTCCGCCGGGATGCTGCTGGTCACCCGGGGCATCGATCCGGCAACCGAGAGGGAAATGTATCTTGAGTTTGCAAAGAACTTTATCGACAGGGGCCTGGTGGAGGAACGGTTCAGGCCGCTGGTGCGGGCGGCGCTGGAGAGCGATTTCCCGTTTCTTGCCGATCATGTCGATCTTGCCGCGGATCTTGGTCGAACCATGATTCAGCTCTATCATGGCATGGATAACCGGCTTCGGTTCAAATGCGAGGCGGAAGCAGCGCCCGAACTGGCGGCCGACACCGGGAAGAAAAATGAGACTCGCAGTCCGGAAATTTTCAAGGATCTCCGGGGAGTGGCCTGCCCGATGAACTTCGTTAAAACCAAGGTTGAGCTTGCCAGAATGCAAATCGGCGACTTTTTGAGAATTTTACTGGATGACGGCGAGCCTGTCGATAATGTCCCCCGATCCGTAAAAACGGAAGGCCATGGGATCGTCTCCCGGGAGCGGCAGGGCGATCATTGGCAGGTGGTTATTGAAAAAAAAGGATAGTCCACATTATGCAAAATGCCAAGATTGTCGGCTACTTCCGCATCGCTGTTTTTTTCATCCTGATTCTTTTCCCGGCCCTGCAATGCCTGGCTCGACCTTTATCTATCATTGCCAGCCAGGAGGCGGAGTTCCAGCTGGAAGAGGTTGCGGCGGGCCTTGGTGTCGTCTGGGGGATGGCGTTTATCGGCCCGGCCGAGCTGCTCTTTACCGAGCGGCAGGGCAAGGTGAAAAAGCTTTCCCTTGCCACGGGAAAAATCGAGGAGATCCCGGGCGCACCGGAAGTCTGGGCGAAAGGGCAGGGCGGCCTGCTCGATGTTGCCGTGCAGCAGGGCTATTCTCCGGGTGACTGGATATATTTCACCTACAGCAAGCCGCAAGGCAGCGGCGCGGCGACCACTCTCGGCAGGGCGAAACTTACGGGCGCGCAGCTGCGCGACTGGCAGGATCTGCTGGTGACCCGGTCGGTCACCGGGGCCGACCATCATTTCGGCAGCCGCATCGCCTTCGACGGCAAGGACCATGTCTTTTTTTCCGTGGGTGACAGAGGCGAGCGGACCACTGCGCAGGATCTCACGACCCACGCCGGTTCGATCCTTCGCCTCCATCCGGACGGGCGGGTGCCGGCGGATAATCCGTTTGCGGCAGGGAAAGGCCTCGCCGAGATCTGGAGTTATGGCCATCGCAACCCGCAGGGTTTGGCCTTCGATCGGTACAATGATCGACTCTGGAGTATCGAACACGGCCCCCGGGGCGGCGATGAGATCAATCTCATCAAACCCGGCCGCAACTACGGCTGGCCGGTCGTCTCCCATGGCAAGGAATACTGGGGCCCGATTCAGGTGGGCGAGGGCAAGACAAAACCGGGAATGGAGGATCCCGTCAAGGTCTATATCCCCTCCATTGCCCCCGGCAGCCTGCTCCTCTATGCCGGAACTGCATTTCCCGGGTGGCGGGGGAACCTCTTCGCCGGGGCATTGGTGCTGCAGCATCTCAACCGGGTGGTTTTGAACACGGCCGGCGAGCCTGTCGCTGAGGAGCGGCTGCTGACCGGGCTGGAGGAGAGAATACGGGGGCTGGTCGAAAGCCCGGAGGGCTGGCTGTATCTCTCGACCGACAGCGGCAGAATCCTTTGTCTGCGTCCGCCCGCAACCAGCCGGTGAATTCAGGATAAATGGCCGGGAAAGCGTTACGTGGAAGAGTTCTGACAGGTGTAACATACAGCGGTGTCGGCAGGCACGGAAAAGCCGATGCCCTGCGCGACGGCGATTATGGCTGTATTTATCCCAATCGCCGAGTACCGCTTAGGGAACGGAACCACCGGCCCTGATAACCGCCAGATCGGTTGCCGGGTCGGTCCCGATCAGAACCGCATCAAGCGTGGCGCCATCCTGCTTTAGTCATTACAAGGTGTAGCAGTATTTGCCCAGTCCTCCGCTCAGGGAATTCCGAGCAGCTTACCACAGTATGCCCCCGATCGTGTCCTCGTCGCTTTCGAACCGGGGACGCTGGGCGCTGAAAAAAAAGCCTTGCATGCTCAAATCGGCGGCTCGGTTTTTACAACCATACCCTCCCTGGGCGTCGATGTCGTTCAAGTTCCCTCCGGAACAGTGCTCGATAAAATAAACTTTTACGATAAAAATCCAAATGTGCGCTACGCGGAGCCTGATTATTACCGGTTGTTCTGGATGCCCAAAGAAGGAGCGGAGTCATTCTCGTCGAATATGTTTAATGAGCAGTGGGCATTTAACAACACGGGGCAGAAAATGACCTATTGCGATTTATTTTGGGGGTGCTTGCCGTTGACCGACGCGTATGTCATCGGCACACCGGATGCGGATATCGATGCGCCTCAGGCCTGGGATATCGGGCGCAGCACTCCTCAGATCAAGATTGCTGTCCTGGACTCGGGCATCGACTGGACCTCTGTTGACCTGGCCAATAAGTACCTCACTGGAGATGCTAGAAATTACGTGCAGTCCTTCGAAGATAATTTTGCGGATTTAATCGGACACGGAACCCACGTGGCAGGGATTGCCGCGGCGGAGTGCGACAACTTGAAGGGCATAGCGGGCGTCGCCTGCAACGCCTCTGTCGTATCCCTGTAAGTTTGTTACAGATATGAGAATGCAGCTTAACTCCCCCCTATGAGGAAGCCTGCTTGTGGCCATATTCCGGAACCTCGACGGCGAGTCCCCATGTTGCAGGGGCGGCCGCCGTTGTCTTGGGCTATCTCCAAAGCCAGTATGCATCGGGCAACCTTGCCGCCCCACCCACTAACTCGCAGGTGCGGTGTCATATTGAGGAGGGGGCCGATGGGGTCGGCGTTCAAGGACTCGATTATTCGATTCGTTATTTCAAATATGGCCGTCTGAATTTGGCTGGAGCGCTTCAATACATCGAGGTTTGTGACGGCGCCGCAACCAATGCCGCTCCGGCTGCTCCGAGTGGTTTGACTGCAGTCAGAGAATATATACCTGCAATGGTAGTTGGACGGTATTGTCGGATAACGTAGCCCCGGAACAGGCTGTATATCTGGACGGAGTTCCTTCAACATCGGTAAGCCGTATATATCTCTATCGTATCCATGCGGTCAATCTCGCAGGATCTTCGCCCTGGTCCAATGAGGCCGGAGTAACCACACCCGCCCGGTGAGCCTGGGGGGTTCCTTATATTGCATGCTGCACGGCTTAACACGGGTTCGTATGCTCTCTTCACTGCGCGTAAAAATACTGCTGGCCCTGACCCTGCTCGTTCTCTTCTCGACCCTGTCGATCATGTTTTTGGTCGCGCTCAACCGTGCAGCAGCTTGAATTGCAAGATATAGACAAAAATCCCGGAAAAATAGCCGAGGGCGGCGAGCGCCCCAATTTTCCTGGCATACCAGAAGAAGTGGATCTTTTCGAGACCCATGGCGGCGACACCCGCAGCCGATCCGATGATCAGGATGGAACCGCCGGTCCCGGCGCAGTAGGCCATGAACTCCCACAGGAAGCTGTCGGCCGGATAGGTGGCCATGTCGTACATGCCCATGGAAGCGGCGACCAGCGGCACGTTATCGACTATGGCGCTGAGCAGGCCGATCAGAGTGACAATGATATCCTGACGGCCGAAGGTTGTATCGAGCCACTGGGCAAGCGCGGTCAGGATATGGGTGTGTTCGAGGGTCGCAACGGCCAGCAGGATGCCGATAAAGAAGACGATGCTGCTCATATCGATATGTTTGAGCGCTGAAACGAGAGTGAGGTGCTCCTTGAATTCATCTTCCTTATGACGGTGCAGAATTTCACCGACCAGCCAGAGGATGCCAAGGCCGAAGAGGATGCCCATGAAAGGCGGGAGATGGGTAACCGTCTTGAAAATCGGCACGGCTACTAAACAGCCGATACCCATAAAGAACATAATATTCTGTTCGAAAGGCGTCGTCTTGATATCACTGTCTTCCGCAATTATCACGGGACCGACAACTTCCTTACCCCGCAGGGTAATGTGCAGAAAAATCAGCGGTACGACCAGGCAGGCCAGTGATGGCAGAAAGACACCCTTGATGATGGCAAGGGAGGTGATCTGACCGCCGATCCACAGCATGGTGGTGGTGACGTCGCCGATTGGCGACCAGGCGCCGCCGGCGTTGGCCGCAACGACGATGATGCCGGCAAAGAACAACCGGTCGTCCTGACGGTCAAGCAGTTTCTTCATCAGGGAGATCATGACAATGGTGGTGGTCAGGTTGTCGAGGATGGCGCTGAGAAAAAAGGTGACAAAGCCCACCAGCCAGAGCAGGGAGGTGATTTTTGTCGTCTTGATGCGTGAGGTGATAACATGAAAACCGTTATGGGCATCGACCACCTCGACGATGGTCATGGCACCCATCAGGAAAAAGACGATCTGAGCCGTTGCCGCCAATGATTCTCTAAGATTTTCCGAAACCAGATGGTGATCGCCGCCCAAAAGGGCATAGACCGTCCACAAGAGACCGGCGCCAATGAGGGCCGGGGCCGTTTTATTGACCTTGAGCGGATGTTCGAGGGCAATGGCGGCGTAGGCGAGAACAAAAATAATGACCAGTGCGGTGAGCATGGTTACTCCTTCAGCTTAAAGATTACGCATCAAAAAAATCTCTATTATAAGGAAAGGGCAGGTTCCTGAACGGGAACCTGCCCTTTTTGCCGTGATGAGGAAAAGAGGAAAAGAAGAAATCTCAATGATGCGTTATTTTGGAACTATTTGTTTTGCCTTCCGGTTCCTTGGCTGCCCAGGCCAAGCCAAAAATAGCAAGCAGAACCAGCGGACCTACAAGGGCTATCGTAAGTCCGGCACCTAGGTCCAGTGACTTCACAAGCAGCATTGCCGCTACGGTACCGCAGAGGATAAGACCCATATAAATGAACTGCATATGTACACTCCTTTTTAGAATACGCGGGCTTATCGGCCCATTTCCGCTATTTTTCTGAAGTGCACGATGTCACACGGCATCGGCACACCAGATACAATTAACCAGGGTAAAGGTGGTTATGGACGCATGGGCAACCAGCCCATCACATGCCATACGGTTAAAATTTTGTATCCATTCAGTTCTCTTGACAAAGTTCCCCCTCCCCATGCGGGAGGGGGTTAGGGGGAGGAGGCTAAAACCAATCAGACAAAGCGCATACTATTGAAACAAACTGGATAGTTACAAAATTTTCAGCGACCGGCCAGCAGCAGTTCATAATTGCCTTGCTTCTTTCCTGTGACAATCCGAAAAAAAGTTATCTGAAAATGTCGGCGGATATCGCTTGGTCCGGGGCATGCAAGTTAGCGTTCACTCGCATAGTAGTGAGCGCTAACTAACATGTCAACGGGTTTTTTGTCAGACCAGGAATATGGGTTCTTGTGGAGAACGGCTCAATACGACGGTGGATTTCCGATGCATTCGTGGATATGGAGTGGCGGTGCGTCCTGCGGAAAATTGTTTCCGCGGGTGAAACGAGCGGGGATTTTAGCGGCGGGCGACGGCCTGGCAGTAGATCTGCCAGAGGGAGGTGTATTTTTCAACCAGTTTAAAGCGGCCCTCGCTAAGAGACCAGATATTCACCAGTCCCTGGATGAGGGCAAAGAGCAAGGTCGCGGAGGCCTCTAGATCAATGTCCTGTCGGACAGCACCGTCCCGGACTCCATCGGTGAGGAGTTCCTTCAGGCGGGCGATGTAATTCTGGATTGCCCGATAGGCCTGTTTGTTCAGAGTTTGATCGCCGAGGCTGATGATCTCGGCAATAACCTGAAAGGAGATACCTTTACGCATGCCGATCATGGAAAAGTGATTCCGGATTATTTTCTCTATAAGGTCGAGGGTCACCGGTTGGTTGGCCACGGATTCCGGCGAAATGTCCCTGATCAGGATTTCTTCTATATGGCTGAGCAGGAATGAGAGAATGCTCTTTTTGCTCTTGAAATGGCGGTAGATGGCAGCCTCGGAAATGCCGACCTCGGCTGCGATCCGCTTGACCGTCAGGTGTTCGCTGCCGTATTTGAAAATCAGGATCGCGGCTGCATCGACGATCTGCTGTTGTCTCACCTCTGTGTTTTCCCGCTTCTGCACCACGGCACTTCTCCTTAGATATTGACTCCGGCTGCCTCCCGGAACGAATGAACAACATAACGCAAGCGCTGAAGACGGAATAAAGCTCCGCCAACGAAGTGTCATGTCGTCGTAGCTGAAAACATAGTTGACGGTAATGAAAAAATCAAGCAAAACATAACATTGGGCACTGGGCGTAGACTATTGAACAGCGGGGATTACCATTGCGGATCTCCGACGGGGAGATATTCCGGAACTCCGAGATTGACCGCTGGGGCGGCTCATCCCGGCCGGTGAATAACCGACAATCTGCGAGGGAGTCAGCTGCAAAATAGGTCATTGCCAAGCCTCCATATATCGGTATTATCCTTCATTCTGCCGGAGAAAGAGTTGCAGTTTCAGGCCATCATCCGGTGCTTCGACCGCAATCGCCCGAATGGAAACGGATACCTTCGACTTGGCTGGAAAATGGAGATACTGGGCGCCGGCGAGGTTGTCGGACCATTCGTTTAAGATTTTTTCGGGTAGCCGTCGCCTCTGGTGTATTCATAAAGCAGATTGTCGACACTGTGCCAGCGCAGTTTATCACCGGTATAGCTTATCATTTCCCGCGGTTGGTCATAGTCTCTGAAAAAACTTCTGCCGATGAAGGTTGCCGGCATTGGCAGACCGACCAGTGCAGCGGATTGTAACGGGAGGCAACCCTGTCATCACTGAATCGGCTGCCGAGCTGGTTCTGCAGCAGGAGCAATCCTATCCCCAGAATCACGCCACTTGCCGGCAGTCTGAACCGAATGCGATATGCTGGCACGAGAATGGTGAGAATGAAGGACAGAAACATCATACAGGTAAAAAGAGGGTGAGCCAGATACCCCCCGAGAAGAGAATTACCTGTGAATATTGAATCAGTCAGAAACTGCAGATCTTCCCAGGAGGGCAAACGCTGCATGGCCGCGAGCAGTTCCTGCGACATAGCCTGGAATAATGCCCAAAAAAGCAGCAGTGCCAGCCGCAGCCAGCGTGGGCTGACGAGGGCGAACAGCCAGACCAGCAGTCCACAGCCAAAATCGGAGAGTAATCCAACCGGCTCGACAAATCCCAGCCTGGAAAGACGCCAAAGGAAGGGAATAAAACAATATGCATATAAACTTTATGGCCTGCCGTATCTTTGCAGCCATAGAAAACCGAGGATCCCCGCTGTCAGTGAGGCTAAAAGAATTGAAGTTTTTGCAGCATTAATTGTTTCAATATCCGCCTTAAAAGCCAAATTGGTAATAAAAATTGACATGGTAAACCCGATACCGCCAAGAATTCCTGCGCCAAAAACATGCCGCCAATTCAGATCGGGCGGCAGACGGCTGATGCCTGTTGCTACGGCAACAAAACAAAAAAGCGTCAAACCTGCAGGTTTGCCTACAAGCAAACCAACAGCTATACCAAGGCTGTTTGGGGACGTCAGGTTGTGTATCCAGTCCGCGCCCATGAAAATCCCCGTATTTGCTAGCGCAAAAATCGGTAAAATGATGAACGCAACCGGTTTGTGCAAGAAATGTTCGAGTTTGTGTGAAGGCGACGCTTTGTCGTCGTCCTCGGCGGAGTATGGGATCGCGAAAGCAAGCATAACACCAGCAAGCGTCGCATGCACGCCTGATTTAAACATGAAAAACCACATCAACGAACCGCCAAGCACATAAGGAGCGAGGGACATGACGCACAGGCGATTTAAGGCAACGAGCAAAACCCAAACCGCTAAGGCTCCAGCAAAATACCAAATAGAAAGATGCGCGGTGTAGAAAGCTGCAATTATGATTATCGCACCCAAATCGTCTATGACGGCGAAGGCCACGACAAACACTTTCAGCGATGCGGGAATACGGTTTCCGAGAATGGCCAGAACACCAAGAGCAAACACTATGTCAGTTGCCGTCGGAATCCCGATTCCGGCCTGCGCTGGTGTTCCCGAGTTGAGCGAAAAATGAGTCAGCGCAGGGACAACCATTCCGCCGAATCCGGCAAAAATTGGCAGAAGGGCGTTTTTGAAGTTTGACAGTTCACCGCTGTAAAGCTCGCGTTCGAGTTCCAAGCCGATGAGCAGAAAGAAAACCGACATCAGCGCGTCGTTTATCCAATGCTCAAGACTCAAGCATCCGATATGCCTTTGCCATAAATCGAGGTAATCTGCGCTGATTGATGAGTTCGCAATCACAAGGGAGATGGCGGTGCAAATAACCAGCAGAACTCCACTCGATTTTTCTGAGTCAAAGAACTTATTGAAAGTATTTGAGAGGGGTTGCTGTGTCAAGCCGATATTCGTCTTTTTAGATTTACAGCCATTTCCTTCGCCTGTCCCAAAGCGCGAGGAGGTATATCTATTAAACGAGATTTTCACCCTGTTTGTCAATTCCACCGAGCTGAAAATAATCTTTTCGGTTTTACAGAAAGTAGTATGTGGCCATTAAGCCGGCGAGGGTCATGGTGATGGTATAAGGCAGTGCCAGAAGCACCATCCTGCCGTAACTCAGGCGGATTACCGGAGCCAGGGCCGAAGTCAGGAGGAAGAGAAATGCAGCCTGGCCGTTTGGTGTGGCGACGCTGGGGATATTGGTGCCGGTATTGATGGAAACCGCGAGTTTATCGAACTGATCCATGATTACCCGGGCCTGATCCGCGGCGGCTTGCGGCAGGGTGGCCAGCACTTCGGAACGGGCGACAAGTGGGTCGGTGAGTTTTGTCATCAACTCTTTGCCGGTCATACCGATATCCGGGATGAGACCGAGTGATTGGGTGATACTGGTTTTTGTTTCGGAGATATAAACGGTGGCGACGAAGACGTTGTCGGAGATCATCGACAGCAGGCCGTTGGCGATATAATAAGCGGTCAACTGCGTCTGGCCCTGGAGGCTGAGGACATGGGTTATAACCGGGGTGAAAAGGTGCTGGTCGTGGATGACGGCGACAACGGTGAAAAACACCACAAGCAGGGCAGTGAAGGGCAGGGCTTCTTCAAAGGCTCGACCGAGATGGTGCTCTTCTATAACACCGTTAAAGGCGGTAAGCAGGACAATGACCGACAGGCCGATAACACCGACCGCTGCGAGGTGAAAGGCCAGGGCAAAAATCAACCAGATGCCGGTGAGGGCCTGGATGATGAGCTTGGCTTTGCCCTGCTTGCCGCGTTTTGATTCCATTTGAATTGCCGTTTCCAGGAGATGGGACCGGATATTGCCGGGCATTTGTGCACCATAGGTGAAGAGCCGAAAACTTTCGACGAGAAAACAGGTCAACAGGCCGGTGGCCAGTACCGGAATCGACACCGGGGCAACGTTTAGGAAAAAGGTGGTGAAATTCCAGCCCATTTCACCGGCAATCAACAGGTTTTGCGGTTCTCCGACCAGGGTGCAGACTCCGCCCAGTGCGGTACCGACGGCGCCATGCATCATGAGGTTGCGAAGGAAGGCCCGAAATTGCTGCAGTTCTGATTTCTGTATGGCTTTTATCTTGCTGTCGCAGACCAGGTCATGAACGCAGGCCATATCCATACCCGATGCATAGCGGTGATAGACATTGTAAAAGGCGTAAGCTACAGCGATGATAACCGCAGTGACAGTAAGGGCGTCGAGAAAGGCTGAGAGAAACGCCCCGAGAAAACAGAACAGCAGGGAGATTAGGTATTTCGATTTGATTTGCACCAGAATGCGGGTGAAGACGAACTGCAGAAAGTCTTTCATGAAGTAAATGCCGGCCACCATAAAAATCAGCAGCAGTATTACTTCGAAGTTTTTCAGCGATTCGTGATAAGGGACGTGGAAATTACTAATATACCATAACGCATCCCGTCTTCGGGCCATCTTTGACCGCTTCTCAATCGCAAAATCCTCGACGTAGCGCTGCTACGTCTGCGGTTTTGCTCAATCGGCGCGGCCAAATCTGACC
>CAYTVF010000093.1:0-15468 GCA_964441345.1 uncultured Desulfopila sp. | reverse complement strand
ACAATTCAACCAATAACCTGTATGCAAGTACTTAACCGGACATTACTGAGTAAAACTGACTATTTGGGCAAATATGCGTGGGAAATTCAGTGGCAACGAGGAGCTATGGAAATGAATAGAGCGGTAATTGTAAGTGGGTGCAGGACAGCCGTAGGGGCATTCGGCGGGGCGTTGAAGGATGTATCGGCGGTGCGTCTTGGGGCAACTGTGCTGCGGGAGGCATTACAGAAAGTTGGTCTCCGGCCGGTGGCAAACGATGCCATGATCGGCCTCGGACCTGAAAAGCTGCAAGGGCAGGGACCCATTCCATTGGAGCTGGAGCATGGTTCCTGGGACAAGGGATTGGCGCCGGTGGCCATCGACGAGGTTATCATGGGTAATGTCCTCCAGGCGGGGCAGGGACAGAATCCTGCCCGGCAGGCCATGATTACTGCTGGAATTCCTAAGGAAACCCCAGCAGTTACCGTGAACAAAATCTGCGGATCGGGCTTGAAGGCCATAGCTCTGGCTGCCCAGTCAATCATGGCGGGCCAGGCCGAGGTTGTGCTGGCGGGTGGGCTGGAGAATATGAGCCGAGCCCCTCTGGCCCTGCCCAAAGCACGATGGGGCTATCGGATGGAGGTATCCGGTGTCGGTGAACTCACCGATCTGATGGTCTTTGATGCACTCTATGAGATTTTTTACGGCTATCATATGGGTGTAACAGCTGAAAATATCGCCAAATTATATGCAATCAGCCGTGAGGATCAAGATAAGCTCAGTGTTTTGAGCCATGCCCGTGCCTGTCGGGCCATCGCCGATGGCCTCTTTGTCTCGGAAATTGTTCCCGTCAAGATCAAGTCGAGAAAGGAAGAAATTATCTTCGCCACCGACGAGCGGCCAATGGCGACGACTATCGAAAAGATGGCCCGGCTGCGACCGGTGTTTGATCCCGCCGGGACCGTTACCGCCGGCAACGCCTCCGGCATCAACGACGGGGCCGCGGCGGTTGTCCTGATGAGTGAGGCAAAGGCAAGGGAATTGGGCCTGGAACCTCTTGTCACCATTGAAGGATTTGCTTCCGGAGGGCTCGATCCCGCCTATATGGGCCTGGGACCAGTACCTGCAGTTCGCAAGGTACTGAAGCAGACCGGAATGAGCATTGCCGATCTTGACATGATCGAACTCAACGAAGCATTTGCGGCCCAGGCGATCGGCTGCATGTTGGAGCTTGGTATGGATATGGAAAAGCCCAATGAGCTTGGCAGCGGGATATCGCTTGGACATCCTGTTGGCTGCACCGGCGCCAGGCAGATGGTTACGGCCATGTACCAGATGCAGAGAAAAGGGTATGGAACCGGACTTGTCAGTATGTGCATCGGAGGCGGTATGGGTATGGCCATGATCGTGAAAAGATGAATCCAGTTGGCTCAGCATGTCGAACCAACTGTCATGACAAACCTTGTCCGCTGCTACGGCAATATGTAGAGGCAGGGTGGCTGGGGAGGAAGTCTGGGCGAGGTTTTTATAATTATAAATGAATAATTCAATGACTTTTGGAGGATGCGGAGATGACAGAACTGGCCATTCAAGATCAATATGCTGATGAATTCGCACATTGTTATGGCTGCGGAAGACTCAATAAAGATGGTCTGCAGATAAAGAGCTATTTGGATGGCGATGAGACCGTTTGTCGTTTCACTCCCGATCATAAGCATTCAGGTGGGTTTCCGGGCTTTCTCTATGGTGGCATGATTGCCTCTCTTATGGACTGTCACGGGGCCGCGACTGCCTGGGCAGCCAAGGCCAGAACGGACCCGGAAACGTCGTTGACCCGGTTTGTGACCGCATCTCTGAAGATCGATTTTCGTGCTCCGACACCGACAAACATAGAGGTCGAGATTCGGGGAAAGATCAACACGATCAAGAGGAGGAAAGTTATTGTGGACCTGACCCTGTCGGCCGATGGAAAGCTATGTGCCGAAGGGTCTGCGGTGATGGTCCAGATCCCTAGTGTTTAATTGCATAAATTAATGAAGACAACAATGAGTGAGGAAAGAATGATTGAATTTACAACAGTAAATGTATTGTTGGCGGCAGGATTATCTTTACTTATTGCAGTTATTTTTAATTATACTATTAAAAAAGAACTTAAGGTAAGTAGTGTAGTTGAAAAAGGAGAAAAGTTATGAAAGAGTCCATTCAGATTGCATTAGAGGTTTATTTGCTGGGATTTACCATTTCTATACTGATTGCAGCATTGATAAAGGGACTGATGGCTGTATTACAGCGTTTCTCTACTGGAAAGTAATGATAGTCAAATGAAATGGTGGTATCAATATGAATATATTAAGTCTATTTCAAGGCGTTGAAACGCTCTTTTTTCAAGAGCCTAAAATTGCTATCGCTAGAGTTGTATTAATCTTGCTCGGTATATTAATGGTCTATTTGGGAAAAAAAGGGACTTTGGAACCATTGATTATGATTCCAATGGGCTTTGGCATGACAGCTGTAAATTCCGGGGTTTTGTTTTTGGCGGCTAATACTACGGGAACCATTTTTATGGACCCTCTTCTTACTGATACGGACGGACTGATGAACATCCTGCAGATTGATTTTCTTCAGCCTATTTACACGTTTACATTTAGCAATGGTTTAATCGCCTGCTTAGTTTTTATGGGGATTGGCGTTATATCAGATGTCGGCCATGTCTTGCGCTTTCCGTTTACCAGCATGTTGATTGCAATGTGCGCTGAGTTGGGCACGGTAGCGACATTTCCAATCGCACATGCTATGGGACTGAGTTACGGCGAGTCCGCTGCTGTATCTATAATTGGCGGGGCTGACGGCCCTATGGTGCTTTATACATCGCTTATATTGGCAAAGGATCTCTTTGTTCCAATTACCATTGTTGCCTATCTTTACTTAAGTTTAACCTACGGGGGTTATCCATTCCTCATACGTTTACTTATTCCAAAGGAATTGAGAGGCATTGCGGTAAAATCTGCAAAAAGCGATATCAGTTCCAATGCGAAAATTGCTTTTGACCTGATTGCTTGCACAGTTCTTTGCTTATTATTCCCAGTGGCTGCGCCATTATTTTTATGTTTCTTCCTTGGAAATGCAATAAAAGAATCCGGTATAACCAAGTATTCTCAACTGCTTGAGGATGTTTTTCTATATGGAGCAACATTCTTTTTAGGGCTGATGCTTGGCGTATTATGTGAGGCAAGTACCATACTGAATCCTAAAGTTTTACTATTGCTTGTCCTTGGGATGGTTGCGCTTTTGCTTTCCGGAATTGGAGGAATTGCAGGAGGCTATCTTGTTTATCTCATCAATAATAAGCAATTCAATCCAACCATTGGAATCGCGGGAGTATCCTGTGTGCCAACAACTGCAAAAGTGGCTCAAAAGGAAGTTAGTAATGTCAACAAACGTGTTGTTATCCTCCAATATGCAATGGGGGCCAATATCAGTGGTGTTATTACAACAGCCATCCTTACAGGTATTTATGTAACACTGATTCCGTTACTTTAGATATAAAAAAAAATAAAGAGGAATTTATTATGGCAGAAGTATTGAGTCCGATAGCCGGCAAGATTTTGGAAATCAATGTAAAGGTAGGGCAAATGATTAAGGAAGATGATGAATTATTCATCGTTGAGGCCATGAAGATGGAGAATGTGGTATACGGTGATCATCTTGGCGTAGTGAAAGAGATTTTTGTCAAGATAGGTGATCGAGTTGAAGAAGACGATCGACTGGCGATAATAGAATAAGACCTTACTTATTCAGTCATATGTCTTTCTGATGTCAGGTATTTGCACTGAGGGTAGCCCCGTCAAAGACCTGTTCTGAGAATGGGTCCAAAAATGCTCGTCGGGTGTGACCGGCATGGTCACGAACTAGCAATAAGCAGGAAGGTTAACATGGAAGCGACCCGTGAAATATATTGGAATGTAGGGCATGGCTGGACAACGCTGGTGCCGATGTACCTGTTGACTGTAGCCGCAATAGGGGTGCTGGTTTACGGTGGAATGCAGCGCTTGAAGGTATATCGGTTGGGAAAACCGATCGATCGCACCGATGACCTGTGGCAGAGAATTGTCGACTCCGCTGTAACTGTGCTGGGACAGGCAAAAGTCGTCAGAGTCCGCTGGCCGGGTCTCGCCCACGGGGCTTTTTTCTGGAGCTTTTTCGTGTTGTTTGTCGGCACCTCGCTCATTGTTCTGCAGGCTGATTTCTCCGATCTCCTCTTTGACATCAAATTTCTGAAAGGCACCTTTTATAAAATATTCTCCGTATCCCTGGATATCGCCGGTCTTGTCGCGCTCCTGACGATGGGGGCCTTGTTTGTCCGGCGATATCTTGTTCGTCCCAATGCCCTTGAAAGCACCTGGAACGATACGTTCATGCATGGATCGCTCTTCTTCATATTGCTCACCGGCTTTGTGATCGAAGGTGCTCGGATGGCGGTGACGGAACTTGGCACCCCACTCTCATACTGGTCCCCCGTCGGGCTCGTCTTCGCCAAGGCAATGTCCGGGATGGAGGCAACGGGACTACAATTGCTGCATGTCTCCACCTGGTGGTTTCACCTGCTCCTGGTCATGGTGTTCATCGTCTCGATTCCATTCACCAAGTTTCGTCACATCGCCACCGTCACCCTGAACATGTTTTTTGCCGATCGAGGGCCCATCGGCAAACTGCAGACCATCGAACTGGAAAACGAAGAGGCGGAGAGCTTTGGGGCGGTACAACTTACCGATTTCAGTTGGAAGGATATCTTCGATACCGACGCCTGTATCAAATGCCAACGTTGTCAGGACCGATGTCCGGCCTACGCCACCGACAAGCCGCTCTCGCCGATGAAGGTCATCAACGACCTGGGCCAGGTCGCCTTTTCTCTCAATCCGGATGCCAATCTGATCGAAACCATCGGCAAGGATGCCCTGTGGTCCTGCACTACGTGTCGAGCCTGTCAGGATATATGTCCGGCCGGAATCGAGCATGTTGGCAAGATCGTCGAGATGCGGCGGAATCTTGTCCTGATGGAGGGAGAGTTCCCCGGTGAGGAAGTGATGACTGCCATGGAGCAGACCGAGGTCAACGGCAATCCCCTGGGGATGGGCTATGCCTCGCGCGGCGACTGGGCCGAAAATCTTGGGATCAAGACCCTCGCCGAGGATCCGGAGGTCGATATTCTCTACTTTGTCGGCTGCTATGCCAGCTTCGACAAGCGCAACATCGCCGTCGCCCGCAGCTTCGTCACCCTCTGTCAGGCCGCCGGTATCAAGGCCGGCATCCTCGGCAAGGAAGAGAAATGCTGCGGCGAGCCGATGCGCAAGATGGGTAACGAGTACCTCTATCAGTCGTTGGCAGTGGAGACTATTGAGACCATCAAGGCGTACGGGGTCAAGAAAATCGTCACCACCTGCCCGCATTGCTACAACACCCTCGAAAAGGATTACCGGGATCTGGGTCTTGAGGCTGAGATTGTCTCCTATGTGGTCTTTCTGGAACAACTGATCGCCTCCGGTCGTCTGCAACTCAAGACCGATGGCTTTTCCTGCACATATCATGACTCCTGCTATTTGGGGCGTCACAACGGCATCTACCAGCCCCCTCGTGCGCTCATCACCAAAGCCGGCGGCGTGATCACCGAGATGGACCGGAACCGCGACCAGGCGTTCTGCTGCAGTGCCGGCGGCGGCCGGATCCTGGCCGAAGAGAAGCTGGGGCGCCGCATCAATATCCACAGAGTGCAGATGGCGGCGAAGGCCAAGGCCGATGTGCTGGTTTCCAACTGTCCATTCTGTCTGACCATGTTTGAGGACGGGGTGAAGGGAGCGGGGGTCGAGGAATCTCTTCGTCCACGTGACATAGCGGAGATTCTGGCGGAACGGATTGTGCAGCCGTCCGCACAGGGATGAACGGGAAAGGTATCAGGGGAACCGCTCAAGCGAACCCCTCGAGGATAAAAAATCAATATTTTTCAGCTATTGGTTACTAAAACAAGGAGAACATTATGAATATTCTGGTGTGCATCAAACAGGTTCCCGACATGGAATCGAAATTCAAGGTCAATGGCGAAGGAACCTGGTATGACAGCGCCGACCTGGCCTGGCGAATGAACGAATATGACGAATATGCAGTCGAGCAGGCAGTGCGATTAAAGGAGCAGGCGGGTGGGGATTTGACCGTGCTCTGCATCGGTCCCGAGCGGGTGAAAGAGACGATGAAGAAGGCACTGGCCATGGGCTGCGACCGGGGAATTCATGTGGCCGATGTTGAAAGCTTCAAAAAGGACCCTTTTTCCATTGCGTCGATTATTGCTGAGCATGCCGGAACCAAAGCCTATGACGTGATCTTCACCGGGTTGCAATCGCAGGACCGGGGCAGTGCTCAGGTGGGGGTGCTGGTGGCCGAGACCCTTGGTATACCCTGTGTCACGACCATCGTCGGCTTTGCCTTTGCAGATGGAAAAATCACCGTAAAACGCGAGCTGGAAGGGGGAGTGAAGGCAGTGGTGAAATCGCCGGTGCCCGCACTTGTGACCTGTCAGCTTGGACTCAACACCCCGCGTTATCCGACCCTGCCCAATATCATGAAGGCCAAGAAGAAGGAATTGCTCACCGTTCCGGTGGCAGATCTGTTGAAGACCTCGGCCGTCCAGGAGACCAAGGCTCTCTACTTCCCTGAAAAGAAAGGCGGCGGCCTCATTCTGGAAGGGGATATTGGCGAATTGGCTGACAAATTAATCAAGATCCTTAAAGAAAAAACTGCAGTTCTGGCCTAGGGAGCATCTGATGAAAACATTACTTGTTGCTGAAAATAGAGAAGGGAAGTTGCAAAACGGTGTATACGATCTGATCGCCTTCGCAAAAAAGGTTGATGCCGAGAGTGCAATCTTTCTGGTCGGCAGTGAAAACGAACTGCCGAAGTTTGCGGGGACATTATATCTAGCCGATGCAACAACCTGCGGCGAATATAACCCGGATGTCCATAAACAGCTGCTGCTGGAGACGATTGGCAGGGTCAAACCGGATATGGTGATCTTCTGCCACTCTTCCTATGGCTGGGACCTTGCCCCGAGGGTGGCACATGCCTTGAAGGCTGCCCAGATATCCGAGGTGGTGGATTTCATCGACGGTTTTCCGGTTGTGCCGGTCTGCAATTCCAAATTACGCCGCAAGGTCGCCCCAAATACCGACATTACCGTATTGACCCTTCAGGCTGGAGCCTTCAGTCTGACAGACGAACCGACCGGCAATCCCACGGTTGAAAAGATCAGTACCGGCGCGACCGGCAAGATCGAATTCACCGGCTATGAATATGCTGAGCAAGGCGGGGTTGACCTGTCAAAAGCATCGGTGATCGTCAGTGCCGGACGCGGCATAGGCAAGCCGGAGAACATTGCTGTCGTTGCCCGCTTGGCTAAGGCTCTGCGTGGAGAATACGGGGCCAGTCGACCAGTCGTAGATGCTGAATGGGCTGAACATAACCGCCAGGTCGGCACCACCGGTCAGACCGTTTCCCCGAAGCTCTATGTTGCCTGCGGTATTTCCGGTGCAATCCAGCATCTGGCAGGAATGAAAAAATCCGAATTTATAGTAGCGATCAATACCGACAAGGATGCGCCCATCGGGGAGGTTGCCGATGTTCTCGTCGTTGCCGACCTGAAGCAATTCATCCCGGTGCTGACGGAAAAGATCGAGGCGATGTGAGGCGAAGGTCGGATCCGGCCCCTGCGACATCGCCGTTGGGGGGATATTTCCATTCCCCATCAGAGAGACCCGGCTCCGGCCGATCTCTCCGATGGGCCGCCCGGGTGGCCAACAAGGTAGGTCTCGAGGCCAACCCGCAGAATCACTTGATCATGCACGCCATAGGTCCGAATGTTTCCGGTGTCATCGGCTTCGCCGTTGCTGCGATGGTTCAATGCTCCACCAGATCGGCAGCGAGCGATCCTATATCAGAATGCGATTGATCTGGGAGTATCTTGCCGAAGTTGTGGCATTGTCCGCCCGATTTATTTTTCAGACGAATCCAGAAACGAGCTATATGTGTCCATTTTAATCCATGGACAACATTTAAAAAAATCGTTAACATCGAGAACCCAAAAATGGGAGTTCCGTTATGAAAGAGATTAATCCGCTGATCGGCAAAATGCATTTAAAAGAGATCAAACACCCAATGGTTGACCCGATATCAGCCATGCATATGAAGAAGGGGAAAATCGTCACGGCTGAAGAGGCCATAGATCTTATCCGCGACAACGACACGATTGTGACGGCAGGCTTTATCGGGGCAGGATTCGCGGAGGAACTTGCCATCGCTCTCAAAGAGCGGTTCCTGAAAACCGGCAGGCCGAGAAATTTGACGCTGACGTATCCGGCGGGACAGGGGGACGGGAAAACTAAGGGGCTGAATCACCTTGCCCTTGAAGGCCTGGTGGGAAGACTCATCTGCGGCCATACGGGTCTTACCCCGGGGCTGGGGAAACTGGTCTTCGACAACAAGATTCTCGCCTACAACGTTCCTATGGGAGCTGTGACCCAACTCTATAGAGACATCGCCGCCGGCAAACCGGGAAATCTGACCCATGTCGGTCTCGGCACCTTTATCGATCCCCGGGTCGATGGCGGCAAGCTCAACGAACTTACCAAAACACAGGGAGAAGATCTTATCACGGTGATGAATGTCGATGGCAAGGACTATCTCCTCTACAAGTCCTTCCCCATCCATGTGGCCCTCCTGCGAGGTACGACGGCGGACCCTGACGGCAACATCACCATGGAAAAAGAAGCCATGGTCCTCGATGCGCTCTCCATGGCGCAGGCTGCCAGGAACTCCGGCGGGGTCGTGATCGTCCAGGTAGAAAGGCTTGCCGACAGCGGCACGCTCAATGCCCGTGATGTCATCATCCCCGGGATCCTGGTCGACTGCGTGGTGGTGGCCAAGCCTGAAAACCACTGTCAAACCTTTGGTACGCCTTACAGTGCGGCGTTCAGTTGCGAGCACAGAGTGCCCATGCAGGCGATCCCTCCCCTGGAAATGGGCTGTCGTAAAATCATTGCCAGACGCGCTGCCTTCGAGTTGAAGCCCAACAGCATCGTCAACCTTGGTATTGGCATGCCCGAAGGAGTCTCCCGGGTGGCCAACGAAGAGCGCGTGTTGGAATATGCCACCCTCACGGCGGAATCCGGAATTATCGGCGGGCTTCCGATGGGCGGATTGGATTTCGGGGCCGGCATCAACGTCGACGCACTCATCACCGGGAACTATATGTTCGACTTCTACGATGGCGGAGGACTCGACATTGCATATCTGGGTATGGCGGAGACGGACGCGGAAGGAAACGTCAACGTCAGCAGGTTCGGGCCTCGTTTTACGGGCCCGGGGGGGTTCATCGACATCAGCCAGAATGCCAAGAAAGTCTGCTTTGTCGGAACATTTACCGCCGGAGGGCTCAAGACATCCGTCGAGGACGGTAGGCTGAGAATTGATCAGGAAGGCCGGGATAAAAAGTTCGTCCGACAGGTGGAACAGAAAACTTTCAGTGGCATGTATGCCGTAAGTAGCCGGCAGCAGGTGCTGTATATCACCGAGCGCTGTGTCTTCACTCTGGGTGAAGAAGGTCTGGAACTGATTGAAATCGCTCCGGGGATTGACCTGGAAACCCAGGTTCTGGCGCTCATGGATTTTAAGCCTGTCATGCGCAAGCCACCGAAGCTCATGGACGAAAGAATTTTTCGGCTGCGCCGCATGGGGATAAAGGACGACCTCCTGAATATCCCCGTGGAGGATCGTTTCACCTACAATGCGGAAGAGAACATCTTTTTCATCAACCTCGAAAACTATTACGTGAAATCCAGTGAAGAAATTCAAGAGATGAAAAATGTAGTAGGGTCAATGCTGGATCCTCTCGGCAAAAAGGTTCACACCATCGCCAACTATGACAACTTCAACGTTTCTCCGCACCTGGTGGACGAATACGTGGAAATGGTGAAGTACGCAGCAAATTTCTACGAGAGCGTCACCCGTTATACGACCAGTACCTTCCTGAGGATGAAACTTGGTGATGAGCTCCAGAAGCGGGGGGTTTCTCCCCACATTTATGAAAGCAAGGAAGAAGCCCGGAAGGCATTGGCTGCCCCGTCTGAGTCGTGAAACATGAGATGATATCGACCTTTTCTGGCGCCTAGCCGTATCTAAAACCAACCTGCACTCCATGCTAACGAACGATGTGAGGTAAAAAATGAAATTCATCGATTTCCACGTCCATTTAGCCACAGCCCAGCACTGGCTGCCGGCGGTCATGGCCTTCGTCCGGGAGAACAATCCCGGATACTTTGAGCAATTTGCCGACGGGCCTGTACCTGAGGAAATCGTTGCTTATTTCGCCTCGCAAGGGGTAACTCAGATGGTTATGCTTGCCGAGTACGCGCCAAAATGCACCGGTGTGGTCACCAATGAGGTGATCACCCGGTATTGTCGCGATCATAAGGAACTGATTCCTTTTGCGTCAATATCTCTTGAGTTGGATACCCCCTATGAAAGTCAAGCCCGGTATGCCGTGGAGGAACTGGACATGAAAGGTTTTAAACTCCTTCCCTCCTACCAGCATTTTTACCCCAACGATCCGTCTTTTTTCCCTTTTTATGAATACGTACAATCGCAGGGCCTGCCGGTCATGTTTCACACCGGTTCATCGATTTTCAGGGGGGCGCGGATCAAATATGCCGATCCGCTGCTGCTGGACGATGTGGCGGACGCATTCCCCGGATTAACGATCATCATGGAACACGGCGGGCGGCCATTCTGGTACGACCGGGCCGCCTGGCTGATCTCCAGGCACCGTAATATGCATATTGGTATCGCCGGAATTGCCACGCGGCATCTGCCCCGGTATTTCCCGAATCTCGAAAGGTATTCCGATCGGTTCCTTTTCGGAAGCGACTGGCCGGCGGTACCCATAGATGTCAAGGGGCTTATCAGCAGGGTGCTGGCGCTGCCCTATTCAGACGACACTAAAGCGAGCATCCTTCACGGAAATGCCGAACGGTTGTTGGGCAAATAGAAATTCGAAAAAACGGTTCCTGTACTTGGCCCGGCGGCCGGGGATTGCAGGATGTGCGACTCGCTGTGCCTTTAGGATCGTTTGCCAGGATCGTTTGCCAGGATCGTCGGCCCCTCTGGATCCGGAAAATCCACTTTGTTGCGGCTGGCCAGCCGATTGGAGGAACCCTCCTCCGGCGTTATCCGCTTTTCAGGTATTCCTCTCGGCGACTATGAGCCCCCTTTGCTGCGACGTCGTATCGGCTATGTCCAGCAAACTCCCGTGGTGATCGAAGGCAGTGTTCGTCGGAATCTGTTGCTCTCAAGGTCGGCATGATCCCTTCCATTAACTCCATGATGGGGGTTGGCATCGTCTCCATCCCCGGCATGATGACAGGCCAAATCCTCGCTGGCGCCAACCCGGCGGACGCGGTGCGATATCAGATTGTCGTCATGCTGATGATCGTTGCGGCTACGGTTCTTTCTGCTCTGCTGGTACTCCATCTGGTACGACGACGTTGTTTCGGAACAGCTATGAATCTCTTGCTTCGGGACTAGGCAGCAACGTTTCGGACAACCAGCCAATTCAGCGAAATCGGGGTTTGAGGCGCAATGGAACGGAAAACATTCGTAAGCTATTTCATCGCGCATCCTTATATTGGACTTAAGTATGTTGTTGGCAGGATTCTGTATTCCAGCTTCTTCACGTTCTTAACGTACTCTGCGATCCGTTTCCTGAAGTGACTCCTAAATTCCTTTTTACAAATCACTCACAAAAGGTATCTTAGAGGTAGTGTTATGTCATGAAACCCAGGCTGGAGATACCAATCATGGACGAAAAAGCGGTACAAAGAGCTACCCCTAAGAATATGCCGGTGCTGCTCACCGAAACAGAGGACGATTTGCACCGTTGGTCGCCAAGTGGATCCACCAGCACCGGCCGTTTCCTTTGGGCCAGCCGATGGAGAAAACCGGCAATGTGGCGGTGGTGCAGCGGCAGCTGGGGCACAAGAACGCCTCTTTTTCTCTGCAGTATTCCCGCATAACCAACGATGAGCTGAAACGGATTTTAGATGAAAGATAAAGGGGCAACACCCTTACATGTACCAAGATTTTGATAACGGAGATTGAAAATGAATGCCATTGTCTTCAACCAGCTGCTCTCGGCTGATGCTCTCATTCGTTTCAGGTGCTGTTCCGACCCGCCATCCAGGCCCTCGATAAGCAACTCTGCATTGACAATGTTGGACTATTCAGGACCTTGGAGGACGTCGCCATGCTTGAAAAAAAATTAAGAGAGCTATCTGGTAAAACTTCCCGCCGCATAGCCTTACCAACCTTCTGCACTATCCTCCTTTTTGTCATCGCTATTTTTTTCGTTCTCCTGCCGCAGCTTGAGGAGAGCCTGGTCGCCAGAAAGCAGGAAATGATCCGGGAGCTGACGGAAACGACCTGGAGCTTGCTTGAGAACTATCGTGACCGAGAATTATCCGGTGAATTATCCAGGACTGAGGCTCAGAAGCGGGCCATCCTGCGAATCCGTACTCTTCGCTACGGCCCGGAGAAAAAAGACTACTTCTGGATCACTGACATGGTACCACGGATAATCATGCACCCTTACCGTAGCGATATGGAGGGCAAGGACCCTTCCGATTTCCAGGATTTAAAACTCAAACACATTTTAGATGAATTTGTCAAGGTGGCGCAGCAACCGGGCGCAGGGTATGTTGACTATCTCTGGCAGTGGAAGGATGACCCAATAAAAATAGTTTCGAAGATTTCTTACGTCAAAGGCTTTGAGCCATGGGGGTGGATCATCGGCACCGGCATGTATGTCGATGATGTCCATGCCGAGATCTCCAGAATTCGAAAAAAACTCACCGTCATTTCCCTGGGCATTTTACTGATCGTCACGCTGCTGGGTGTTTACTCTATCCGCCAGACCATGGCAGCCGACCGGGAGAGACTAGGGATCTTTTTGGAGCGGGAAAGACTGATGAAGTCTCTGGAGGAGAGCAAAGAGCGGTACCGCAACCTGATTGAGACTACCAGTGACTGGATATGGGAATGCGACGGGGACGGCAAATATATCTATTCAAGCCCCAGGCTGATAGAACTGCTTGGCTATCAGCCGGAAGAAATAATAAACAAAACTCTGATGGATATCATCTCTCCCCAGCAGGCAAAAACATTCAACACGACATATGAAAAACTGTTTCGCGCCCAGGAACCTATTAACGGGTTGGAGAACATTTGCCTGGGAAAGAGTGGCCAGATAGTGGTGCTTGAAAACAACGCAGTGCCGATTTTCGACGATCAGGATAACTTCCTGGGCTACCGGGGTATTGCCCGAGATATCACGGAACGAAAAGTAGCCATGGAGGCGCTGAAGAAAAGCCGGGATGACCTGCACGCAAGTTTGGAGGAAACGGTAACATCGCTGGCTTCCACTGCCGAAAAACGGGACCCCTATACCGCCGGCCACCAACAGCGGGTTGACCGCCTGGCGTGCGCAATTGGTAAGGAACTGGGGCTCCCGGACCAGCAGATCGAAGGGCTCCATATGGCAGCCCTGCTGCACGATATCGGCAAGATTACCCTGCCTTCCGACTATCTTTCCAAACCAACCAAACTAACCAAAGTTGAGAAGGCTGTCCTCGAAATCCACCCCGAGGCAGGTTATGAAATATTAAATAATATCCACTTCCCATGGCCGGTGGCAGAGATCGTCTACCAGCACCATGAACACCTGGATGGCTCTGGCTACCCCCGGGGCCTGACCGACAAAGATATCTTGCTGGAAGCAAAGATTATTGCCGTGGCCGACGTGGTGGAAGCCATGTCATCCCACCGCCCTTACCGTCCAACGCTGGGTATAGCCAGGGCTCTTGACGAAATCCGCTCAGGCAGGGGAACCCTCTATCACGCCCCGAGCGTCGATGCCTGCCTGTACCTTGTCACTGAGAAAAAAATAGATTTTTGTTCTGAAGACTTGTGTTCGAATAGACCTGCCTGACCGCGTATGGCCGTCACAGACCATCACCAATGCCCCGATCTGGTGCAGCGTGGACCTACGCGATGGCAACCAGGCTCTTATCCAGCCGATGAGCCTGACCAAGAAGCTGGAGATGTTCAAACTGCTGGTCGATATCGGGTTTAAGGAGATCGAGGTCGGTTTCCCTTCCGCCTCACAGGTATGTCTATGAGCGGGTCACCCATTTACCGGTCCACCCGCGGCATCCCTATGCCGGCGAGCTGGTCTACACCGCCTTCTCCGGATCGCACCAGGATGCCATTAACAAAGGCATGACGATTTACGAAGAGACTGCTTCCGGCCTGTGGGAGGTCCCCTATCTGACGATCGATCCCGCCGATGTCGGCCGGACCTACGAGTCGATCATCCGGATCAATAGCCAGTCCGGCAAGGGCGGAGTCGCCTATGTTATGGACAAGGAATTCGGCTTCAAACTGCCAAGGGAAATGCATCCGGAATTCGGTGCGATCATCCAGGATCTCTCCGAACGGGAAGGACGGGAGCTACAGCCGCAGGAGATCTATTCGACCTTTGAGCAGGTGTACCTCTCGGCTGTGCGTCCTTTTGAACTGAAGGGGTTCAATGTCATCAAACGGCATTTCGGCACAGCCGACAAGATATCGTTCGCTGATGTCGAGATTACCCTGCTGGTCGAGGGACAGGAGAGGATAATTCGGGCATCGGGAAACGGCCCGCTCGATGCCTTCTGCTCGGCGATGAAGGCATCGGTGACCGGGGATTTCACGCTTTGCAACTACCATGAGCACGCCCTGAACGGTGGTTCGAGCGCCACGGCGGCGGCCTATATCGAGATCGAGGACGCTGGCGGCAACCGATTCTGGGGGGTTGGGATCGATACCGATATCATTGTTGCCTCGATCAAGGCGGTGATGAGTGCACTGAACAGATCCTGCCAGAAATGATCGTTGAAAAAAAGGGGAATTCCGGTGGAGGCAAATTTAGGTTTATCCGTTTAAAGCGTACCTGGTTTCATCAAGTGCATAGATTTTCACTTTAACATCGATTTTCGCTTCGGCTTTAACCGACGCAATTATTAACGTCCGCCAAGCCAGTTCAACTGAACTGGAAAGACAAGTTCGCCCCGTTCAGCCAAGGTAGCTGTTTTGGCAGGGTCGACCAGGCAATGGACCGCAATAAAGGGTATCCGCAATCATAGTCATGATCACGTCAAAGTGGATCTTGATCAGGATCGGCGACGACAGAGCATTGAGATGGAAAAACTTGACCGCCTCGGCGATACCATTTTCGACACGCCACCGCCGAGCATAGTTGTCGACCAGCAGTTCCACCGGCATCTTAGAGTCATTGGTGATCAGAAAAGCCGGCTTCTCCCTGCCGTTGCCACGGACAATGATTTGCCGTACTTCGCC
>CAYTVF010000092.1:0-15504 GCA_964441345.1 uncultured Desulfopila sp. | reverse complement strand
GATGGCACCGAGGTTATATGGTCCAATGTTCTTATTGCCGACGACATGCCCCATTGGGTTGGCAACGGCGAGGAACATCCGGCGAGCGGCGTGAATTTCCAAGGCGAATGGTTTCAAGGAAAGACCGACGCCGGCGGCAAGCCTGTCCCGATGTCCCACAAAAATTCCCGATGCACATTGGTTGCCTCGGCGATCGCCAATCACGCCACCGATTTATCGGAATCACCTGCCGGGGCACCGGTTAAGGTGATCACCTATTCAGGCAGGGATGGCGACACCATGCCGCCCGTCTGGGTTGCCAAAAATGCCAACGAGGGCGTTGCAATCGGCGCCTCAATCGTCTCAAAAGCAACCGCCACGGAAGTGGGCGCCACGGGTGTCAACAGACAGCCGTGGGCGAACGCGCCCTTTATTCCCGGCGCCCTGGCCGATTATATGAAGGCGCAGTTTGCCTTCTTCAACTCGGCCAAATTCACCGACGCCACCCGCCCGGTTATGGCAGGATTAAACTACTTCCTCACCTCCGGCAATCGCGGGGGAAGCGGCGATAAACTGCTCGGCGAGAAAAAGGATGTCAAGGTCTGGCTGGGCTGGCTCGAGCTTTTTGCCAACGGCGATGTGGAGGCGATCTCAACACCCATCGGCTATCTGCCGAAATACAATGACCTGGTCGGATTGTTCAGAACCATCGACAAGGAATACCCTCGATCTTTGTATGACCAGCAGTTTAGTCTCTATATCGACAAAATTGTCGATCGCATCGATCTGCAGCGCAATGCTTACAGTAAAGAGGCGGAAATACCCGCCACGCTTTTCGAGGTATACGAAAAGCAGAAGAACGAGTTATTGCAGCTGAAAGAAAAATTCGGTCCTATTGTCTCGACGGAAAAATTTGTTTGATGCACCTTCTAGTTGCTGCCCGGCTTCCCTGAAGTCCGGGCAGCAACGCCCGCTTCCTTGTCGGAAACCCGGGAAGCTTCATCACTTTCAAGGTCGCCGACCTTTCCGCAATGCCCTGGATTGATCCGGAAGAGGCCAACCGAGCCGAAGCAACCCCAGATTCCGCGCAACCGGGCGAAATACGCATAGCCGAGATTTCCAACCCCGATACCCTCAACCTGTACTCCCTCGTCCTTTCCGCGGCGGACATTACCCATCGCATCCGGATTCATTCCAACACCCGTATGGAGATCTTTGTCGCCCATCCCCTCCAGGAAAAAGCGTTGGATGAAATTGCCGCATATGCATTTGAAAACGACGACCGCCCTGAACTGGAGAAAAAGGAAGTCGCCTTTGCCCCGACCTTTCGGGCCATGGCACCGCTCCTGATCGGTGGTCTTGTTCTGATGTATGGGGTTACCGGCGACTGGCAACCGCAATCCTCATGGTTCGTCAAGGGTGCCGGGGACTCCAGCGCAATCCTCCACGACTTTCAGTTCTACCGGCTGGTTACTCCGCTTACCCTGCACGCGGATATTGTCCATCTTTTGAGTAATTGCATTCTCGGAGTATTTCTCCTTCACTTTTTCTTCCACCTTACCGGCAACGGTATCGGTCTCGCCGCAGTGCTAACGACTGCCGCGACCGCCAATCTTCTCAATGTGGCGATCCATGGACCGGGACACCTGTTTGTCGGCTTTTCCACCGCCACCTTCAGCGTTATCGGGATGCTTTGCACCATCAGCTTCGCCGGCAAATCCCCGGGATTTCGCCTGAACTTTCTCATGCCGATAATGGCTGGCCTGGCGCTGCTCGCGCTCCTTGGTTCCTCGGGGGAGAGAACGGATCTTGGCGGCCACCTCTTTGGCCTTTTATGCGGGCTCATTGCCGGCAACCTTGTACGGCTCCCCTTATTTACCTCACTCCGAACATCATTTATCCTGCAAAGTCTGCTCGGTATTGCGAGTTTTTTGGTTATCTGGGGCTGCTGGCTGGTTGCGGCAACTCAATAAAATCAACACTCATCGATCATCTTTTTGAATCATTTCACGATTCGTGATTGCATTCGCCGCCATCAATTATTACTTATTATAGATTTAATGAAGTCCATTGAGACATCTGCTTTTCCACGCCTCATTCCAGAATGAGGAATCGGTGCGGATAAGGGATTATCGAAAAACTACGGTCAGGAGATTCTATGTCCAATCAAGATCAACAACCTCCCTGGGGAAAGAAGCACAAGCCGCAGACCCCGGAAGAAGTTGTGGCACAGCTTATCAATAAATTGCAGGATTTTTTTGCCGATAAAAATAAAAAAACTCCTCCTCCACCGGGTGACGGCCAGGAACCCGCCGTCCAGCCATCCTCACCGTTCGCCAATGTCGGCAAACTGCTGGCTGTAATCTTCCTTATCGTCGTGCTCCAGGGTGTCTATTCGTCGTTTTTCAAGATTGCCCCCAGTGAAGTCGGGGTCATCCTCAGGCTGGGGCAATACTCCCGGACAACTCCACCGGGATTGCATTTTAAAATTCCGTATATCGATAGACTGTTCAAGGTCGATGTGGAAAATATCCGGAAGGAAGAGTTCGGGTTTCGCAGCCGAATCCCGGGACAACAGACGACCATCGATAAACGCGGGTTCGAAATGGAATCCCTCATGCTGACCGCCGACACCAACGTCATCAATGTCGCCTGGATTGTCCAGTACAAGGTAGCCGATCCTTATTCGTTTCTGTTCAAGGTTTCAGATGTTCGTCAGGCTATCCGCGACATCTCGGAAAGCGTTACGAGACGGATTGTCGGCAATATGGATTTCGATTATGTCCTCAGCAACCGCGACCTGCTTGCCGCCTCGGTAAAGACGGAATTGCAGACCGAGCTTGACGGTCTTTTCCCCAAAGGATCGTCCGGTGTTTCCATCGGTACCGTGCAATTCCAGGATATCAATCCGCCGGATCAGGTCAAACCGGCATTCAATGAGGTCAATGAAGCCGATCAGGATATGAAGCGGCTGGTCAATGAGGCCCAGGAAACCTACAACCGGGTGATCCCTAAAGCATCCGGCGATGCCAAGAAGATCATCGAAGAAGCGTACGGCTATCAATCGCAACGGATCAACGACGCCCAAGGTGAAACCCAGCGTTTCAACGATATCCTCGCCGAGTATAAAAATGCCCCGGACGTGACCCGCACCCGGATGTACCTCGAAACGATGAAGGATATCCTGCCCGATGTGCAGACGGTCTATGTTATCGATAAGGATCAGCAGGCACCAATCCCGCTCCTGAATATTTCATCGCCAGGTGGTCTTTCGCCAGTGCAGCCCAAATAAGAGCGACATCCGCAAAGGAAATACATATGAAACAGCTAGCACAATTCTTTCTTGTAGGTCTCGTCCTCCTGGCGATTGTCGTGGTGTATGACGGCTTTTTTATCCTCGAAGAAGGAAAACAGGTCGTCATCACCCAATTTGGCGCTCCGGTCGGCGATCCTGTAACCGAGGCCGGTATCCACTTCAAAATGCCCTTCATTCAGCACACCGAGGTTTTTGAGAAAAAGATTTTGATCTGGAATGGAGACGCGAACCAGATACCCACCAACGACAAGACCTACGTGTATCTTGACGTTACCGCCCGCTGGCGCATCACCAATGCCCTGAAGTTCCTGCAGGCCGTAAAAACCGAGACAAGGGCCCAATCGCTGCTGAGCGATATCATCGACGGTACGGTTCGCGATATGGTCAATAAAAACGACCTGATCGAAATTATCCGCAGTTCCGACTGGTCGCTTGCCACCATGTCGGAGACCACTGAAGCCAGCAATATCGGGAGCAAACCGGCGAATGGCCGCGACCGTATCTCCAGTCAGATACTTGAGATAGCGGCACGAACAACCCCGCAGTACGGAATCGAGCTGATTGATGTAATGTTTAAGCGGGTCAACTATATCGATTCAGTCCGCCTTAAGGTATACGACCGGATGATTTCGGAAAGAAAGCGTATAGCCGCGGAAAAACGGTCTACCGGTGAAGGTCTGAAAGCCGAAATCCTGGGAACGGTTGAACGAAAACTGAAGGAGATCATCTCGACTGCCAACAAAGAAGCGGTGATGGTTAAAGGTAAGGCGGATGCCGAGGCGACCAGGATTTATGGCCAGGCCTATACCCGTGATCCACAATTTTATGCCTTCCAGAAGACCCTGGAAAGCTACCAGGAGATCATCGGCAAAAACACCTCCATCGTTCTTTCCTCGGACTCGGATCTCTATCGCTACCTCAAGTCGATAAACCCGAAATAGCGAACCCGGTCAACTCGACTAAAAAGGAGAGCAGGTATTCCGCTCAGCTCTGCTCTCCTTTCCTTTTTGCTGCAGCTCGCTGCGGATTTTTTTAAAAAAATCTTCTTTCCGCTCCCCCAATTCATCGACAATTAATCGGCTGTATCGTCGCGATCCAGCCCGTCACTGGTTCCCGGATAATAGGGGGCCTGCGGCGGCTGGAATGGGATTCGACCCTTGGCGGTGAGCAGTTCGAAAAAATCTTCCAGTAGTTCCTCTTTGTCAATCGCATCCAGCTTGAGCTGTTCAAAGCGACAGTTGCATTTGCAGAGCTGCCCTTCACACCAGGGACAGACCTCGACCGAACAGCCGAGGATATGATATTCGCCATCGCTGACCCCGCACGCCAGGCAGACAGACTGCTCGATGGCTGGATTATGGCCGTATTCCTCAAGCTCGGCAACAGGCGAGCAAATTTCCAGGAACTCCTCCTGGCTGTCGAAGCCAAAATAGCCGAGTATCTCGGGATCCACCTCGTCCTTATACTCGCCGAGCCAGACGACCTGCCGGGTGGATGACACATACAGATAAGAAATGGTGGGAGTGGTGACAACAAACAGGGACACCCCCTGGTGGTGCACGAGCTGGGCTATGCGAAGAACCGGCTCCTCCCGGGCATCCGGCAGGGCGACATAATACTCGCGAAGTAGGTTGAGAATCCGCGGACTGTCGTGGTATTTGTTGATCACCGCCGCGGCCGACTCGATCTGGTCCTCAGGCACGGCATATTTCATAAACACTTTGATTTCACTTATCAATTGCTGCAATTTTTCTTTTCCTGGCATACCTGTCCCTATCTAACGACAATATGGCGAACCCATATTTATTTGGCTAGACTTTTCCCTACGGTAAAATTGACTGTCAGCGGTACGTCGAGCTCCAGTGCATTTTCCATCGCCGCCCTGATCGCCGGCATGGCCCTATCCAATTCACTTTGCGGCATTTCGAAAACCAGTTCGTCATGGATCTGCAGGAGCATCCTGGCGGAAAGGTTCTTCGCTTTCATTGCCCGCTGACACTCAATCATCGCAAGCTTGATAATGTCGGCGGCAGTTCCCTGGATCGGGGTGTTAATGGCCGTTCTTTCGGCAAACTCCCGTTGGGCTTTGTTTTTGGAAAGAATATCCGGAACACTGCGCCGCCGGTTCAAGAGGGTCGTAACATAGCCGTTCGTTCGTGCCTGCGCCACGATCTCCTCCATGAAACGCTGCACTCCGGTATAGAGCGCAAAATACCGGTCGATAAATCTCTGGGCCTCCTTCCGGCCGATATCCAGCTGGTTGGCGAGTCCGAAGCTGCTCATCCCATAGACGATGCCGAAATTGATCGATTTGGCCACCCGCCGCATCTCGGACGTGACCAACAGCTGCGAGACCCCGAAAATCTCGGCGGCAGTCCGGGCGTGGACATCGTCGCCTGCCTTGAAGGCACCCGCCAGCGCCTTGTCCCCTGAATAGTGGGCAAGAACCCGTAAATCGATCTGCGAATAGTCGGCCGACAGGAACACCAGCCCCTCACCGGGGACAAAGGCCCCGCGAATGCGATTTCCCTCCTCGGTCCGGATGGGGATATTCTGCATGTTCGGATCGCTGCTCGATAATCGGCCGGTTGCGGCGACCGCCTGATTGAAGGAGGTATGGATCCTGCCCGTCACCGGATCCTGCAGCTGCCCAAGTTTATTGACATATGTCGACAGCAATTTAGTCACGGTGCGATACCGCAATACCCGCTCCGGCAAGGGATTTTTTTTCGCCAGTTTTTCCAATACCCCCACATCGGTTGAAAAACCGGTTTTGGTTTTTCTCCCGTGGGACAGTCCCTGTTCCGCAAAAAGAACCTGCCCTAACTGCTGGGGTGAATTGATGTTAAATTCATGCCCGGCCAGGCCGTAGATCTCCTCCTCCAAAATCTGCAGCTTTTGCGTGAACTCCTGCGACAAAACGGCAAGGACGCTGGTATCGACACTGATGCCGGCAATCTCCATATCGGCGAGGATTCCGACAATCGGCATCTCGACGCGCCGAAACAGGTCCATGAGGTTTTTTTCCTCAAGCAGCGGCGCAAACTCCTGCCACAGCATCAGTGCTCCATATACGTCTTCGCAACTGTAAATACCCGCCTTTTCAACATCGACATAGGCAAAACTGTTCTCTCTCTTATCGCCCCCCGTCACCTCGGCATATGTCGTCATTCGCACTCCGCGCGCCTGACACAGATCGTCGAGTTTGAGCGACCTGCCCCCGCTTTCGGTGAGGTATGCGGCGATCAGGGTGTCGGCCGACTCTCCGCCGAGTTCAATTCCCCACTGCTGCTTGAGCACCGTGATATCGTATTTCAGATTGTGGCCGATTTTCAGCGACTGCCCGGATAACAGCAACGGCCCGACCGCCGCCAGAACCTCCTGCGGCGGAAGCTGACCGGGTGCCAGGCTCCCGTCGTTATTGCAGTGCCCGATGGGAATATAAAAAGCCCGCGTAAGATCGGCACAGAGGGAGATCCCGACCAGACGGGCGATTCTGGCATTCAGCGAAGTGGTTTCCGTGTCGACGGCTAAAAGCGTTGCCGGACGCAGGAGATCAACCATTGCCATGAGCTGTTCCGTGGTTCGGACGACAGTGAAACCAGCAACGGGTATCGGTTGGGCGGTATCGATTCCTTTCAGCAGGCTGGCGAACTCCAGCTCGGCAAAGATTTCGACCAGCTGCTTGTCATCAGCCGTCTGCAGAGCAAAAGCGGACACATCGCCAGGAATTGCTACATCCATTTTTAAACTGATCAGATCCCGGGAGAGATAGGCCTGGGCCTTTTGTTCGACCAGTCTCTCCTTCATTTTCGACTGCTTTAACTCGTCGATATGGGCATAAAGGCCATCCAGGCTGCCGTAGCTGTTAATCAATTTTTCGGCGGTCTTCGGACCTATCCCCATAACCCCCGGCACATTATCCGAACTGTCGCCGATAAGGGCAAAGAGCTCAAGGAGCTGCTCGGGATATACGGCATATTTACGATGCACCGCCTCCCTGTCCATCACCTTGTCCTGCATGGGATCCCACATCACCACATCGGGCCCGACGAGCTGGAGAAGATCCTTGTCGCCCGAGACCAGCACAACCTTGTGGCCCTGCGCGGTAAAGGTCCGCACCACCGAGGCGATGATATCGTCCGCCTCCACCCCCTGTTTCTCAAGCATCAGGATATTCGAGGCCTCGACAAACTTTCTGATATATGGAATCTGGAGTTGCAGATCGTCAGGCATGGGCGGCCGGTTTGCCTTATACGCCTCATATATCTCATGGCGAAAAACCGGTCCGCGGCTATCGAAGGCAATTGCAATATACTCCGGCTTCTTTTCCCGCAGGAGGCGCCTGACCATGTTGATGAAACCAAGAACCGCATGGGTCGGCATTCCTTTGCTGTTCGAAAGGGGCGCGATTGCATGATAGGCACGATAGATATAGGCACTTCCGTCAATGAGATATATTTCTTCTTTCAAAATGTGGAGCTCCCTTCAAGACCTCGAATCATATAATTATTAAACCTCGCTGAGCGCGGCTGACGGCAACCGTCGCGAAAGTATAGCTGTTTTTCGTTCATTTGTACCGTAGAATCAATGCCGCCGATGGTCCTTGAGTGCATTCTCATCCTTAAAACAAAAAGCCCCGGGCAGCGTGCCTGCCCGGGGCTTTTCTCATCCAACATATTTATTTATAATGCGCCTCAGCCAGCCGACCTCACCCATGATGCCTGAGGTCCCTTATCGCCGTGGGTCTCGCCAAAGACGACACTGTCCCCCTCGTTGAGCTCTTCCATGACTAAATTTTTGAGAGCATTTTCGTGGAAATATATATCCCTTTTGTCTGATGACATGATGAAACCGTACGATTCGTGGGGAGAAACCTTTCTGATTACGCCGACTTTGTCAGTCGACTCTTCAACTCCCGGTTGTTTTTTGCTTTTCCTCTTTTTCCGCTGTATCTCTTTCAACTGCAAAGTTAAAACGTCAAAGGACTCGGTAAGTGCGGCCCGCACCGATTCTGCATTCCTGGTCACAACGACCGTATCATTAGGTACCGACGCTACAAGTTTGATCTCATACCCTCCCTCTTTGTAATGGGTGGTTGCTTCAATGCTGATGCGTAAATGCAGAACGAAGTTGGGGTAATGGCGAATGAGCTTTTCTTGTTCCTCAGTAATCTTTGTCTGCCAACTTTTACGGAGTTCAACATTTCGGGCTTCGATCTTCAGTTCCATATATTCCCTCCATCACGGATTCAAACAATGGTTGTGCCATTGTTCTACTCATGCATCGCAAGATGCAATCCCTTGCAGGTCGTCTTCGTTTCAGACAGTATTGCAGACAGGAGACCGCTCAACCGCGCTGAACGAAAATGACCTGCTCTTGGCTATATTATATTCTCCCCATCACCAGATGCAAGGACACTGCCTTGATTTGCCGAAAGGAATTCAGGGGACTCCAAGGTATTCGCCGCCGGCTCCTCAGAAATCTAGCCATCCGGCATAATTCTTAGTACAATGGCAGCTCCTTTTTAATTCCTCGTGTTGCAACAATCGGGAGATCCAGAATGACAGACGGCAAGAAAGGCGTGGTACTGCTGAACATGGGTGGTCCCGACACCCTTGACGATGTCCGGCCGTTTCTGTTCAATCTTTTTTGCGATCGGGAAATAATCAGACTGGGCCCGCCCTTCATGCAAAAGCCGCTGGCCTGGCTCATTGCCCGCCGTCGAGCTCCGAAAAGCAAGGCAAATTACGCGAAAATCGGCGGCGGATCCCCGCTTAAATCGATCAGCCTGCAACAGGCGGATGCGCTGCAGCAGGCCTTGTCGTCGGAGGGCGACTATGTTGTCACCATCGCCATGCGCTACTGGTATCCTTTTGCCGATCAAGCGATAGAGACGCTGCTTGAGCGAAGGGTCGGCCAGATCATCCTCCTCAGCCTCTACCCCCACTACTCAAAAGCCACCACCGGCTCATCGCTCCACCATTTTCGCCAAAGCCTGGTCCGGCTTGCCCCGGATTTGCCCCTCAGAATCATCTCCTCCTGGCCCGTTCAACCATCGTATATTCTTGCTTTGGCTGAAAACATCATGAAAGGCCTGCGGTCCTTCGGAGACCGGGAGGTTGCAATTATATACAGCGCCCACAGCCTCCCCGTCTCCTTCGTCCGGGAAGGCGATCCCTACGTCGATCATATCACCGCAACCGTTGCGGCAATCGAAAAAATAACGGGCAGGAAAGGACGGCTCTGCTACCAGAGCCGAAGCGGTCCGGTCGAGTGGCTCTCCCCTTCAACCCAGGAAACCATCGAACAGCTTGCGGTGGAGGGCTGCCGGAACATTTTCATGGTGCCGATCAGTTTTGTTTCCGATCATATCGAAACTCTCTACGAAATCGACATGCTGTTCAAAGACCGGGCAGAACAGCTGGGGATGTGCCTGCGAGCCTGCAACTCCCTCAACACCCATCCCACCTTCATTCAAGCGTTACGTGAACTTGTCTGCTCTCAACAGGCGCCCGCATTTCCGGGCGAATCCGCAAATCGGTAAAATGCTAATCCCGTGCCATCGAGGTCTGAAATCGCCGCATTCGCACATTCATCAGAATGCCCAGCGCGAGCATGGTTGTCAGTAATGACGAGCCGCCGTAAGAAAAAAGCGGCAACGGAATGCCCACCACCGGCAGCAACCCCATGATCATCAGGAGATTGATCACAGCCTGCCAAAAGATCAAAAATACGACTCCGAAAGCGAGCAGCACACCGAATCGATCCCTGGCATGCATTGCCACATACAATCCCCAGATAAGCATGAAAAAATAGACGCTAACAAAGACGGCACTGCCGGCAAAGCCCCATTCTTCTCCCCAGACCGAAAAGGCAAAGTCGGTATGACGCTCCGGCAGAAAATGCAGATGCCCCTGGGTCCCTTCCATGTAACCCTTGCCAAACCTGCCGCCGCTGCCCACGGCAATCTTTGACTGCATAATCTGGTAGCCGCTGCCCATGGGATCGCCTTCCGGGTCCAGGAAGGTCTGAATTCTCTGCTTTTGATACGGCTTCAACACCTTTTCCCAGGCAAACAGGATGAGACCGATAGCGAGACTCCCTAAGGTGAGCAGGGTCGACAACCTGAGTTTAACAAACATCGTCATCGACACGAAGATAATGCCAAGCATCAAGGCAGTTCCCAGGTCGGGCTGCATGAGAATGAGGAGAAAGGGAATCGTGGTAAGTATAATCGGGACCACAAGCTCCTTCAGGGTATATCCGTCGACGATTTCCTTTCTCGAATAATAGCTGGCCAGGGTAATCACCAGCATGAGTTTGGCAGGTTCCGATGGCTGCAGTTTGAAAAAGCCGAGATTGATCCAGCGTTGCGCCCCGCCGGCACTATGGCCGACAGCAAAGGCAAGTAACAGCAGAATACAGATAAGGACGTAAAAAGGATAATTCCAGAAATGCAGTTCCTGATAGTCGAAGCTGATGATAAACACAAAAGCAGCAAACGAAATGAGGAAAAAATAGCCCTGCCTTACGTACGGAGGCATCCCCAAACCTCTGGGGGGAAAAGATGCACTGTAAAGGTTAAAAGACGCCATGATGCAAACCAGAAAGATCAGCAGCAACATTACCATATCGAAGTGCTCAAACAAACGCCTGTCAATCCGAATCATTCTCCCCCCTCTTCCTGCTGATCAATTACGACCGGGATTACTTTGTCCGCTTCCTTGGCGGGCAGTTTGCTGTTGAAATAGGCATTGAGCACCGCCCTGGCAATGGGTCCGGCACCCGAACCGCCATGCAGCCCATGTTCGACCAGGACGGTCACCGCAATTTCCGGGTTTTCCGCCGGCGCATAACAAGTAAACCAGGCATGATCCCGGTATTCGTACGGGATGTTTTGTTCCTTGAGACCGCGATACTGGGCAAGCCTCACCACCTGTGCGGTGCCGGTTTTTCCGCCGATCCTCAATCCATCGATTGCGACATTTCGGGCAGTACCGCGTTTTCCCTGGACAACCTCTTCCATCCCTTTGCGAATACTCTTCAAATACCGATCGACACCCTGCAACTCACTCACCAGTTCAGGAGCAAAGTTCTCAGTGACCTTTCCTTCCGGATCGACAACCTGTTCAACGATCTTGGGGCGATAGACTTTTCCGCCGTTGGCAATTGCCGAGGTCATCACACACATCTGCAGGGGGGTCACAATATTAAAGCCCTGGCCGATGGCAACCGAAAGTGTTTCACCATCCTGCCACTTCGCCTTGCGGTACTTTTGCTTCCATTTTTTTGTTGGCGTAAGCCCCTCTTTTTCGAATTCCATCTCCGCCCCGGTTTTCTTGCCCAGTCCGAGTTTTTGGGCGTACTCCGCCAACGAATCGACACCTACCCGTATCCCGACCTGGTAGAAATAGACGTCACACGATTCGCCGATGGCTCTGTTCAGGCTGACCGTGCCGTGCCCGCCCTTCTTCCAGCATCGATATGTCCGATTGCCGAAAGAGATTTGACCGGGACAGTAAAAAGATGTGTCTTCATCGATTACCCCTTTGGCGAGACCCGCCAAGGCCGTTGCCATTTTGTAGGTTGAACCGGGAGGGTAAGTAGCCTGCACAACTTTGTTGAGAAGCGGATGTCTGGGGTTATCCAGCAAGGCCTGCCACTCCTCCTTGCCAATTCCGCCGATAAAATCCTCAATATGGATACTGGGCGCGGAAACGGCGGTGAGCAGACGGCCGGTATTCACTTCCATGACCACCACGGCGCCGGATTTATCGCCGGCGGCCATATAGCTCTCGGCAATCTGCTGCAAATCTACGTCCATCGTCAAACGGATTTCCCGGCCCGGCAAGGGTTCCACGGCTTTCAACTGCTTTTGTTCGAACCCTTTGGCGTCCACCTCGGTGAAGCTCTGCCCCTTTTCTCCGCGCAGATCCGCTTCCCGCAGCTTTTCTATTCCTCGTTTGCCAATAATTTCCTGGCCGTTATAGATTTCCGGATCAACTTCCGCCATTTCCTTTTTCGATATTGCGCCGAGATAGCCGATGGTACTCGCGGCGAGATCTTCGTAATGGTAGACCCGGACGGGCTGAACCTCAGTCCGGATGCCGGAAAATTCCTGGTTATGGTTTTCCAGATACGCAAGAGTCTGCCAGTCGATGTCCTCTTTCAGCCGTACCGGCAGATATCGCGGCGTGCCCGATGCGTCCCGTATTTTTTCCCATAGCTCGGAGATGTCTATTTTGAGAATAGGCGCCAATCTCTTCAATACGTCACCGACATCCGGTGAATCCTCCTGGATCAGCACGACATTGAAGGAGGGCCTGTTTGTGACAATTTCCCGGCCATGCCGATCAAGGAGATGTCCTCTGGGTGCTGCTATATGACGTATCCTGACCCGGTTGCTGTACGCACGCGTTTCATATTCCGGTCCGTTCGATATTTGCAGCATCCACAGGCGCAGGATAATGACGGCAAAGAAAAAGAGTACAACTATAGCAGCGCCGAGCAGCCTTTTCTTCAACAAATCAAGGGCGCCCTCGTCCTTTTCTTCGATATCCTCAATTTCTTTAAAGGCCAGTTTAAGATCCATTTTGCCCTCTCGTCTCAGATAGGTTTTGGAGGGCGGCGCCGGGTTGGTTTACCGCGCAGTCGACGTTTCTGTACATACTCATACAAACTGTTAAACAGGAGGAACAGCGGAATTGAAGAGATTACCACTAACGCCGTGCGCTGCAGAGCAACCAGCCAGGACCATTCCGGCAATTCTTCCGGTAAGATCAGTGAGCAGACAAAATAAAAGAGAAGCTGTACCAGCAAATAGCAGAGACCCACTAATGGTATCTGGTAGGTGGATTCTTTTACCGGACTTTTGTTAGTAATTCCTTTCAACGCCGAAAAAGTGAGGAGACAGATCAATGGATAGATTCCGAGATGGATTCCGGCAACGATATCCATTATCCAACCTAAGGTGAATACCAGCAGGATCCCGGGAATCCAGGCGAACCGATACGCGATGAAGGCCACCAGGATAAAGAGAAAATCCGGACGAGCGAGCCACATCGGCAAATACTGCAAAAGAGTGGTCTGGGCAACGATCAAGGTTATTCCCAGCAGCCAAAATGCGAAGACCAGCATTCTCGCATCTACCTCTCATTTGACAAATTCATCGACCCCAGTATCGATTTGCGATCTGTTGGATCAATAAAGACAAATTCCAGCTTTTGAAAATCAATATGGGGCTGCACTTCGATTTCCTGAAACATTCCTCGCTGTTTTTTAAGTATCTTCGACACCTTTCCGAGCGGTATTCCGGCGGGAAACATCCCGCCGATCCCGGCAGTAACGATATGATCGCCCACTTCGACATCGGCATTCTTCAACACATATTGCAGGATATAGCCATTTTCCCCGGCACCTTTAAGGATTCCCCGCACCCTGTTTTTCTGAATCATGGCGTCTATCGCGCTGCTGGGCGCTATGGCCAGCAGTATCTTGGAATAATGCTCGGCCGTATGAATGACCTGCCCGACCACTCCATTTGGAGCCAATGCAATCATACCCTCCAGGACATCGTCCTTTTTGCCCCGGTCAACGACGATAGTCTGATACCAGTAGGCCGGTTCCTTGCCGACTACCCGCGCGGCAAGGGGTTCAAATTTCAATTTTTCCTTAAAGGCAAGGAGCTCCTGAAGGTGGAGGTAGGTTGCATAACCTTCCCGATATTCCCCCAGCTCGGTCAGATATTTGTCGACCAATGCCTGCAGCCGCTTGTTTTCCTCCCGGACATTCCACAATGCAAAATAATCGTTTTTCAGGGCGATAATGCCGGAAAAAGACCGCGTCATCGCGCTCTGCACGGGGCCGATGAAATCCAGGGTGAGTTGGTGTGGGGTACCGAACCGGCCGCCCAGCATCGAACCGAGGAGCAGCATGCCGACAACAAGCAATATCATGATCAGAACGACGATCCTGATAGTCGCAATAATAGAATGCCCCTGTATAGCTTTCGTTTTTTTTCGCACAGATCACAACTGTTCAGAACAAAACATTGAGTGCCGGCTCACTCCGTGTGAGCAAAATCATCCCATCGCAGTGTATGACGACTATTCGATAGTCACCTCGCGCAGGATGTCAAGGTTGTCGAGAGCCTTGCCGGAACCTAGAACAACCGATGACAGGGGATCTTCGGCGACAATAATGGGCATTCCCGTCGCCTCTTTGAGACATTTATCGAGATTCTTCAGAAGAGCGCCGCCGCCGGTTAAAACGATGCCGTTATCAACGATATCGGCGGCTAGCTCCGGTGGTGTCACCTCCAGTGCAACCCGCACGGCCTCGACAATGACATCTACCTGTTCGGCAATTGCCGACTGGATCTCATCCGCGGTAATCCGAAGCGTCTTGGGCACCCCCGAAACAAGATCCCGGCCTTTGATATCCATCGTCTCGTAGGGCTCTTCCGGCATGACATTGCCAATGGTGGTTTTGATCAGTTCGGCGGTACGTTCACCGATGGCGAGGTTATGCTTGCGCTTGATATATTGGAGAATGGCTTCATCCATTTTATCGCCAGCCACCCTGACGGATTTGGCATAAACTATTCCAGCCAAAGATATCACCGCCACCTCCGTGGTACCGCCGCCGATGTCGATAATCATGTTGGCAGTGGGCTCGGTAATAGGCAAACCGGCCCCGATCGCTGCCGCCATCGGCTCTTCTATCAGATATACTTCCCGTGCTCCGGCCGATTCCGCGGATTCCCTTACCGCCCGTTTTTCAACCTGGGTAATCCCGGAGGGAACTGAAATCATTATTCGGGGATGGACCAGGGTCCGGCGGTTGTGAACCTTATTGATGAAATACCTGAGCATCGCTTCGGTAACTTCAAAATCGGCAATAACCCCATCTTTTATAGGACGGATAGCGGTAATGTTGCCCGGAGTCTTGCCAAGCATCATTTTGGCTTCCTGCCCCACGGCGAGAACCTTGCTCATTCGCCCATCCTGCCTTACCGCCACAACCGAGGGTTCCCTCAGGACTATCCCCTTCCCCTTGACATAGAGCACTGTATTGGCAGTGCCAAGATCGATGGCAAGATCGTTTGACAACCAACCAAACAAGAAATTAAATGGTGAATACATATATTTTTCCTCAAAAAAGACACCCGGTCGTGCCTTGAAATTATAGGAGCTCAAAGCCGGATC
>CAYTVF010000091.1:0-15674 GCA_964441345.1 uncultured Desulfopila sp. | reverse complement strand
AGTGGTCGATTGAAGAATTTTTGTCATTCACTCGGCTTCGGAACAGTGAAGATCCGGCACTTGGGCTCCTGCAGTAAACCTGATGGCGGCACCGCCGATATCCTGCGGAAAAGCTCGGGCGGGGATGCCGTGATCATCCTGTCGTGCCGGGTCTCCTACAATCCGAACTGGGGCGGGTTCGGCGGTCTGCCGCAGCTCCTCGTTCGGGAAAAAAACGGTGACGGGGTCGAGCCATGTCCCGCCGCTTTCATTGCCCCTTTTCTGCAGCAGTACCGGTTTGCCAAAGAGCATATTTACCTCACCGCGACCGAGCAGGGCCAGTATCTCATCACTGTGCCGGAAAGTCTCCTGAAGCCAGACGGGGCCAAGCACGGGGCCAAGCTCATAATTGAACTTGACAAGGTGGCCGAACCGGATCACGATGGCACAATTGTCCCTGTCATGATCTCCGGATCGATGTTCTCCTATGCCGTGTCGAACAAGCTCCGGCGGACCCTTGAGGCCCAAAGCTATGACTGGAAAACGGGAAGGAGTATCCCGATCGACCAGTATCTCGGCAGCGAGTTGTTCTCCTTTGTCGACATAGAGCAGTCGGTCGATCGAACCAGTCCGCAATACAGCCTGTTCGGGCCGACCCTCCTTCCCCATCTCGGCCGGATCGTGACCCACCGGACACCCAATCTGCTGGCGGCGGAAACGCATCTCCGCCAGGAATTCTCCCGGGCGATCGACACCTTCATCGCCCTGCATCGGGCCAGTTTCGGCAACATGTTGTGCCTGGCCGGACTGGATATCGATATGTCGCCATTCATCGGCCATGATGAGCACTTCTTCGTGCCCTGGAAGGCCTACCTGGAACGGATTGGTGAGGATGTAGGCGATGTCGCCTTCGACCAGGACGATTTGTTTGTACAGTTAATGCAACAGGATAAGCAGTGTCTGGTATGAAATACAATCCTTCCGGCAATGGCCATAGCCGATAACTCCCCCTGAAATACCACTTAAAAACAATGAATACTTTCCTTCTTTCCCTGGTCATTCTTGTCGCAGGCGGAATCATTCCCCTGTTGACGTATCGGCAAACGATGTTGACCAAATGGCTCTACCTGGCAACCACCCTGCTTGGCTGCTGCACCGGGCTCTTCTCGCTGTTCTCGCCCGCCGTTGGACTGAATGGAATGGCCTGGTCGTACTCCTGGCTGCACAGTTTCACCCTGGCATTTTCCTGCGATTCGCTCAGCATATTTTTCCTCCTGCCGATTTTTTTGATCTGCCCGCTGGCGGCCGTTTACAGCTTCGCCTATTTCGATAAAGCGGAACATTCGCTGCGTATCGCGGTCAGTTTCTGTTGCACCAACATCCTCATCGCCGCCATGGCGCTGGTCTGCCTTGCCGCCAATATCCTGACCTTTGCCCTGGTCTGGGAAATCATGTCGCTTTCCTCCTACGTCCTGGTCATGTATTCGTATGAGAAGGCGCAGACGAGGAGTGCCGGGTATCTCTATTTTCTCTTTGCCCAGGCCGGGGCGCTTTTGATATTTGCCGCTTTCGGGGTTGTTCTCAGTTATTCCGGCAGCATGGCGTTTGAGGCCTTTGCAACCATCCCGGACGAGGCCAAACTGCTCGTTTTTTTTCTGGCGTTTCTCGGCTTTGGCTCGAAGGCCGGTGTCGTGCCCATCCATATCTGGCTGCCCCATGCCCATCCCGCCGCACCGAGCCATATCTCGGCAATCATGTCCGGGGTGATGATTAAAATGGGGATATACGGAATTCTCAGAATGTACACCGAACTGGCAGTGACCGATGTCGTGGTCGGCCAGGTGGTTTTGGTCTTCGGCATGGTCTCGGGCATTCTCGGTATTCTTTATGCCCTGGGTAAATCCCACCTGAAAGGGTTGCTTGCCTACAGCAGCGTCGAAAATATCGGCATAATTCTCATCGGCACAGGGCTTGGCATGATCGGTGCCGCCAAGGGAAATATGGTCATGGCCGGCTTCGGTTTTTCCGGGGCGCTGCTCCATATGCTGAATCACTCGATCTGTAAGTCGCTGCTCTTTCTCGGGGCCGGAACGGTGATCAAGAAGAGCACCACCGGCAATATCGAGGAGCTGGGCGGCCTGATGAAAAGGCTGCCGGTTACCGGCCGGGCCTTCCTGGTCGGTTCGGTGTCGATTTCCGGCCTGCCGCCCTGCAACGGATTCATCGGCGAATTTCTGATCTATCTGGCCGCCTTCCAGTGCCTTGAGTTCACCTATCATATCAACCTGTTCTTCGCAATTCTCGCCATCGTTTCGCTTGCGGTCATTGGCTCGCTGACCACCTTTTGTTTCACCAAATTCGTCGGCATGGTCTTCCTCGGCGAGCCCCGCACCGCCCAGGCGGCAGAGGCCAAGGAGGGCAACTGGGCGATGACGCTGCCGATGATCGTTCTGGCCGCGGCATGTCTTGCCATCGGCATCTTTCCCGAAAGCATCATGCAGCTGGCTTTTTTCGGCATAACCGATCTCGGCGATTTTCGGCAGTTCGATCCGCATCTGCTTGCAACGATCGGTTCGAACCTGGCCATGGGATCCCGGACATTTCTCCTGCTTTTTCTCCTGGTTTTTTTGCTCAGGAAACTGTTGTACCGGGGCAAGGAAATTGCCAAAGGGCCGACCTGGGGATGCGGTTTCACCCGCCCCACCACCAGAATCCAGTATACCGGGGCTTCGTTCTCCCGTACTGTCATCGGTTTTTTCCGCCCGTTCGTGATTGTCAAAGAGAGTCTGGTCCAATTGACCGATATTTTCCCGGCGCGGACCACCTATGAGTGCCGGGTGGACGATATCGCCGAGGTCGGCTGGACCCGCGGGGTGGCGTCACCGCTCCTTGCCGTCTTGGCCAGACTTCGCTGGATCCAGCACGGCAATGTCCAGCTCTATATCGGCTATATCATTTTGACGATCCTCATCGTGTTGTTGACCCTGATCGTATAACACCTCTCCATTTTCCGGCGGACGCTAACAAGGTAATAGTATGGAATCCCTACTTTCATTTGGCATTGCATTAATAACCGCGCCCTTGTTTCCGGGCATCATCCTCAAGGTCAAAGCCTTTTTTGCCGGCAAAAAAGGCCCGCCGCTGTTCATTAAGTACTATACTCTGATGAAACTGCTGCGGAAGGGGTCGGTGTACAGCACCAGTACCACCTTTGTCTTTCAGATGGGACCGCTTGTCTCATGCGCCGGGGCCATCATGGTTCTCCTCTTTTTTCCCTTGGGTGGGGGAGCGCCGCTGTTGTCCTTCCATGGCGATGCCATCCTGCTCTTCTATATTCTCGCCATCGGCCGCTTTTTCACCATCGCCGCGGCCCTCGATACCGCCTCGCCCTTTCAGGGGATGGGGGCGGCGCGGGAGGCATTTTTCGGGACGCTCGCCGAGGTGTCTATTTTTGCCACCCTCATTCTGTTCTACCGAATGACCGGGGCGCTCAGCTTCGGCGAGTATTTCAGCGGGGCGACGCCGATCAGCCTGTTCGGCAGGGACGGTTCCCTGCTGGTGCTGGTCATCGTCGCCATGTTCATGGTGCTGCTTACCGAGAACTCCCGGGTTCCGGTCGACGATCCGGCCACCCATCTGGAACTGACCATGATTCATGAGGTGATGATCCTCGATCACAGCGGGCCCGATCTGGCCTTGATCGAACTCGGGGCATTTTATAAGCTGTTCTTCTATTCGGCCTTTGTCAGTCTGATAATTTGTCCGCTCGACCCCGGGCGGGGGATCTGGAATCTGCCGGTATTTTACGGGGTAATCCTTGCCATCTACGTGGCGATAGGGCTGGCGGAGTCGGCAACGGCCCGCTTGAAGATGAGCCGGGTGGCCAAGTTCGTGCTCACTTCGGGGACCTTGGTCTTTTTCGCGGCAATTCTCACCATGGAGTTTGTTAAATGATTAATATTAACGACATAATGATGGTTCTCATCCTGCTCTCGGTGCTGCTGTCCCTGGCATCGAGCAGGCTGGTTTCCCTGGTCAAACTCATGGCGCTGCAGGGTATCCTGGTTTCACTGTTGCCTCTTTTCCTGCAGCATTTCAGTAACGTGGGCAGCGGGGGACTGATCTTTTTTCAGCTGATGATTTTAATCAAAGGGCTGCTGATCCCCGGCCTGCTCTTCATCGCCCTGAAACGGGTGTCGATCACCAGGGAGATCGAGCCGATCATCGGCTATCATGCCTCGCTTTTTGCAGGCCTGGTCATCATTTTGATTTCGGTGTTTCTCACCAACAAACTCACCATTTCCCTGCCGGTCAACCATGGCATATTGCTGACCACGGCCATCACCACCATGTCGGCCGGATTTTTCCTGATGATGGGCCGGCGCAAGGCTATTACCCAGGTCATCGGCTACCTGATGCTGGAAAACGGCATATACATGGTGGGAACCGCTCTGACCAAGCATTCGCACACCGTCTATGTCATTGAATTCGGGGTACTGCTCGACCTGTTGGTCGGTGTCATGATTATGGGGATTATCCTCCATAATATCAATCATGCCTTCGACGATATCGATACCGATCTCCTTAATCGCTTAAAGGACTGATAAGATGCTGGAACTCATTTTTTTACTGCCGATTTTGACCGGCCTCACGGCATTGTTTCTGCCCTCGAACATGGGCCGGGGCATGCTGCTCATCGCCGCGCTGCTCCATCTGCAGCTGAGCCTGATGGCCTGGTTCGGCAAGCTGGCCATTTTCGCCGACCGTTTTTTTGCCCTGGAACCCGCGGGCATGCTGGTTCTGCTCGTTACCTCCTTCATTTTTCTGTGTATCGCCTGTTACGCCATCTGCTATATGCAGGAAGCGAAAATCAGCAACGAACCGGTGTTTATCGGCTGTCTGCTCCTCTTCCTCGGCACCATGAGCATGGTGACCCTGGCGGACCATCCGATCGTGCTGTGGATAGCCATCGAGGCGACGACCCTGGTCAGCGCCCCGCTGATCTTTATCCACAGGTCGAAGGAGGCTCTGGAGGCAACCTGGAAATATGTCCTTATCTGCTCGGTGGGAATCGCCCTGGCCCTGCTCGGCTGCTTCTTCATTACCCTGTCGATCGATATCGCCGATGTCGATGTGGCGCTGACCTTTACCTCGCTCAATAAGGTGGCGACCAAGCTCGATCCGCTCTGGTTGAAGGTGGGATTCATCTTTGTGGTTATCGGCTTCGGCACCAAGATGGGGCTGGCGCCGATGCACACCTGGCTGCCCGATGCCCACAGCCAGGCCCCGAGCCCGGCGTCGGCGCTGTTGTCAGGCGCCCTGCTCAATTGCGCTTTTCTCGGCATCTATAAGGCCCATACCCTGATGTATCTTGCCGGCCTTGGCGCATTCTCCAGCAATCTGCTGATCGGTTTCGGCCTGACCTCGATGTTTGTGGCCGGGATTTTTATCTTGAAGCAGCCAGACTATAAGCGAATGCTCGCCTATTCGAGTATCGAGAATATGGGCATCATCGCTTTCGGGGTGGGAATCGGCGGGGTGGCGGTGTATGGCGCAATCCTCCATATGATCCACCATTCGCTGATCAAATCGTCGCTCTTTCTCTCCGCCGGCAACATTCTTATCGGTTTCCAGACCAAGCTGGTCGAGAGTATCGGCAATATGGCAAAATTCCTGCCGAAGACCTTTTTCTCGTTTTTTGCCGGCTTTGTCGGCATCTCGGGTCTGCCGCCGTTCGGGATTTTCATCAGCGAGCTCTTTATTCTGCTCGGAGCGATCCAGACCGGTCATCCGGTCTATGCCGCACTGTTTATTTTCGCCCTGATTCTGGTGGTTGCCGGTGCGGCGCAGATCGTCACCGACATGTCGTTTTCGGCAAATGTTGCCGAGGTACGCGGCGTTGAACGATATTTTCTCGTTCTCCCGCCCTATGCCCTGCTGATCGCGTCGATCTCACTGTGCATCTGGATGCCCGAGGGGATATACGCCACCATCCTCAATACCATTAAAGTAATCGGAGGAACGATTCATGGATAACCTCCTGCAGATACAAAACGGCGAAACCGTGCCACGTTCGGCGCTGCCCTGCGTTTCCTTTCCGCGCTTTGCCGAGATCCTTGACGTCTTTGTCAAAAACGACGGCTTCATCGTCCAGTTTTTTGCCTTTGCCCACGCCGGCAAAAACAAACTGCTGGCGGTCGTCCGCAACAAAAACCTCTATGTGCTGACCACCGAGGTGGGGGAGAGTTTTCCCTCGCTGACTGGTTCGTCGAGCCCGCGCTTCCATATGTTCGAGCGGGAGATTGCCGAACAGTACGGCATTACCCCGCAGGACCACCCCTGGCTGAAAATGGTTCGTTACCATGCCAACTATCGCCGGGCGGCCGATGTTTTCGGCAATAATTACAACGAGGATATTCCCGGCAACTACCCCTACTTTCAGGTTGAAGGCGAGGCTATCCACGAGGTCGCGGTGGGGCCGGTTCACGCCGGCATCATCGAACCCGGCCATTTCCGCTTTCAGTGTGCCGGCGAAGAGGTCTTTTCCCTGGAGATCCAGCTCGGCTATCAGCATCGCGGGGTCGAAAAACTCCTGACCGGAGTACCGTTCAAGCGCTTGCCGGTGATATGCGAAGGGATTGCCGGCGACACCAGTATCGGTCATAATCTCTGCTGCTGCCAGGCGCTGGAATCCCTCGCCGGTCTCTCGGTCGATCCCGGAGCCCGGATTGTCCGGTCGATCGCCCTGGAGCTTGAGCGTCTGGCCAACCACATCGGCGATCTCGGGGCCTTGAGCGGCGATGTCGCTTTTAACCCCCCGGCCGCCTATTTCGGCCGGTTGCGCGGCGAGTTCCTCAATCTGCTGCAAGTGTTGTGCGGCAACCGGTTCGGCAAGAGCCTGGTGCTCCCCGGTGGAGTTTCGCGGATAATGACCGAAGAGCAGGCAAAAATCATCGGCGACAAGCTGAAGGAGCTGGAACCGGAAATCGCCAATGTCTGCGAACTGCTGTTTACCGCCCATACGGTTCAGGCACGATTTGAGCATACCGGCACGGTGTCAAAACAGATGGCGGAAGATTTGGGGTTGGTCGGCTACTGCGGCCGGGCATCGGGGCTTGACTATGACGTCCGCGTTGCCTTCCCGACCGAGGCGTACAGTTCCCTGCATGCCAACCGCAACGAGACGGTGAGCGGCGATGTGTACAGCCGGGCGGCGGTGCGCCGGGAGGAGATCATGCATTCCATGCACCTGATCAGGACGCTGCTCCATCGGACCGGCGATGCCTGTGCCAAAACGACCATGCAGGAATTCACCCTGGCCTCCGAGAGCTTTGTGGTAACCCTCAACGAAGGCTGGCGCGGCGAGGTTTCCCATTGCCTGCTGACCGATCAGGCTGGAAAAATAGAACGATATAAGATCAAGGATCCGTCGTTTCACAATTGGACGGGATTGGCGATGGCGCTCAGAAACCAGGAGATCTCCGATTTCCCGCTGTGCAATAAAAGTTTTAATCTCTCCTATTGCGGCTTTGATCTTTAACGGGTCAATTTATCGGATCAATCATTTGGCGCGACAACGAAGGTAATGAAAAAATGTTGAAAATCATCAAAAACAGAGCGGAACAGGGGTGCAAAACCACTTCGTATCCCAAGGAGCCGATTCATCTCTATAAACGATACCGGGGGCTGCCGCGGATCAACGCCGATTGCGATCCGGCGCTCATCCGCCAATGCGCGGCGATCTGCCCGCAGGATGCGATTCTCTGCGAGGAGAAAAAAATCGATCTCGGCAAGTGCACGTTCTGCGGGCGCTGCGAAAATGTCGGGGAAGGAGCCTTTGTCACCTTCAGCCAGGATTTCGGCATGGGCACTTCGACCAGGGAAGCCCTGATCTGCGACGGTTCGCTGCCGGCCCTGGCCGACCACGCCAAGCAGCATTTCAAGAAGCTGTTCGGCAGGTCCCTCCAACTGCGCCAGGTTTCGGCGGCCGGCTGCAACGCCTGCGAAGCGGACACCAATGTCCTCAACACCCCGTTTTTCGACCTGAGCCGGTTCGGCATCGATTTTGTCGCCTCACCCCGTCATGCCGATGGCATCCACGTTACCGGGCCGATTTCCAGAAACATGCGCACCGCCCTCATGACGACCTACGATGCGGTGCCCTCCCCCAAGGTGGTGATCGCCAGCGGCGCCTGCGCCATCAGCGGCGGGCCATTTTACGGCAGCGGCGAGATCAGCGAGGGGCTGAACAGTATCGTCCCGGTCGACCTGTATATCCCCGGTTGTCCGCCGCATCCCCTGACCACCCTCCATGCCCTGCTGCAATTTTTCAAGTGAGAGAGCGGGGATCCGTCCGGCAAGCAACCATTGCTTCATCAAGCGGGGTCTCCCGTTGTGAGGCAGCGGGCGATGTTGTCACAACCAGCCTTTCCGCTTGAAATAGACGTAAGGGGTTAAACCGGCAACGACCATCGACAGCAGGGACAGGGGATATCCCCAGGCCCAGGACAGTTCGGGCATAAAATGAAAATTCATCCCGAAGATGCTGGCGATGACGGTCGGCGGCATAAAGACCACGGCGACGATCGAGAAGATTTTGATAATCTTGTTCTGTTCTATGTTGATAAAACCCAGGGCGGCATTCAAAAGAAAGTCGAGCCGCTCGGAGAGAAAGGCATTGTGAGACAGGAGGGTTTTGATATCTTCGAGAATATCGTTGACGGTATTGATATTCTCATCGGCCAGGCGGCCCCGGCGGAGTAAAAAATTTAAATCCCGCTGGCCATCCATAAGACACAGACGGATTTTCCCGTTCAGGTCATCCTGGCGGGAAAGATTGTCGATTATTTCCTCCAGGATAACATTATTGCGATTAAAAATCTGCCGGCTGATTCTTTCAATCGCCAGGTAGGCTTCTTCGGACAAATCGGCCAGTTTTTCAATTTTATCTTCCATCAGTGCAATGATGGTCGAGAGAGGATCGAGGATCAATCCCCTGGTCGTCTGGGCTCGTTCCTGGAGATGGCGGAGAAGGGAGACTTCCCGGGCGCAAAGGCTTATCAGGCAGTTGTTGTTGAATAAGAAAGCCACGTTGGTAATGGAAAAATAACCGTTTACCTGATGAAGAAACGAGCAGTTGATCTGCAGACCATGGGGATATACCTCATAATGCGAGCTTGCTTCAATTTCTTCAGTGTCCTGGATATTGGGCAAGGTCAGCTTGCTGAAATGTTCGACCGTTTCTATTTCAGCGGGAGTCGGGCTTATCAGGTCCAGCCAGGCGGCGTTCTCGAGTGCATGCGGGTTCGATGAAGCGGAGAGCACCAGGTGGTCGTTCTCAAGTGTATAGACTGTTAACATTTCATTACGATGCCTGCTGGGTGTTGTGAAAAACGATCCTGATTTTTTCCGTGCGGACAGAGAGACCTCAGCTGCCGGAATCCTGCCTGCCGGACTCTATTCTGAAGGCGGCTTTGTGGCAAGGTCTTTTATCTTGAGAGTCACCAGTTCGGCGGTGTGATCGCTTACCTCGGCCAGCAGCAATCGATGACGCAGTTCGGCAGGCTTGCCGAGGAGGATGGTGGATATTTCCGCGCACTCTACGGCGGCCATGTACATCGCGGTAAAGGGGAGGGTGCCGAGGCTTGCTTCAATTCCCTTCAGCGGGGCTTTTTCCGGCGAGCCGTAAATCTGCCGCAGGCCCGGGTCACCCGGAAAAACAGCAAGCGCCTGACCGCTTGTACCGCCGAGGGCGGCGGAAACCATTGGAATGGCCGCCTGGCGGCAGGCGTCCTCGAGCACGAACCGATCGGCGATGGTATCGAGACAGTCGGCTGCCAGGTCAGCGCCTGCCAGGATTGCCTGGCCGTTGGCGGCGGTGAAGAATTCAACCACCGCCCTGACGGTAACGGCCGGATTGATTTCCGCTACCCGGGCCTCCGCCGCCATCGCCTTCTCCTGGCCCAATTTTGCCGGACTGCTCAGCAGCTGCCGGTTGAGGTTGCTCTCGTCGAAACAATCGCCGTCCACCAGGGTGAGCTGACCGACACCCAGCCGGGCGAGAATCTCGGTGACCGTGCCGCCCAGACCTCCCAGGCCGATGACGGCAACATGGGAGCGGAGCAGTCTGAGCTGGTCGTGGCAGGAAAAATGTTTCTGGTTGCGGCTGTATCGCTCGGGCAGAATGTCCAGGGCTAATGCGGCACACTCGACTTCACGCAGGGATTTCCCGGTCTTTTCGGCGATTATCCCTTCATCGGCGAAGAGCAGCGAGGTATAGGACGACTGGTCGGGCCTGGAGCTTATCTGCCCGGATGCGCGGAGTAAATCGTCAAGCTGACTGTCTGTCATGGCTGTTCAACTCCTCTTGGAAATCAATTCTTCATCATCTGCCGCAAAACATACGGGAGTATCCCGCCATGCCGGAAGTAGATGACATCGACCTCGGTGTCGAGACGGGCGATCACTGAAAATCGCACCACCTTCCCATCGCTCTTGCGGGCGGTTACCTCGAGTTCCTTGCGGGGGGCGATGTCGCTGAGACCGGTAATGGCAAATACTTCGGTGCCGTCCAGGCCCAGGGAATCGCAGTTTTCTCCCTCCTTGAACACCAGCGGCAGCGCCCCCATGCCGACCAGATTGTTGCGATGAATCCGTTCGAAGGATTCGGCGATAACCGCCTTGATGCCGAGCAGGCTGGTGCCTTTTGCCGCCCAGTCGCGGGATGAGCCGCTGCCGTACTCCTTGCCGGCCAGGACGATCAGCGGGGTTCCCTCCCGCAGGTACTGCCGGGCGGCGTCATAGTTATACATTTCCAGGTTTTCGGGGTACTTGATGGTAAAGGCGCCCTCCTTGGGGGCGATCATCCTGTTTTTGATACGGATATTGCCGAAGGTCCCGCGCATCATGACTTCATGGTTGCCGCGCCGCGACCCGTAGGAGTTGAAATGATCGGGATCAACGCCCTGTTCGATCAGGTACTGCCCGGCCGGATATTTTTTATTGATGGCGCCGGCGGGGGAGATATGGTCGGTCGTCACACTGTCGCCGAGCAGGAGAAAGGCCCGGGCCTCCAGGATATCCCGCGGTTCTGCCGGAGTGCCGGTGAACTGGTCGAAGTAGGGAGGTTTTTTGATGTACGAGGATTTCTCGTCCCAGGCGAAGGTGGTGCTCTTGGAGATCGGCAGGCCTTGCCAGAACTCGTCTCCGGCGAAGAGATCGGCGTATTCCAGGGTGAACGCCGTACTGGTCACATGGCGGCCGACGAGGGTGTCGATGGCCTCGTTGTCGGGCCAGAGATCCCGCAGATAGACCGGCTGCCCGTTCGGATCGTACGCCAGGGGTGAACTGGTAAGATCGATATCGACCCGGCCGGCGATGGCAAAGGCCAGCACCAGCATCGGCGAGGCGAGGAAGTTGGACTTGATCTGCTGGTGGATACGGGCCTCAAAGTTGCGGTTGCCGGAAAGCACCGCGGCGACGTTGAGGTTGTGTTCCTTGACCGCCTTTTCAATCTCGGGATTGAGGGGGCCGCTGTTGCCGATGCAGGTGGTGCAGCCAAAAGCGGTTATATGGAAACCGAGCGCTTCGAAGTAGGGCATCAGCCCGCTCTCCTGCAGATACCTGCTGACCACCTTGGAGCCCGGGGCAAGGGAGGTCTTGACATAGGCAGGTACCCTCAGGCCGCGCTTGACCGCTTCCCGCGCCATAAGTCCCGCGCCGATCAGGACATGGGGGTTGGAGGTATTGGTGCATGAGGTGATGGCGGCGATCACGACACTGCCGTCGCCGATCTTGACCGGCGAACCGTTGACCACGAGCTCGATATTTTTTTTGGACTTGATGAGGCAGGCTTCCTCGCGGCTGGTCTTGCAGCCCGATTCGTCGATAAATGTCGACACCGCATGCTGTTTGGCGTCGCGCTCAAAGTTGCAGCCGAGGATATCCTGAAACACGCGGCGCATGGCGGACAGCGGGACGCGATCCTGGGGCCTGGCGGGGCCGGCGAGAGACGGTTCGACGGTGGCCAGGTCGAAGTCGATGACCTTGGTGTACTCGCTGGTCTCTTCGCCGCCGTAAAAGAGGCCGTTGGCCCTGGCATAGACCTCGGTGACGGCTGCCTGGGTCTTGCGGCCGGTGAGTTTCAGATAGTCGATGGTTTTTTCATCGATCGGGAAGAAACCGAGGGTCGCCCCGTATTCCGGCGTCATGTTGGCGATGGTGGCCCGGTCCGGGATCGAGAGATGCTGCATGCTCGGGCCGAAATATTCGACGAATTTCTCCACTACCTTATTCCTGCGCAGGAGTTCGGTAAGGGTCAGGACCAGATCGGTGGCGGTGATCCCGGCCCGCAGCCGGCCGGTAAGCCGCACCCCGATCACCTCGGGGATGGACATGAAGTATGGCTGGCCGAGCATGACCGCTTCGGCTTCAATACCGCCGACCCCCCAGCCCATGACGCCGATCCCGTTGATCATCGGGGTGTGGGAATCAAGGCCGACCAGGGTGTCCGGATAGGCGTAGGTCCGGTCGCCGATTGTCTCGGTGATTGTTTCGGTGATTGTCACCCGGCCGAGATGTTCGAGGTTGACCTGGTGGCAGATCCCGGAATTCGGCGGAACGACCTTGAAATTATTGAAACTTTGCTGGGCCCACTTGAGCAGGGCGTAGCGTTCGCTGTTGCGCTCGTACTCTTTGGCCACATTGCCGGTAAGGCTCAGGCTGGTGCCGGAAAAATCGACCTGAACCGAATGATCGGCAACCAGTTCGACGGGGACGCTGGGATTGACCTTGGCAGGGTCGCCGCCCAGCTCTTTCACCGCATCCCGCATGACCGCCAGATCGACCACCGCCGGCACGCCGGTAAAATCCTGCATCAGAACCCGAGCCGGGTGATAGGGGATCTCAACCGGCGAATCGTACTGTTTCCGCCAGCCGGCGATCGTCCGGAGATCCTTTTCGGTGACGATGCGGCCATCGAGTTTTCTCAGCAGATTCTCGACGAGAATCCGGATGGAATAGGGCAGCCGGTCGATCGTTCCCATTCCCTGCTCCGTAAGGGCACGAATAGCAAAGTAGTTGTAGGTGGTTGCACCTACCTGAAATTGTTTTACGAAGTCCTGATTCGTCATGGTTTCCTCACCATTGGATGGGCGTTAGTTTGCCGGTAAAAAGTGGATCGGCAAAATGATACAGGCTCCTGGTATCTATGCTAAGGTTGCCGTGCCGGTTTGGCGAGCAACTTTGTTTAAAAAACGAATTTTCAGGCAAGAAATCAGAAACCGGGGGAGAGGTCGGGCCCACTGGCCGCTGGCCGATTATTTCCGGATCGCCTGTCCCCTGGAGGTAAAAGAAATGCCGAGCTGATTCTGGCTGCCGATCATCACCGTTTCAATGATCGGCGGACTGATTGGCTTATCGGCGCGCCATTCGACGATGAAATTGGCCCCCGATCCGCCGGAATCGTCTTTTTGCGGAACGATGAAACGTTCCGAGCCATAGGGACCGATAATAAAGGGTTTGGTAATGAAATGCCTGAGGCGGTCGCCCTCTGTGGCATGATAGTCAACGGTTGTAACGGTGATCGAACTGCTTGGCGAGACATTGCGGATGCTGAGGGTTATCGAGAGCAGCAGGCGCGACTCATTGTTGCCGTGATAGATATGCGAGTATGCCGGGACATAGACCGTCTGGCTCTGGGTCAGCGGCAGAATCTCTTCCGCGCCAAGCGGGGCTGCATAAGCCAGCAACAGCAGGACTAGGGTGCCGAGAAGAGGTGATAAGCGGTGTGTTTTCTGCATAACGGGACCGTCCGGCGAATTGTTGTACGGGGCATTGTTAAGGCATTGAAAAAGACATGCCGATTCAAGACTACAGAATAAATAAACCGGACGGAAAAAACAAGGCATCCATTCAACTCCATGGACAAAGTTCCCCCTCCCCTTGCGGGAGGGGGTTAGGGGGAGGGGAAAGCCGCAAAGTGCATGCTATTGAAATAAAACGAATAGTTGCAAAACAAGTTGCGACCGCCGGATTTCTCCATCCTCGTCGCCGGGTCGACCGCGATCAAGAGGACAGCGCGTCCTGGGACGTGTTGTGGATTGATTTTCCCACAAGCTCAAGCCGGCTGAGATGCTTGCGTTCCTCTTCGATGATCCTCTGTAACTGCTGCATGGTTTCCCGGTCATCAATGATGCCCAGCAAAAATTCGTAAAAGAGAATGGTGTCCCGTTCGAATTCCACCGATCTGTCCAGCACTTCCATGACGGTTTCCATTTGCTCCAGCTCGCTTTGCGCCAGAAGGAAGGTGTTGCCTTTGACCATTTCCTGCAGCAGGGACCTGCCCATCGCTTCCATTTCCCCCTGCTCGGCGGTCAGGGGACGGTTGGTCGGAAAGGCTTCAAACCATTTTGCATGGCATTTTTCTTCATCGGCCATCCAGTTGAGCATTTTTGCAACTTCGGGATCTTTGGCTATTTTACTGGCATTGCGGTAGCTTTCTTCGCCGTTTTTTTCAATCTGGATAGCAATATTGAGGATGTCGGTAATAGTGAACATACAGATCTCCACTCGTCTGTGGCAAAAGATTGATCGGTGGGCATTTTGAATCCGAAGGTAACCCGAGCAGCCAATACTCATCCCTTATTGTAACGGATTTTGCCGATCGGGATAGCAATTTCTTATTCGAAGAACCGGGTGAAGGTTTCCACCTCTTCCCGCGGGGTGCGGTAGTTGTTAACCGGGGCCTCTTTGTCCTCGTAGCCGATGGCCATGCCGCAGATGAGGGTGGTGTCCTGGCTGTAGCCGAGGAAATTTTTAATCAACCCCGGGTACTGGCCAAGAGCCGCCTGGGCGCAGGTGGCCAATCCTTCCGCAAGCGCAGCCAGCATTATCGATTGAATAAACATGCCATAGTCGAGAAAGGAGCCGAGAGAGGAGCCATTTTGCATCACCGGATCGAGGAAGAAAAAAAGAATGACCGGCGCGTCGAAACCTCGGTAATTGGCCGCCCACTGGGCAAGCCTTTTCTCTTTGTCCTTTCGCTCGATTTGCAGGGAGGAGTAGAGTTGGGCGCCGCAGGCAACACGCCGTCTTTTGTAGGGTTCGTGCCATTCCACCGGATAGTACTGGTAATCCATTGCACCGGGGCCCTCTTGGGCAAAGGCTTGCAGCAGAGCCCGGGTCAACTCCTCCTTTTTTTCGCCGCTGACTACGGCAACCTGCCAGGGTTGGGCATTGGTGCCCGAGGGAGCATGGCGGGCAGCCCGCAGGATTCTGACAATTTGTTCCCGGTCGACCGGCTGAGCGAGAAAAGCTCGCGTTGATTTGCGCTGCTGCAGGGCGTCGATGATGTTCATGGAATTTTTTTACCCGTGGAAGTTTTTTTTGTTTTACCAATATTGCTATCGGAGTCAATGGGCGGCTGCACGTACCGGTGAAAATACAACGGAACAGTGTAAAAAAAGTTTGCATTCAGTTGCAAATGATTATCTTTATCTGCAAATACTATTATCAAAGAAAGGGCGTAACACGCTTGACAACCGCCTGTTTATTAAATGTAATTTAAAGTTAATAGATAAAGTTAACAGAGACTGTTTCGGAAACTGTTCCGCTGTCGCGTTTGTTGTTTTGCCGTATATACTAAGCAAGGAGAGAGAGAATGCCAGAGGAAACCACTGTTCTAACCCCCGATGGGA
>CAYTVF010000090.1:0-15872 GCA_964441345.1 uncultured Desulfopila sp. | reverse complement strand
TGGATACAAAATTAACGGAATAATTGGTATCAATTCATGTGCGAAGCACTATAGTACGTTTTTCTCCCACAACTCACTCATTGTGTATTCATCAAGCCATTCATCAAGTACCGTCGGGTCCGGACGGCGGAATTCCGATTGTCCATTTTTTCTGTCAACAACGATAATATCTTGCGGGTCTATTTGATCTACCAAGTTAGCTGATTGTGTCGAAATCAATAATTGTGACCTTTCAGAAGCACTTTTCAACAATCCTGCAAGAACGGTAATCGCATAAGGATGTAATCCAAGCTCTGGTTCGTCTATGATAACCATAGAAGGGAGCTTTGGTTGCAAAAGCAGAGTCACGATTGCCATCATCCGTAACGTTCCATCCGAAAGTTGATGCGGACCGAAAAGCATATCGGAATTCTTTTCTTTCCAATTCAGAATGACGTTATTGTCTCGAGGTATGAGAATAAAATCCTCAAAAAATGGAGCGCAAAGCTTAATGGTCTCGACAATTCGCCTATAATAATCTCTGTTTTCCTCTTTCATCTGATAGAGGAATGGAGCCAGATTACCAGCATTAGCTTTCAAGAAGTAAGAATCGTCTTGATACCTGGACTGTTTAATATGAGCAGTCGAGGAAGTATCATGGAATTGGAAGACTTGCCAATCACGCATCATAGTACGGATAACCTTGGCAGTAGTTGCAGCTCCTCTTGTGCCTTCAGACCGGGCAATCATGCCGGATTCCTTATGTCCGGCACCTAGAGAGATTGCCGGACCCTCGGTAGTTCTGCTCTTGTTTGTATATTGTATTTCCTCATCGGCAAAAATGAGGATATCTCCTGCCGCGTGGACAAGACGCATGTGATAACGATTGAAGCCCCTGTCTGTCTCGAAATTTATGGTGGATGAGAGCTGAGGAGAAATTTTAGCGCCATAACGTAAAATGCTATTTGCCCCCCCCTGTTCACCAATATGCAATTGCAAGGCGCCGAATTCGATAAAGTTGAGCAAGCGAAAAAAGCCAATGAGGTTTGATTTTCCGGCACCGTTAGCTCCTATCAACACGTTCAGTTGCCGCAGCTCAAGCTCCATGTGACGAATTGACTTAAAGCCATCTATCGTGAAATTCTTTATTCGATTCATGGGGTACACCTCTGGGAAGATCCTAAATCCGGGAACAGTTTACTGAAATATATGTTCAATCGTGGGTAGCCCAAGATTCTTTTTCTTCGTCTTCGTTTTTAAATACGGGGAGTTGTTTTGCCAAAGCCTTGCACCTTTTTTTCTTTACGACGTATATATTCATGCCATGCATTCTGTGTCAAGTTGTGATGGGATTATCTTGAACCACCCGACATTCTCCTTCAGAACGGTATTGAGGGCGATATAGGATAATCGTCTCCTCCCTTTACCAATCCTTCAACAACACCCCGATCCTCCGCCGTCCATCGACCCGCAGGACAAAGGGGCGGTCCCGGCGGACATGAACCACATGCAGAGACTCCTCGACAACCGTCAGCTCTGCCAGATATCGCCAGTCGATACGGTCCTCGGGATGCATGCCGACATTCAGGTAGTTGATGCCGAGCGAGGTGATATTGTGGAAGAAATGCGAGCCCTGGGAGGGGTCGGCATGGATTGCCGGATGGACGGTCTCGACGATGGCCCCGACTCCGCCGATATCGCTCCAGGTGACCGGGATGCCGAGCCAGGGATCGGCCGAGCCCCAGCGGCCGGGGCCGATGAGCACATACTTGCGGCCGGCCCTGACCAAAGAAGCGTTGATCTTGCCGAGTTCTCCGGTGATTGCGACGGTTTTCGACGGATCGAAGGTCTCCGGGCGGATATACACCAGATCGGCCATGCCGCGGTTATCGGTGTTGCCGAGGGCCTGGTGGCAGATGCAGAAGGCTCTGGCGTACTCGTCGCCGCCGATCTCGACCTCGAGCATCTCCTCGCGCGCACTCATCGGCCGGATCTGCAGGACGGCAAGTCTCGCCTTGCCCCGCGATTCACTCGGGAAATCAACGGCAAATTCAATCTCCACCGGACATCCCATCCCTTCGCGGCCCATTTCGAGCAGGGTCAGAATGGCCTGGGGCAGGGGGTAGGCCTTGTATTTGAGGATGGCGGCAAAGGTCAATAGCGGGATTCCCTGTGGCGAAAACTGGTCGCGGATCCGCTCTTCCGCCGGATCGTAACTGCTCGACAGGTAGCGGACGGGAAACTCGCCGGTTGCATCGGTTATCGACCGGCGATCGAGGGTGTTGGCGTCGCTTGCCTCGGAGCTCGTTGCTTCCCGGTCGAGCGGCAGGGCGTAAAAGTGCTGCTGGGCGTTTTTCAGAATATCGGCGATGGTGCTCCGTTGCGGCAGGATCTCGGGAAAGCGCGGCGAGAAGCGGAGGATTTTGCCGCCCTCCATGACCGACTTGCCGAGGCCGAGCGCAATGCTGACGATCCCGTCCTCCGGCTTCATCCGGGAGAACGGATAGTAATTGAGGGATTGGGCCACGCCGGAAATCGCCGGATAGTAAGAACGGCCATGCCGGCTGCCGACCACCTGCTGGAGGATGACCGCCATCTTCTCCTGCTCGATCTGGTTGCCGACCCTTTTCGAAAAGGATTTCGGAGCCTGGAAAAAGGTCGAGGCGTAGACCCGGCGAATACCATTTTCGAGTTGGCTGCGGCGGAACTGAAAATCGGCATGATCGTTGGCCAGCATGCAGGTATGGTAGAGTCCGGCATAAGATTTGAACTGGGCATCCTCGAGGATGGACGAAGAGCGGACCGCCAGCGGATAGCCAACGGCCCGCAGATAGTCGGTGAGCTGTTCGCCGAGCCGCGGGGGTAAAGTCGTCTCTTTTATCCTGGTCAGGACCTCCTCGTCGGTCAGGTCTTCCCCGGTCAGGTCGTTAAGCCTGTTCAGCGTGATGAATTCGTCGAAACCATCGGTGGTGACGACCAGGGTCTGGGGCACTACGATATCGAACTGGTGGAAAGGTTCGAGCCGTTCCCGGTTGCGGTGGAGCATGGCCGAGAAGAAGGCCAGGCCGCGGGCCTTGCCGCCGAGCGAGCCGTTGCCGGTCTTGGCGAAATTGGTGTCCGGATCGAAGTGGTCCCGGTCGAAATTGACGATCACCCCGCGCTGCCGGGCAATCCGTTTTTCCTTGATGATCTGGATCAAATGGCGGCGATGGCTTTCGACCGAGGCGAAGGTGGAATCGCGCAGTGGCCTGACCTGGGAGGCCAGCTCCACCTCGGCGAGCGTATAGAACCACCGGGAAAAATCGTTATGCCGGCAGTGGAAGAGAAAGGATTCGGTCGGGATCGACTCCAGCTTTTTCTCCAGCGCATAGAGATTGGTGGCCTGGTCGTAGGCGGTGCCGTCCGCCATCCGGAAAACGAAATTGCCGAAGCCCAGATGGTCGACCATAAAGGCCTTGATATTTTCATGCAGCGAGGCTGCGTTCTTGTCGATAAAAAGGGCGGGGATGCGCCCGGCCAGATCGGCGTTGCGGCTTTCGGAGCTGGTGAGCAGGAGCGGGATGTCGAAGCGGTCCCGTTTGATATGGCTGAGGAGCTGCAGCCCGGCGATGCCGTCGAGGACGTGATTGCGATGAAAGCGCATATCGGAGATGACCCCGAGCACATAGGGCTTGAACTGCTCGTACAATTCGACTGCCCGTTCGTAGGAGTGGGCCAGTAGGATCTTGGGCCGGGCCCGCATGGAGAGCAGCCGGTGCTCCTCGTTCAGCCCGTCTTCGATGACCGCCTGGGTCTCGATCACCAGTTCCCGGTAGAGGATCGGCAGCAGCAGGGACAGATAGTAGGGGGAGTCCTCGACGAAGAGGATGATCCGCACCCCGGCTGTTTTCGTATCGGGGACGGCGTTGAAGCGGTCTTCCACGCTCTTGACGATGGCCAGGAGAATATCGGCCTGGCCGGACCAGTAGAAGACCAGATCGATCGAATCCTGCCGTTCATGCCAGGCGGGCGACGAATCGGGCAGCGCCTCCTGATGGGTCAGCAGGACCACCGGGATGCCCGGCTTGGCTTTCTTGATTTCGCTGCCCAGCCGGAAAGCATGGTCGTCGACCGCGCGGGAGAAGGTGATGACCATATCGAAGGGCAGATCGGCGAAATGTTCAAGCGCTTCGCCAAGCGACGACACCCAGGTCAGGCGGGGCGGGCGGCTGAGATTCAGGCCCCGGTATTCGGTGACGATCTGTTCGGAGATCCGGCTGTCTTCCTCCATGATCCACGCCTCGTACGAGGTGCTGATCAGCATGATATGCTGCACCTTGGTCGGCATGAGCTCGTGGAAAAGTTTGAAGCGGGAGCTGAGCCTTTCCTTCTGCTTGGGATACATGGCAACTCTCAGGAAACATACATTTCGTCGAGACTTACAAAAAGCTTCTTCCTTACCTCTTCAAATTCTTCAACTTTCTTGTAAGCGTCGCTCGTTTTGTTGGAGTTGAACAGGTCGACGGCCTGGACGACTTTCACATGGACCGCCTCGTGGTGGACGCCGATCTCTTTGAACAGCGGGTGGTTCCTCACCGCTTCCGGGGCATTGTCATACCATTTGCCGAAATCGCACTGGTGATGGTTGGGAATTTGCTTGGAATCTATGGTGGTATAGCCGCTGAGCACGGCGGTCAGGCGCATCTTCCAGTTGAAATGGGCATCCTTGATCCTGCCGATATCGAACTGGGCGGGTTTGAAGGTGAAGCGGTTGAGGAGGAGTTCGAGGGCGGCCGCATTGTTTTTCATTTCGGCGGCCAGTTCCTTGACATCGGAACTGCCGGCGGCAACTGTCGTTGCCTCGGTTTTCACCACATTGATATCCTTGGTAACCTCGTCGTTGGCCATCGACGCCTGGGCAATATTTTCAGTGACCTCCTGCATGCCGATGGATGCCTGATTGACATTGCTGGCAATCTCTTTGCTGGTCGCCGCCTGCTCCTCGACGGCGGCCGCGGTGGCCGAAACGATGTCGCTGGTATTGTTGATGATTTCGGCAATGGTATTGATGATGGCGATAGTCTGCTCGCTTGAGTGCTGAACGCTTTCGATTCGCCCCTGAATCTCCCGCGTGGCTTGCGTGGTCTGTTTGGCAAGTTCTTTAATCTCATTGGCGACCACGGCAAATCCTTTTCCCGCATCGCCGGCCCGGGCCGCTTCAATGGTCGCGTTGAGGGCCAGCAGGTTGGTCTGGTCGGCAATCTCGTTGATGGTTTCCGTTACCTTGCCGATCGATCTGGCCGCGTCGCCCAGTTCCTGGACACTTGCCGAGGCTCTACCGGCTTCCTGCACGGCCTGCATGGTAATGACCCTGGCATTTTCCGAGCCTTGCGCAATTTCGGCGATAGTGCTGGTCATCTCCTCGGTGGCTGCCGCCACCATGCTGACGTTGGTGCTGGTCTCTTCGGCTGCCGCGGCAATGGCGGTCATGTTCGCATTCATCTGCTCGGCTGCGGCGGCAACGGTGTTGCAGCTTCCCGACATGGTTTCGGCAGCGGTAAAGAGCGAACCGGACAGTTTGTCGAGATTCAGGGCGGAAGCATTGATGGTCGACGACGAGCAATGGACCCTGGCGCACATGCTGTCAAGACTTATGGCCAGGTTGTTGGTCGAGCAGGCGAGCCGGCCCATCTCATCGTTCCGGTTCAACGAACTGCGCGTGGTCATATTTCCTTTGGCCAAGCTGTCGGTGATGGCGGCCAGTTGGCGGGTAGTGCCGGATATACTGCGGGCGATGACGAAGCTGATCAATATTCCGAGGCCGATCGAGAGCGCGGCGAGGAGGAGAATGAGATTTCGGCTGGAAGAGATGGAGGATTCTACTTTTTCACGATCGGCGCCGGCGTCGGCTTCGATCGCCGCAATGATTTCCTGCAGGACGTCCTGTACCAGGACCATGGCGTTTTGGGTCGAGTCCTCAAATATCCTCTGCGACTCCGGGAGAATTACACTTTTCTCTTGTTTGGCGGACAATTCATTAATCTTTTTAACCGAGTTATGCAGCTCGGCATGGGGTTGTTCGAGTTTCTGCAGAAGGCCCGCGAGCGCGGGAATATCGGCCTCAGCCGTTTTCCGCTCACTGCCGTAGAGCCATTTGCCCAACGCGCATTGATGATCGTCGGTCTGCACCTGCATCGACTTCTGCGTGGCATCGCTGAAAAAACGGCCGGCCTGATTCATGAATTTCAGGTGGTCGATCTCGCGGGCCAGGATTTCCTTGTTAAGTTGCTCCGAATATCCGGCATGATCGATTGCCGAAATTATCGAGCCGAAGCGGAGCCAGCAGACGGTGGTGATGAGCAGCAAAAAGAGCAGCACTGTGCCAAACGCAAAGAACAGTTTTGCGGTGATGGAAAGATCCTTAAGGCGCATATTCTTACCTCTGGCAATTAGATGTTTAGGGGAAGGGCTGACGGATGGTGCTTCAGCCCATGGCCGCGATCACTCTCGATTGGCGATTTTCTCGATAAAGCCGGCAAGAGCGCAGTGAAAAGGCGTTGCCCGGAGATCCCTGGCCACAGCCGCCTGCCGCGCGGCAGCAACCACATGGCCGGCCAGAAGGTCTTGCACTGCCCGCCGGGCCATGATATCGGCAGTCGCTTCGATTGCCAGCAAGCTGCTCAGGTCGGCTTCGCAGCGACCGCAGATAACCCGGCCTTTGAGCCGGGCGCGACATTGGGGGCAGCGTTCCATTTTTCACGATTCCATGAAGAAAATAATTTCGGAGAGTTCTTCCATACGCTCCTCGAGAAGATCTTCATTGTCATCGGTCAGGGTCTGACCAATGGCCTCAATCAGGTTGATCATATCCTCCCGGTCGTCTTCACTCGCCTGGTCGAAAAGACTGCGGGCCTTTTCAATAAGCGCTTCCGCCTGCACCTTGCGGCTGTTTCGCACGGTCTTCGCGCCGGTCTCTCCGGGATTGTCCTTGGCGCCGTCTTGGTCCTCCCGGCCCTTCTCGCCAAAGAGTTGCCGTATCTTCTCGCGGGCGTGGGCCAGCGAATCCCGGTTTGCATCGGTCATGACATTATCGATGGTAATCGATTTTTCCAGACCGGTTGCTTTTTCAATGGCGCTCACCTGCAGGATGCCGTTCGAATCAAGGGCGAATCTGGCAATGATCTCACTGCCCGCCGGGCGTTTCGCCAGGCCCTCGACGAGGAAGCGGCCGACCTCGATATTGTCCAGGGCGTTTGCCGCCTCGCCCTGAAACACCTTGATCTCCACCGCCTTCTGGTAATCGGCGGCGGTGTAGAAGACTTCGCTGCGGGTAACCGGCACCGGGGTGTTTTTTCGTATGATCGGGATAAACTTGTCCAGCGAAAATTGATCGTCGATTTCGCCGATGGCGCTGGTGCCGAAGGTATAGGGAGTGACGTCCACCAGCACCGCCCGAATCTCTTCGCCGCTTATCATGGCGGCCTGCAGGGCCGCACCGGCGGCCACGCACAGATCGGGATCGACCTCGAAACGAGGCGCCTTGCCGAACTCCTTTTCCAGCCGTTCCTGGACCAGCGGGGTGCGGGTCGAGCCGCCCACCAGGAGAATTTCGTCGATTGCCGAGGCGGTCAGTCCGGCGTCCCGCAGGACCAGATGGACCGCATCCAGGGTCTCGTCGAGGAGGGGCGTGATCATCTCTTCGTAGTCGTGCCTGGCCAACTCGAAGCTGAAATTGTACGGCACGCCGTCCCGGTCCAGCAGATATTCTTCTTCAATCAGGGCAAAAGGCTGGGATGAGAGCAGCTTTTTGGCATTTTCGGCAGCTCGCCGGATTCTCGCCCGAGCCTGCCGGGGGATGTCGGAAAACCCGTCTTCCTCTACTTTCGCGATCAGGACGTTCTCGATCAAGGCGTCGAAATCGTCACCGCCCAGTTGATTGTTGCCATGGCTGGCGATGACCTCGACGACGTCGTCCTGCAGTTCGACCACGGAAACATCGAAGGTACCGCCGCCCAGGTCGTAGACCAGCACTTTTTTCGCGCCCTTGTGGCTGCTCTCGTAGACCAGGGTGGCGGCGGTCGGTTCGTTGATAATCTTGACCACTTCCAGCCCCGCCATCTGCCCTGCCTCCCGGGTGGCCTGGCGCTGCCCGTCGGAGAAAAAGGCCGGCACGGTAATAACCGCCTTGCCGACCGGATAGCCCAGGGAGGTCTCGGCTATATTTTTCAGGTGGCGGAGGATCATCGCCGAAATCTCCTGGGGCAGATAGGAATTCTCCCCGAGGAGTACCGGAGTAGCCTGTCCCATGAGCCGCTTGATGGATTTGATGGTTCGTTCGGGATACAAGACAAACTGGTTCATCGCCGGTCCGCCGATCAGCAGGTTGTTGCGGTCATCGAGACCGACGTAGGAAGGCAGCAGTTTGCCGTCCGGACCTTCGAGAATCGTTACCGTGCCGTTTTCATAAATCGCCACTTCCGAGTTGGTCGTGCCCAGATCGATCCCGAGAATTTTCTCAGCCATGTTCGTCATTCCTCTTTTTTGTTGACTATCACTTCGGCGGGGCGGAGAATTCTCTCGCCCTGCCGGAAACCTTTGCGATTTTCCTCGAGCACCACACCGTGTTCCTGTTCCGGATCCACCTGAAATCCAACCGCCTTCATATAATTCGGGTCAAACTGCCGGCCATGGGTGTCCATGGCGGAGACGCCACACTGGTTGAGAAGGTCAAGCACCCGGCCAAGGATCATCTGCTGTCCTTCCAGATGTCCCGTCAACCACTTTCGGCTGTGTTGTTCCCCTTGCAGCAACCGCAGGAAGAAGGGGAGGTCGGGTGGTTTGCTCTGGAGACCGGCGCCAATCCGGTCATACAGCTCGATCAGCCCGAGAATTACCGGCTTGAAAGCGGCGCGCGCCGATTCTCTTTCCTGCTGTTCAATATGGTGCAGCATGTTGGCCGTATCCTGCTGGGCCTGGTCAAGAGAAGTAAAGGCCAAACGGAAATCATCCAAGGCCCCCTTGAGCTGTCGTGACTCGATCCGCACCTCATTTTTCAGGCCGGCCAGTTCGTTGAACAGGGTCATCCGGTCGATGATGGCTTCCGGTTCATCCGGCGCGAAATCGGTCTCCAGATAGGCCCGGAATTGTTCTATCAGTTGTTCTTTTGCTTGCTCATCCATGCAGTCGTCCATTAGTACCTTAGAAATTCATTTCTTTTTTTTGAAAGGAATTTCGTGAAGGTACTTATACCCCCTTGTGGGGTGTTATACTTTTCGTTCGAGGCAAAACCCCTGAAGATCGCAGCCAAGCTGCTTTTGAAACTCTTCTCGGGTCGGCAGCTTCCTTTCCGCCATTGACTTAAGCAGCAAGGCGGCAATATCGGCCGGCTGTGGCAGTTCGCAGTGAAACAGCCGATACGACAAACGATCCTCAGTCGTCTTGATCAGTTCGTAGGCCCGGTAGATCCGCTGAAAATCATCCGGAAACCTCTCCGGCGGATAACGCCGTACCATGGCCAGGTAGGCTTTTTTGAGCGCAGCGTCATCGACATCTTCCGCCACCTCGAGGATTTCATAGGGAGTTTTCATTCTATCTCATCGTCAAAGAGATTGAGTTGTCTGCCGGTCTTTGGTTTCTTCTTTGGCTGCGGTTTGCTTTCATCACGGAGTATCTTCGGCATTCCGAACGGCCCATTGTTGAAAATATCTTCAATTGCATCGAGATACGAGGGGAAGTCGTCGTCCATGTCATCCTCCAGGAGTTCGTCAAGGCGATCGGCAAGGTCGAAGCAACCCTTTTTTTCCAGTTTCTCCAAGAGATCTTCTATTTCTCTCTGAACTTTCCACGGTAGTTGCTTGTTTTTCTTCTTTGAGAAAGTAGCAATCAAATGCCAGACCCTGAACTCCGGGTTATCCGGATATTTTTTTTGCAACGCCAGGGTGAATTTGGCGAGCGCGGCAAGCAGGTCGGCCTGGCCCAGTGCCCTGCAGATCGACAAGCCCTCATCCCGCGACCATTCCAAGGTTGCTGTCCGGGCAAAAAGGTTCGTCAGGGACTTACAGACCTCTTTCAGCATCTGCCACTGCCGGCCGGGAAACGTCAACAGCCAGGTGATCAGACGCAGGAATTCGGTACGGTCGACCGGTATTTCCTCGGCCACCTGGCGCAGCTCCCGATCAAATACCTTAATCCGCGAATACGGCAACTTGTAGAGCATCGCCTCCAGGGAGGTAAGGACATAACTCAAGAGAGGCAATCCATTCTCCCGCCTGCCCGCGGCGATGTGCGGCAGCCCTTCCTCCTTGCCTTGCAGAAGCAGGAGCATGCCAAGACAAATCCGGTTGCGGCCCCGGTAGCGGATCGCCTTGACCCGGGTATCGGCGCTCTGCAGCTCCTTTTCCGCCAGCGCCCATTTTTTCTGTAAGGCCAGCTTACGCCCATGCTCCAGCCGCGATTCAACGAGAAAATCCAGGGCGCTGGTATTGATCGGGTCAATCGCCAGGATCCTCTGAGCCAGGCCGGCGGCCTTTTTATGGGCACCTTTAGTGCCGCTGGCCTTCATCGCCGCCACCAGAATATCGACGTTTTCCGGCAGCTTCGCCACGGCATCCCGGATGATCGCATAATGCCGTGCCATGAGGTCATTTCGTTTGGCGAAGTCCGAGGCATCGAGCCATGTCCCGGCATGATCCGGATCATACTTCAGACTTTCCAGCATGGTATCGAGGATTTCCTCGGTAGAATAATAATGACTTTCCCGCTGTTTCAGCTTTGCCTGACGGCGCAATACCAAGGCGATCTCCTTGTGTCTGGAGGAGTCCCACCCGCCCGACTTGTCAAGATAATCGCTCCAGAAATCCACGGCAAAGGTCAACGCGTTGTCTTTTTCCGCGGCCAGGGCACAGATCCGGAGTTGCTCCAGCCTATTGAAATCGGAGTTGCGGTGAAGAATGGTCATAACCTGATCATGGCAAAAAGGGAGGATATTCTTCAGCAGCTTGAGGCGGTCTTTTTTCTGAAAACAGCTTTCATGCCGGCGAACGAGATGGAGCAAACCGAGTGGCTTGCCGTCGCTCCTGGACAAATCTTCGAGCGCCTGGAATTGTGCAGGATTGAGCCCATGCCGGAGGCGGATCTGCGGCCGCTCGTGTTTTGCGGCAGCGTTCAGCTTTTGCAGGAAGATTTCCGGGGTATCGGTGGTTGCAAGATATCGTGCTGCAGAGTGGAAATAGGGTGAGTCCTTGTCGATCTTCCCGAAGAATACGCAGGCCTTTTCCTTATCCCTCGGAAATTGCAAAAAACCCGTCAGTAAGGTGCGCAGATCCCGATAGGGCGAACGGAAGGAAATCTGCTTCAATGCCTCCTGCACCTTTGCCTCCTCTCCGGCAAAGACCGCATCGCACGCCGCAAGCGCCGCCGGATAATGGCGGGCAACAGGTGAATCCTCGGCAAAATCCTCCGGCCGCAAGCCGCCTGTGCCGGCGAGGAGCAGCGCACCGAACAATGCTTCCAGCCGTTCCAGCCGGTCACCCGCCAACTGTCTGCCGCACTGCGTATACAACCGGACGGCTTCTGTGAAGCTGCCGGCTTGCAACAGCAAAGAGAGCTTAAGCGGTTCGACCCCGGCATCCGGCCAGCGGTGTACCACGGTTTCCAGCATCGCCATAGCCTCTTTGATCATCGATTTTGCCGCCAGACTTTCTATCCTGCCAAGATAAGCCCGGAGGAGCGCATGAACGATTTCTGGATTTTCGTCCTGTTTCAGCAGCTGTTTGAAAGTGAGGATGGCATCCTGATACTTTTCCTGGCTGAGGAGGAGATTTCCTTTCTCCAGCAATGCATCCGGGGACAGGTTACCGAGGGAGGCGACCTTATGTCGTTGGTTCCTGACTTTGTGATTTTTCTTTGCCATTAAAGTGTTCCTCGGGTTCCTCGGCTGATGGGGGGGGGGATTGCCGGGCGCCCGCAGCTTTCCAGCTCCCCCCACACACAAGTGGCGGTTGGTAAGGTCTTGATATCAATTAAATAGTGATTTTTTGTTGGAGCACAAAGAGTCCCGAGCGGCGACCATCGACAGGTGCAAAATAGAAAGTATTTCATTTTCAAGCAAGCATTTATTCTCCTCTTTTTGTTCTCTTTGACGAATTTTCTGCATGTTTTACTCTTCAACGGATCACTGAAATGAATACTCCGCAAGGGGGCGTTGGAAAAGATGAGGACGATAGACAGTTAAATCATGATACATGACTATTACAATAGCATATCAATGGTAGCACTTGCATTCAAAAGTTTTAAATATATGCTATTATAATAACAATTATAGTTGTATATTTTTATATTTTTATATATTCTAATAGCATGATTGCTACTATACAGATATCTATCGATGGCAAATGGATTACCGCCGGGACATTTGAGCCCGTTAAAAGAGATATTGCCAAAGGGATCGCCGGCGGGGGCTTGTTCGAATATGACGCGGACTTCGTTCTTCCACGCCTGGACGATGTCTCCGGCTGGCGGGTGGGGTTGCGTTATCCTGTCAATTTCGAGCTGTGCAAAAGCGCCGGATGGCCTGCTTTCCTCTTGGATATTCTTCCTTCGGGTGCCGGTCGAAGGGTATGGGCGCGGAGGCTCGGGCTTAAAGATAATGAAGCCGCCGACTGGCAACTCTTATTGAACGGTGCAGGAAACCCGCCGGGAAACCTGCGTGTGGCGGAAGCGGTTATCCCGCCGGCGGGCTCCCATCCCGGCTTCACCGAGGAGGAGATAATCCAGAAGCAGGCTGACTTCATTGAATATGCCGAAGCGCGCGGAGCCGTGGTTGCGGGAGCTACGGACGTTGCCGGCGATGCGCCGAAGTTTCTCCTGGTGCGGGACCGGAAACGGCGGTGGCACCCCGACGGGGCGCTTGAGGACAGGGATATCCTCGATTCATGGCTCGTCAAATTTCCGCGAGGCAAGACCGAGGCAGACCTGAAGGTCCTGCGTAATGAAGCACAATATTACGAAGTCGCGCGCAGCTTCGGCATCCGCACCGGCAACCCTCTCAGATTTATTGACGGGGCTCTCTTCATCCCCCGCTTTGACAAAATGATAAAGGACGGCCGCCTGATCCGTCATGGACTGGAAACACTTTGCTCGGCCGCGGGAATTGCGGAATATGGCCGTCGCGGCGACCATACCGTCTTCTGCGCGGCAATTGCTTCCTTCGCTACCGACAAAAAAGTCGAACTTCGCGAATATCTGCGACGCGAGATACTGAATGTCGCTCTGCGCAACACCGATAACCATGGCCGCAACAGCGCATTCCTCAAATCTGCCGACGGTACTGTTATGCTCTCTCCGCTCTACGATTTCGCTCCGATGTTTCTCGACCCGGAAGGGATTCCTCGCTCCAGCCGGTGGGAGAAGGAGCAGGAGCCTACACCCGGGCGGCCGGATTGGGGCAGGGTGGCCGAAAGTCTCTCCCCTCATACCAGTCCCCGGGAGACCAGGGCATTTCTTGCCGGTCATTCGGCAGCGGTTGCGAAACTCCCCGACATCATGCGGAAATGCAGGGTAGAGGAAGAAGTAATCGAAGGCGTCGCAGGACGATGCGCTGAAATCGCCGCCGACCTGCGGGAGGCTGGAAAGGAGTAGGTATGTCGCGACAATCAACGAAAAAGCGAATGGTTGCGGATATCCGGCTGGAGAAAGAAGCTCTATATGCCGACCTCGAGGCGGGGCGCCTGACCCTCGGCCAGGCTACCCGCCGGATGCGCAAAATTGTGGGACTGACCCAAGTGGAGTACGCCGGGAAAGTGCTGAAAATCTATCCACGGGTGCTCATGGAGATTGAGAAGGATCGAGGGAACCCGACCCTTGAGACCCTGGAGAAAATTGCCAGGCCATTCGGGTTAAAGGTAGGGTTTGTGCGACGTCCCGGCAGCGAGGCTGTTTCGTCCGGTGATTAGAATTCTGGCGTCGATGGGGTCAAATCTTTATCTTTGACAATCTGATGTGTCACGGTTAAAGATTTGACCCCGTATCCCCCGTATCCCAGCTTCGGTAAATGAAACATTAAGATCGCTCCTTGCGATCAAGCAATCGACAAAGCGCTTAATAAGTCGTTCCACCGGATCGCTCAAAAAGCGGGCTTCCCGGTGAACTCAATTCAGCCTCGTCAGAGTATCGATGCAGTCGGCGACGATTAAATCTAACAATGCTCGACAATATATCATTTTAGGTATATCATAAAAATATGACAGGCAACCAAATCATTGCAAAACTCAAGGCCTCGGGATGGAAACTTGATCGCATTAACGGCAGCCACCATATCATGACCAAGGAAGGGAAGGCAGTTCCTGTTCCCGTTCATGGAAAACGAGATGTTGGCTCTGGGTTGTTACTCGCGATTCAGAAGCGAACCGGAGTAAAATTGAAGTAGGAGAAAATTATGGATATTAAATACCCGGCGTTTATCGAATCTCAGGAACCATCGAGTTTCTTTGTCCGCTTTGTTGATCTGGAGGATACCTTTACGGAAGGTGCAACCAAGGAAGAAGCTCTATTCAATGCATCTGAAGTCTTGTCTGCCATGCTTTGCTGGCGTATTGACAATGATAAACCTACTCCCGAACCGTCTTTAAATGTTGCTGGTGCCATTTATATCGCACCTAATGCGCGAACACAAGCGGCACTATTGGTTCGTCGTTTCAGAGGTGACCGTTCACTCGCCGATATTGCCAGGGTTTTGGAAACGTCCTGGCCTTCCGCTCAGCGCCTGGAAGACCCTCATCATTGGCCAAGCCTTAAACAATTGGAAAAAGCTGCCGCAGCTACGGGACGCCGGTTGATCCTCTCCTTCGAGTAAATTTCCTCGCTTTTGCCGGGATCGACCGGCAACCGGTAAGGCCATGGCCATTGTCACCGCATTCAACGAACCCTAAATCCCGAGATACGCCTTGCGAATATGGGGATCGTCGATCAAATCGTCCGCCTTGCCTTCCATCACCACCCGGCCATGCTCCAGCACATAGCCGCGATCGCTCAGGCTGAGGGAATGGCGGACGTCCTGCTCGACCATCAGGACCGTCGTGCCGAGATCGGCAATTTTCCGCACCGTATCGAAAATATCCTTGATCAGGATCGGGGCGAGGCCCAGCGACGGTTCGTCGAGCATCAGCAGCTGGGGCTTGGCCATCAGGCCCCGGCCGATGGCAACCATCTGCTGCTCGCCGCCGGAGAGCGTCATGGCCAGCTGGCTTTCTCGTTCGGCGAGGCGCGGCAGCATGTCGTAGACCTCCTGCAACGTCTTTTCGACATCGGCCCTGGCCCTTTTGTTATAGGCGCCGACCAGCAGGTTATCCTTGACCGTCATCAGCGGAAACAGCCGCCGCCCCTCCGGGACATGGACCACTCCCCGGGTGACGACATTTTCCGGGGGCTCGGTGTGGATGTCCTGGCCGTCGAAGGAAATCCGGCCGGCCGTAGTCTTCATCAGCCCGGAGATGGTCCGCAGCAGCGTCGATTTGCCGGCGCCGTTGCCGCCGATGATGCTGACCACCTCTTTTTTTTCGACTCTCAGCGACAACTCGAAAATGACCTGGACGTCGCCGTAGGACGTATCGATTTTATGAATTTCAAGCAGCGACATAATCTTCTCCCAGATAGGCCTTGATGACATTCTCATTATTGGCGATTTCCTGCGGCAGCCCTTCGGCGATCTTCTTGCCGAACTGGATGACCACGATCCGATCCGACAGGGCCATGATCGCCCGCATGATATGCTCGATGACGAAGATGGTGATGCCGCGGTCGCGCAGCGCCTTCAGGATATCGACCATCTCGTCCACCTCGTTCGGGCGCAGGCCGGCCATGACCTCGTCGAGGAGCAGCAGTTTCGGCTCGGTCGCGAGCGCCTTGGCGATTTCCAG
>CAYTVF010000089.1:0-15936 GCA_964441345.1 uncultured Desulfopila sp. | reverse complement strand
CCTAACCCCCTCCCGCAAGGGGAGGGGGATGTGTCCATAGAGCTGAATGGATACAAATATGCTTTACAAACACACCATTTAGTATACATTAATAGTATACATCGATTTCTTTCTACTTGCCCGAGAATGAGATTTATTGTTAAATAATGACATGACTTCTCTTCACGCCACCATATTTGCCATTAAACGATATGCTCTGCACGATGGCCCTCATCTCCGGACCACGATTTTTTTCAAAGGTTGTCCGCTCGGTTGCCACTGGTGCCATAATCCCGAGGGCATGGACTTCAAGGTCAAGATCCTGAGCCTTGCCGAAAGGTGCGTGGGCTGCGGGGAGTGTATTCAGAACTGCCGGGATAAGGTTTTGCGGTTGACCACGGATGGAATCCGTCGCGACGAGGCCCGTTGCACCCTGTGCCGAACCTGTATCGACACCTGTCCGGCGCTGGCCCATGAGTCGACCGGCTGGCCAATGAGTATCGATGAGCTGGTCGCGGAAATCAGCAAAGATCTGCCGTTCTTCGATCAATCCGGCGGCGGCATCACCTGCTCCGGCGGCGAACCGCTCTGCCAGCCGGAGAGCCTCATGGCCCTGCTGCAGGGTTGCGGCGCGCTCGGTATCCACCGGGCGGTCGATACCTGCGGTTTCGCCCCCACCGCAACGCTCCTGCGGATCGCCCGGGAAACCGATCTTTTTTTATACGATCTCAAACACATGAACAGCAAAATCCATGAACGGTATACCGGTGTTGCCAACGACCTGATCCTGGCTAATCTGCAAGCCCTGGCAACGACCGGCAAGACCATCAGGATTCGCATTCCCCTCATCGCCGGAGTCAACAGCGATGAGGAAAACATTGAGGCTACCGGGGCGTTCGCCGCCGGCTGCACGGGAGTGGAAGGCATCGATGTTCTGCCGTATCATCCTTCCGCCACCGCCAAGTACCGCAAACTCGACCGGAATTACCCGGGAAATATGTTGACTGCGCCCGATGGGGAAACCGTAGCCCGGGTGGTGACAATACTGAAAAAGTACCTAGACGATGTCCGAATCGGAGGATAAGATGAACAGCCGGATTGCCAGATTGAGACAGCAGAGCTTTGCCACACACCCCGCCATTTCCATTGAACGTGCGCTCCTCGAAACAGAATTTTACCGGGAAAACAGCGGTAAATACTCGCTGCCGGTGCTGCGCGCCCTCACTTTCAAATATATCTGCGAACACAAAACCCTCTATATCGGCGAAGGGGAACTCATCGTCGGCGAGCGCGGCCCGGCGCCCAAGGCGGTGCCGACCTTTCCCGAACTCACCTGCCACAGCGCCGCCGATCTGCGCATCTTAAACGACCGGGCCATGACCTGCTACCGCGTCGCCGAAGAAGATATCCGCCGCTATGAGGAAACGGTCATTCCCTACTGGCAGGGGCGGTCCATGCGCGACCGGATCTTCAGCAATGTTCCGGGCGAGTGGCGCACAGCCTATGAGGCGGGGCTCTTTACCGAATTTATGGAGCAGCGAGCCCCCGGCCATACCGCCCTCGACGGGACCATCTTCACCATGGGCATGAACGATTTCAAGAAGCGCATTGCCGACCGGATAAACCGCCTAGATTTCCATAACGACCCGGAGGCCTCCGACAAGGCCGAGCAATTGCAGGCCATGGATATTGCCTGCGATTCAGCGATTCTTTTTGCCGCCCGCCATGCCGGGCTGGCTTCGGCCATGGCGCACGCCGAAGAAAATCCGGAGCGAAGGGCCGAACTCAAACACATCGCCGAAATCTGCCGGCGGGTGCCGGCCGAGAAGCCGCGGACCTTCCACGAAGCATTGCAGATGTACTGGTTCGTCCATCTCGGCACCATCACCGAACTGAACGGCTGGGATGCCATGACCCCCGGCCATATAGACCAGCATCTCTTGCCATTTTATGAAAAGGATGTCGCCGCGGGATGTCTTGACCGCGACCGGGCCAAGGAACTGCTCAGCTGCCTGTGGATCAAGGTCAACAACCATACCGCTCCCCCCAAGGTCGGCGTCACCGCCAAGGAAAGCGGGACCTACAACGATTTTACCCAGATCAACCTCGGGGGCCTGAATTCGGCCGGGGCCGATGCCAGCAACGAGGTCTCCTATCTCTGCCTGGAAGTCTCGGACGAACTGCACCTCCTCCAGCCCCAGCCCAGCGTCCATATCAGCAGCAAGACCCCGGACCGCTTCCTCAAGGCGGCGGCCAGGGTGATCCGCAAGGGTTACGGCTACCCATCGGTATTCAATACCGATGCAGTGGTCATGGAACAGGTGCGGGTCGGCAAAACCATGGAGGACGCCCGCGAAGGCGGAACCAGCGGCTGCATCGAGACCGGTGCCTTCGGCAAGGAGGCCTATATCCTCACCGGCTACCTCAATGTGCCGAAAATTCTTGAGATCACCCTCAATAACGGCGTCGATCCGCTTACCGGGAAAATGGTCACCATCGCCACCGGCGAGCCGGCCGCCTTCCGCAGTTTCGATGAACTGTATGCCGCTTTCACCAGGCAGCTCGAATATGTGGTCGATCTGAAAATCCGGGTGAACAACTATATCGAGAGGATGTACGCCAAATACTCCCCGGCCCCCTTCCTCTCGGTCGTCATCCATGACTGCATTGAAAAGGGCCGGGACTACTACGACGGCGGGCCGCGTTACAACACCAATTATATCCAGTGCTGCGGCATCGGCACCGTCACCGACAGCCTGTCGGCGATCAAGACCCATGTCTTCGACGGGGGCACGGTTTCGATGGAACAGCTGCTCGGCGCGCTGCTGGGCAACTTCGCAGGGGTTGAAGCGTTGCGCTTGAAACTCTCGAACAAAACGCCGTTCTACGGCAACGATGACGATAGGGCCGACGACATCATGAAGCGGGTCTACGGCTCCCTCCTTGCCGCCATCGACGGCAAGCCCAACACCAAAGGGACGGTTTATCATCTGAACATGCTGTCGACCACCTGCCATGTCTATTTCGGCAAGATGCTGGCGGCTTCCGCCAATGGCCGCTTTGCCCACCAGCCGGAATCGGACGGTACTTCGCCTTCCCATGGCGCCGACCGCAACGGCCCGACCGCCGTGATCAAATCGCTCAGCAAGATGGACCAGCTGAAGTCGGGGGGGACACTCCTCAATCAGCGGTTCCTCCCCAGCGTCCTGGCAACGGAGCAGGATCTCGACCAACTCGCCAGCCTTATCCGGACCTATTTCACCCTGGGCGGGCATCATATCCAGTTCAACGTCGTCGACAGCAGGACGCTCCGCGCGGCCCAATCCCATCCCGACGAATACCGCAACCTGCTGGTCCGGGTCGCCGGCTACAGCGATTATTTTGTCGATCTCGACCGTGAACATCAGGAGGAGATCATCAGCAGGACGGAGCAGGAACTGGTGTAGATTCCTTGGAGCAGGGTCTGCCGGAACCAGGTGCTTTATCCTGGTGAAATCGACGACCGCCGAAATGTTTTTTTCATCTACCATCGGCAACCGACGGCAAAGCTTGTCCAGTAACGCCGATTCTTCATCGACATAATAAAATTGCGGAATTCAGTATAAGATTGTAATCTACCGACCTTTGATCAAAGGGCTCTCGGCTGGAAGGATCGTTGTTAAAAACAAAAAACTCTCAAGAATTGTCATCATGGACTTTTTATTACTTTCTCTTGATTACCTGCTCCATATCGACCGTTATCTCGCCGAACTGGTTACCTTGTACGGTCCATGGATTTACGGCATTATCGCCTTGATCATTTTTTCGGAGGTGGGCTTGGTCGTTGCCCCCTTCCTTCCCGGCGACTCCATGCTTTTTGTCATCGGTGCGCTCTGCGCGACAGGTGCCATGGACTTGGACATCGTCCTTACCCTGTTCCCCGTTGCCGCGATAGCAGGAGATAACTTCAACAGGCTAATGGGAGTCTGGTTCGGCCACAAGGCGTTCAGTGGCAAAGACGGTCTGATTTTCAACCAGAAAAATTTAAAAAAGGCGCACGATTTCTACGAAAAACATGGGCCAAAGGCAGTGACAATCTGTCGTTTCATCCCCTTTTTCCGTACATACGTCCCCTTTGTGGCCGGCATGGCGGATATGAAATGGAAGACATTCCTGCCCTGGAGCGTACTCGGAGGCTCCGGTTGGGTCTTCGGCTGCATACTCGCCGGATTCTTTTTCGGCAACATTCCCTTCATCAAAAACCATTTTGAACTTGTGGTGCTCTGTATCATAGCAATTTCCATTATTCCTATCATTATCGAGTTCTTGAAGAACCGGTCCAAATCCCACATTCGTGCGCAATCCGACCTTCCTTAAGGAGAACGGAAAATGCGTTTCTGCCCTCACCATGTTGGCTTAGGCGGGGTGGCTAGGGGCGTCCGCGGCAGAAAGAGTATGAATATCGCCCAACGATGACTTGACAAAGGTATCCGGGATAGATAGGCTCTTTCTTTAAAACAAATCAATTGGGACTTTTTTTTAAACTGGTTGCCAATTCGGACCGTTAAAACACGTTCAGGCAATGCTTACCGCTCTCTTCAGTTTCCGCCATGATTCAACTCACCCGTCTGAACAGTAAGGTTTTCTTCATCAATCCCGACCTGATCAAATGCATCGAAGAAACCCCCGATACCGTTATCAGCCTGATAAACGGCGATCGTTATCTGGTGATGGAGAAGGCATCTGAAGTAATAGAAAAAACATGCAAATAATTTTTTAATATATGGATATTGCAACAATTATAGGATTGGCCCTCGGTCTTGGCGCGGTTATCGGCGGAGCTGTTCTGGAAGGGCTTCATTTTCAATCGCTTATTCAACCGACGGCAGCAATCATCGTTCTCGGGGGTACTTTCGGAGCCGCATTCATCAGTTTTCCGATGGAGGCGGCGGTTAAGGCACTGAAAGATTTAAAAATGCTTTTTACCCCTCCGGAAAGAATGGATGGAACGATCACCATCATCATCGATCTTGCAAACAAGGCCAGAAAAAATGGCATTATTGCCCTCGAACAGGATGGCAACAACACGAAGGATCCTTTTCTGAGAAAAGCTATCGCGCTCTGTGTCGATGGCGTCGAGCCCAAGGATATCCAGGAAATCCTCGACGTCGACGTGGGGACCTATGAAGAACACGCCAAGATGAGCGCCGAATTCTACGAGGCCGCGGGCGGCTATGCCCCGACGATCGGTATTATCGGCGCCGTTCTCGGTCTCATCCACGTCATGAGTAATCTTGCCGACACCTCCAAGCTGGGAGCGGGAATAGCCGTCGCATTCGTGGCTACTATTTACGGCCTGGTAACTGCCAATATACTTTGCCTGCCGTTTGCAACCAAAATCAAACTGCGCATAAAAAGCGAAATACAACGACGGGAAATGCTCATCGCCGGAGTTACCAGTATCCTGGTTGGCAGCAATCCGCGATTCATTGAAGAACGACTCAAATCATACCTTCATGACGGTGGGGAAAGCCTTCACACCAAGTCATCAGAATAGGAGGCTGGTAAAATGGCAAGGAAGAAAACTCCGGAAAAACCGCCGAACCATGAACGATGGTTGGTTTCCTATGGCGATTTCATTACCCTGTTGTTTGCGGTTTTTGTAACTCTTTATGCCATGTCGCAGACCGACAAGAAAAAAGTGTCGGAAGTTGCTGCATCGTATCGCAGTGCATTCGGTATCAGCAGCACGATCGCTCTTCCGAGCAACGAGTTTGTCCCTATACCAAGTTTGGAAACTGTGCCGAAACCGTCGGCCAAACCCAATCCCAGCAATGAGGCTATTGAACATCAGAAGGACCCTGATTCGGTCAGAATGCTCAATCTCAATATCAAGGAATTTCAGGATATCAAGAAATCGATAAAGATTTCCCTGAAGCCCCTGCAGCTCGGCGGCGAAATCGCAGTAGTTGAATCGGCGAGAGGTTTGGTCATCCGGCTGGAAGAGAATACGTTTTTCGAATCGGGCAGTGCCGTTGTAAAACCGGCATCCTTGCCTTCGCTCGGCAAGATCGCCAGAACAATACTACCCTATGCCGATCAAATAAGGATTGAGGGGCACACCGACAATACGTTTGTTCCGGCAAATAATTACACATCGAATTGGGAACTGTCACTCGATCGGGCGGCGAATATTATGCGGCTCTTTCTAGGTAAATTTGATTTTTCACCAGCTAACCTATCCATCGCCGGCTACGGCGATTACCGGCCGATCGCCAGCAACGAAAGCGATGAAGGCCGTAAGAAAAACCGTAGGGTTGACATAGTGCTCCTAGGAATCAGCAGCAAAAAAGCAATGCCGTAGATTCCACCTTACTCCTCCTGCCACCTTTCCACGAATAATCCAACGAGGATCATATCCTTGCACGGATCCCCGGTGCAGGAATGCCAATTTTTATTAAACGATAAGGAGATGTCCATGGTTGAAGTCATGCACAGCAATATCCTGGAGTTGTTCGAGCTGCGCGAACACGCCCTCGCCGGTGGCGGGCAGAAGCGCGTCGAGGTTCAGCACCAGCGAGGGAAACTGACGGCACGGGAGCGGATTCATCTGCTTCTCGACGAGGGATCGTTTGAGGAGATCGATATCCTCAAAGTCGGCAGGGGCGAGTCGGCCGACAATCGCGACAGCCACCCCGGCGACGGGGTTATCACCGGCCATGGCAAGATCAGCGGCCGCGAGGTTTTTGTCTTCAGCCAGGACTTCACCGTCATCGGCGGATCGCTCGGCGAGGGCCATTCCCAGAAGATCTGCAAGATAATGGATCTCGCCCGGCAGGTGGGCTCGCCGATCATCGGTCTCAACGACTCGGGCGGAGCCAGGATTCAGGAAGGCGTCGACGCGCTGGCCGCCTACGGCGAGATCTTTCACCGCAATGTCCACGCCAGCGGGGTCATCCCGCAGATCTCCTGTATCATGGGGCCCTGCGCCGGCGGGGCGGTGTACAGCCCGGCGATCACCGATTTCGTCTTCATGGTCGATCGGACCTCCCATATGTTCGTTACCGGGCCGAATGTGGTCAAGACCGTCATTCATAAGGACATCAGTTCGGAAGAGCTCGGCGGGGCGTCGGTGCATGCCAGGAAAAGCGGGGTGGCCCAGTTCGTCTATCCCAATGATATCCTGTGCTTGCGGGCGGTCCGCCAGCTGATCAACTATCTCCCCTCAAACAACAAGCAGAAGGCGCCGATCCTCGATCTCAACGATCCGCCGGAACGCACCGACCCGACCCTCGACTACCTGGTGCCACCCAATCCCAACCAGAGCTACGACATGAACGTGCTCATCTACTCGATTCTCGACGGGGCGGAATTTCTCGAGATCCAGCCGCAGTTCGCCGGCAACATCATCTGCGGCCTCGGCCGGCTCGGCGGGCAGACCATCGGCCTGGTGGCCAACCAGCCGGCGGTGCTGGCAGGCGCCTTGGATAACAACGCCTCGTTCAAGGCAGCCCGCTTCGTCCGGTTCTGCGACGCCTTCAACATCCCGCTCATCTGCCTGGTCGATGTGCCCGGCTTCATGCCGGGACCGGAGCAGGAGCACGGCGGCATCATCCGCCACGGCGCCAAGCTGCTCTACGCCTTCACCGAGGCGACGGTACCGCGCATCACCGTCATTATCCGCAAGGCCTATGGCGGTGCCTATGTGGTGATGAACTCCAAGCATATCCACTGCGATATCAACTACGCCTGGCCGACCGCGGAGATCGCGGTGATGGGCCCGCGCGGCGCCACCGAGGTCATCCATCGCCGCGACATCGAGAAGGCGGCCGATCCGGAAGCCATGCTGAACGAGAAGATGGAGTCGTACCGCAAGCACTTCATGAATCCCTTTGTCGCCGCCAAGCGGGGCTATATCGACGACGTCATCTTCCCCAACACCACCCGGCACCGGCTCATCCGCACCCTGCAGTTTCTCGAGAGCAAGAAGAGCAGTCGTCCCGATCGTAAACACGGCAATATTCCCCTATGAGGTCCGTCATGTTTGAGAAAATTTTGATTGCCAATCGCGGGGAAATCGCCGTCCGGGTGATCCGCACCTGCAAGGCCATGGGCATCCGCACAGTCGCGGTCTACTCGGAGCCCGATTTCAGGAGTATCCATGTCAGCCTGGCCGACGAGGCGGTGCTGGTGGGCGGCGCCCGCCCGGCGGAATCCTACCTGGTCATGGACAGGATTATCGAGGCGGCGCTTGCCACAGGCTGCCAGGGGGTCCACCCCGGTTACGGCTTCCTGTCGGAAAATCCAGTCTTTGCCGAAAAGGTCGAAGCGGCCGGACTCACCTTTATCGGTCCCCCGGCAGCGGTGATTGCTGCCATGGGCGATAAAATCGCCGCCAAAAAACTGGCGATAAAAGCCCACGTGCCGACGGTGCCCGGCCACAGCGAACCGGTGGTCACTCTGGCCGAGGCCCAGGCGGCAGCGGCCGAGGTCGGCTACCCGATCCTCCTGAAACCCGCGGCCGGTGGCGGCGGCAAGGGAATGCGCATCGTCGACCGGGCCGAGGAGATGGCCTCGGCCCTGCAGCTCTGTCAGCAGGAGACTCAGAAATCTTTCGGCGACGCCCGGATTTTTGTCGAGCGCTTCATCGGCAAGCCGAGGCATATCGAGATCCAGATCATCGCCGACCGGCATGGCCATGTGGTCCACCTGGGCGAGCGGGAATGTTCGATCCAGCGGCGTTACCAGAAGATTATCGAGGAATCCCCCTCCTGCGCCCTCGACCCCGTCCTGCGCGAGCGGATGGGTAGCCTCGCCTGTGAACTGGCGAGAAAGGCCGGCTATGTCAATGCCGGGACGGTGGAGTTCATCCTCGACCAACAGGGTGAGTTCTTTTTTCTCGAGATGAATACCCGCCTTCAGGTCGAGCATCCGGTGACCGAGCTGGTCAATGGGCTCGATCTGGTCGAACTGCAGCTGCGGATAGCCGCGGGCGAGGTGCTGCCGTTTACCCAGGAGCAGGTCGCCCTCAAGGGGTGGGCGATGGAGGTGCGGGTCTGCGCCGAGGATGCCAAGCGGGGCTTTGTCCCTTCCGTCGGTCTTATCACCCGCTATGCCGAACCCCGGGGCGATAACGTGCGCGTCGATGCCGGGGTTGCCGCCGGCAGTACCGTCAGCGTCTTCTACGATCCGCTCTTGGCCAAGGTCGTCACCTGGGGCCCGACCCGCGAGGAGGCCCGCAAGCGGATGGTCCAGGCCCTGAACGGCTATCACATCGAAGGAATATTGACCAATATCGATTTTGCCAACCAGGTGCTCACCCACCCGGTCTTCATCCGCGGCGAGCTCTCCACCGATTTCATCCCGACGTACCTCCTGGGGGCCGAAGGGTCAGAAAACAAGCCCCCGGTGGAGGTGCTCCATGCCATGGCCGTGGCCACCACCCTCATCTACCATCTGCGTGAAAATCTGGTGCAGAACTCGCTGTTGCCGCTGCAATCGCGGGTGGGCGTTTCTTTGCTGCACCAGGGGCCGTACGAATATGTTACGAAAAGCGACCAGGACATCTTTCCGATCCGGTTGGAAAACATCAGTTCGGGGGGACTGCATTGGCAGATCCTGGTCGATACGGTCGATTATCAGGTCACCACCCCGCCGCTGGAGTTTTACCGCCGCCGATTGAAGCTCAATATCAACGGCGAAGATGCCTACTTTCGTCTCACCTACAGCGGCAATTTCATCGAGGCCGCGTTCTGCGGGGTGACCCGGACCTTTGAGATATACAATCCCCGGGAGTGGCAGCTCGCCCATTTCATGCCGCCGCCGATTACCGCGGTTGACGCCAACATCCTCGACTGCCCCATGCCCGGACTGGTGGTGGATGTCAAGGTCAAGGCCGGGGAGCGGGTTTTCCGCGGTCAGGAACTGATCATTCTCGAGTCGATGAAGATGGAAAGCGCGGTCTCCGCCCCCGCCGACGGCGTGGTCGAATCGGTATGCGTCAAGCCGGGAGACGCGGTCGAGACCGGCACAGTGCTCATTCATTTCAAGAAGGATTGAACCGGCTGCGACACTCGCTCGAATCAATCAACGAACAAGGACATCCATCACCATTTCGTCTTGGGCGAGGCTTTCATGAGATTTGCGTGATGGACGCATGAGGTATCTAAAACGAGCACCATCTTCGAACGGAGGCGGGCTTCGGAAGAAATCGTATCTTTCGAAGCCCGTTTTCTTTTTGGAATGGCAGGGAGATTCCCGGACGGTAATAAAATTGTAAGACTCACCCGTTATACAGGATTTTAGGAAAGCGGAAATTTACGGTGCTGTTCGACCGTGAGCTGCCAGCTTCACCCAAACTTGGGGAGAGAAATGCCAAGACGCCCTCGGATCACGATACCCGGTATCCCTGTCCACCTGATTCAGCGTGGAAATAACCGTCAGGCCTGTTTTTATGCCGGGGAAGACTATCGGAACTTTCTGGAGTTGCTGAAAGAATCCGCCGGAGAATCCGAGTGTGCGGTACATGCTTATGTGCTGATGACCAATCATGTTCACCTCCTGGTGACCCCAACCCGAAAAAGCAGTGCCGGAACTCTGATGAAACGCCTCGGGCAACGGTATGTGCAATACATCAACCGCACCTATCAGCGCAGCGGAACGCTGTGGGAAGGCAGATACCGTTCCTGCATAGCACAGCAGGAACGGTATCTGCTCATCTGCCAGAAATACATTGAGCTTAACCCGGTCCGTGCAGGGTTTGTTGAGCATCCCGGCGAGTATCTTTGGTCCAGTTATCGTGCCAATGCGCAAGGGGCTGAATCAGATTTATTAAACCGGCATTCAATGTATTTGAAATTGGGTCGGACGCATGCGGCCAGACTGGCCGCTTACCGTGTGCTGATGCGAAGCCCATTGGCGTCCGAAACAGCAGATGAGATAAGAAATGCCACAAACGGGAATTACGCCCTTGGAGACGAAGGTTTCAGAAAGGAGGTGGAGAGTATCCTGGGGCGCCGGATCACTCGGGGAAAACCGGGAAGACCAAGAAAACATCCTGTATTGGGGCAGGAGTAATCTTCCCAGTAATGATCCACTCATTTAATTCTCTTAGAAAAATTATTTACATGATTTTACCCCATAAGGGGGACTAAACGGAGTCCCGTTTATCGGGGTGAGGCAATTTATTTCTCCAATCTGCTATTGTTCAAAAAAAATCGAGGTCTGTCCCCTATTTATTTTTGTCCCCGAATTTTCTTCCATCGAAAAGACCGAAAAGCCAGAAAACATCGGGTACTGGAGCAGGTCTCATCCTTTAAATATTTCCCCCTCTTTTCAAACGAGGTCTGTCCCCATTTTATACCAATTGACAGGTAGTTAGCCGTTGCGTTATGGAATACTTGAATTGCCCTTGCAATTACTATAAGGGGTTCGACGCAATCTTGTAACAGGTTTTTTGAGAATCCGGCAAAACTCAATGTGCTTGGTTTCTATCTTGCTGTTTTTTGCTTTATGCGCAGGTCGACAGACTGTTTCTGCTGCATAGCCAACAACGACAGCGTTAAAGGAGTCTTATAATGCACCGCCACGCTCCCTCCGATACAAATTATCCCAGCCGGTTCCTGCTGTATGCCGTTCTGTCCCTCTGCCTCTTTCCTCCAGAAGTCTTTGCCGCCACCGTTCATTACGGCTATGACCAGCGGCAAAGGCTGATCGGCGCCGAGTATGACAATGGCGTCACATTCACCTATAGCTACGATAAACCTGGCAACAGGTTGACTGAAAATGTCACAGGCGCCACCAATACCGCTTACGAGGACGCCGAAGACGGCAACATCTCCGGCTGGGACATCTATGACAACGATCCGGCGGGGTCAGCCATTGTCAATCTCTATGACGACCAGCGGACCAGCAGGGTAATCGAGTTCACCGGGGCCGGTACGGCCAACGGCTATCGTCTGCGCAAGGTTGACGGCAGCAACTGGAACGACACCACATTCAAGGTGCTCGAATGGTCCGCCCGCTATGGCGAAAGCTTTACCGTTTACATCGCCGTCCAGACCAAAAACGGTTTCCGCTACCTCTATTATACCCCGGTAGCCGCGGACGGTCTCGGCACCGGGACGTATATCCACCATGGATTGGGGAGTGCGGTGAAGGACGGCCAGTGGCACACGTTTGTCCGCGACCTGGCCTACGATCTTAAAGCAGCCCAGCCGGATAACCAGCTGGAAGCGGTTCTCGGTTTTCTGATCAGGGGCAGCGGCAGGGTCGACGACATTAAAACGCTTGCCGGTATTCCGGCTGGCCTCGATTCCGACGGCGACGCTCTCACCGATATCGATGAGATCAATACCTATGGCACAAACCCATATTCTGCCGACACCGACGGTGATGGTATCGACGACGGTGAAGAGTTGGCCTATTGGGGCGCACACTGGAACAGCGATGCCGACGGCGACGGGGTGATCAATATCCTCGATCCGGATGCCGATGGCGATGGATTTGGCGACGGGATGGAAATTCGTCAGGGCACGAATCCGGGAGACTCCGCGCTCTATCCGGCGGGGGCCCTCTATGACGACGCCGAGGACGGTGATGTCGTCGGCTGGGACATCTACGATAACGATCCGACCGGTGCAACCATCAATAATGTCTACGACGATGGGCGGTCAGGCAGGGTAATCGAGTTCGGCGGCGCCGGGACGGCCAACGGCTATCGGCTGCGCAATGATGACGGCAGTTACTGGGCCGATGGCAACTTCAAGGTGCTGCAGTGGAGCATGCGCTATGCCGAAAATTTTGTCGTCTATATTGCGGTGCAGACCAAGAACGGCTTCCGCTATCTCTATTACACCCCGGTGGAGACCGACGGTCTCGGCACTGCAACGTATATCCACCATGGTTTGGGCGCATATCTCAAGGATGGCGACTGGCATACCCTGGTAAGGGATCTGGCCTACGATCTCAAGGAGGCGCAACCGGATAACGAACTGCAGGCAGTCCTTGGCTTTTTGATAAGGGGCAGCGGCAGGGTCGATGACATCGCAACCCTTGCGGCAATTCCGGCAGGCCAGGATTCCGATGGCGATGGACTGAGCAATCTTCTCGATCCGGATGCCGATAACGACGGCTTTTCCGATGGCATGGAGATCAGACAGGGCACCGATCCGGCCAATGGTGCTTCATTGCCGACCAGTGCGGTCTATGAGGATGGTGAAGACAACACGATCACCGGCTGGGATATCTACGACAACGACCCGACGGGAGCAACCGTTGTCAACGTCTATGACGACCAGCGGGCCGGTCGGGTGATCGAGGTTACCGGTTCCGGTTCGGCCAACGGCTATCGGCTCAGGAACGATGATGGCAGCTACTGGTACGACACCAACTTCAAGGTGCTGGAGTGGAGCATGAAGTACAGCGAGTCCTTTACTGTCTATATCGCGGTGCAGACCAAAAACGGTTTCCGCTACCTCTATTACACCCCGACCGCGGCCAGCACTCTCGGCACCGGCACCTATGTCCATCATGGCTTGGGTTCTGCGGTCAGAGATGGCAGTTGGCATACCCTGGCCAGGAATCTTGCGGCTGATTTAAAGGAAGCGCAGCCGGATAATGAGTTGGAATCGGTGTTGGGATTTTTGCTTCGGGGGAGTGGCCGGGTGGATGATATCAAAACCAAAAGGTGATGTTGATGATTGATAAATATATTCGGATTGTTATCGCTGTTGCCGCCCTCACTTTCGTCGCGGTATGCAGTGCCCGGCAGGTGGCGGCTTTTCCCCATAAAATCCTTTCCATCGAATCCCCCAAGGAACACGACAAAGGGAAGGCTTCCCCTCTGCAACTCCAACTGCAGGAAGTGGAAAACGGCCTTAAGGCTTCGATCCGATTTGCAGAGACCAAAGCAGATGCCCAGGAGAAGAAGCCCCCTGAGCTGCCCGCCGACCTGATTGGTGGCGATTATCTGCTTTTCCTCGATGAGATGATTGTCCGCAACGAAACCTACAAAGGTACCTCCCTGAATGTTGTCCACGATGTGCCGCTAACCACCATGCAAACCGGCAAACACGTGCTCCGATGCGAACTGAGGGCCCCTTCGGGGGAAATTCACAAAAGCGAGATACGCTTTGTCTTTGATGGTTCGCCTGCCCTTAGCGTGACCGATGTGGCCGTGGATAAAACCGGCATCCTCGATGCTTCCGTCATACTGCACATTTTAGGTGATGACGGCAACGGGCTTGCCGGTTTTGTCCATGTCTTTCTCGATGAACGTCCTTTGATGAACGTCCAGATAGCAAAAGAACATATCGGCAAGAAAACGCTGTTATCCAAAATAATCGGCAAACCGCTCTCAACCGCAAGCCTGGTGCCCGGAACCCATCTTCTGACTCTACAAGTGATGGGGACGAACGGCAACGCGGCCGTCAATTACAGTTCTTTTGCAGTGTCGGCGACTCCTGAACTGAAGATTGTCCGGGATAAAAACGGTGAGTTTCAGGAGGCCATGGCGACCTTTTTAAAAAGTCCGGAAGGGTTTTCTGGTTCTATCGAAGTGTTTTCCGATCAAGGTATTCTCCTTACCAAGCGTGATGAAGGGGTGGCGGTTTCCATCAAACGTACCGAGATCATCGAGAAATTGGAGAAAAGCAGCGGTCGGGAACTTCTGGCTGGTCCCTTATCTTTGGTATTTTCGCTTCGTTCTGCCAATGGTTCTGAAACTTGGCAGATGGTAGGTTTTAAATAATGCATCTTGGAAACTTCAGACAAAATATTGACGATATGAAACGATTCACCAGCACAAGACGATATGCACATAGGTTTTGCAGAGTCTTGGGGGCATTTTTTCTGGCTATGATGGTCTTTCCCGCCTTCTGCCTATCTGCCAGCGTAACCATTACCTCGGAGGTGCAGGGTGATGGTGCTGTTATCCTGACTGCTCGTGGGACATTTGAGATATGTAAAACCTGTGACGCCAACGGAAACAACTGTACAAATACTGACTCTGGATCGGTGGGAATTACACATTATTGTAGTGCTAGTGGCCATGGTTCAGCAACCTGCACGGCAATACTCGACCGAGGAGGACTGCATGGGACGCATAGTTTTGTTGCGAACGCAAATGACTGTAAGGGAAGTGCTTCAGACAGTACTGTGCTTACTCTTGACAACACTCCTTCTGTCGCTATAACCAGTCCTGGTGGGACGGTATCAGGATCATTCGATGTCGCTGGTGACGTCACTTTCAAATCAACTACCAGCCCTACCAAGGGAACAATAGCTGCCTATATAAACAGTTCATTGGTAGGTTCTAAAACCTGCGCAACAGAAAGCTGCAAATTCAGTTACAAGGATTTGAACGGTAAGCTTTTTGATTACTACCACGGAGGGCCGTACCCCGTCAAATTGATGGCCTCCGGTGGAGGAGCATCCACCACAGCAACAGGCACGTTTACTGTAGACAATGCTCCCGAAGTCACAATTTCCAGTCCAAGCGGAACAGTTTCGGGATCATTCGATATCGCTGGTGACGTCACTTTCAAATCAACTACCAGCCCTACCAAGGGAACAATAGCTGCCTATATAAACAGTTCATTGGTAGGTTCTAAAACCTGCGCAACAGAAAGCTGCAAATTCAGTTACAAGGATTTGAACGGTAAGCTGTACACCATGGCGCTTGGTGGGCCGTACACCGTAATTTTGACGGCATACGGTGGCGGAACCTCAACCTCCGACCAGAACGGCTTCTTTGTTGTAAAGTATATGGTGCATTACAACTACGGTCCTCCTGCCTGTCCCTAAACTTATGATAATGCTCATCCAACGCCTAATTTCAACATTAAACGGCCTATCTATGCGAAATATTGCGAAATCAATAAAGACTGCCGCCAAGACCTGCCTGCTTATTTCTCTTCCTATTATCTCAATGCAGACATTCCAGCCAAATCAAGCCCAAGCCGCAAGCCAACCCTATAT